>DASXCU010000159.1:0-4565 GCA_036491035.1 Galbitalea sp. | reverse complement strand
GACCGTCAGCGTCACATAGTTCGAGCCACACGAAACGTCGCGGTTCAGCGACCACATCGACATCCGGCCGACGCCCTTCGATGCCGCGAACGCGTTCAGCGCACGCGCATCCGCAATCGTGAACACCTCGCCCTTGCTGTCATTCTGGCCGACCATCGGCGTCGCGCCAACCTTCGACCACAGCGTTCCCGCGTTCAGGGTGATGCCTGCCTGCTTGTAGAGGATGCCGAGCTGGCGCTCCACCTGGGTCAGCGCCGACTCGGATGCCGAGAGCATCGTCTGTCCGGCGGCGAGTGTTCCGTAGTCCATGGTCATGGCGTTCACGCCGGCGACGTCCACCTTGCCCGCGAGGGTCGAGCGCACCACATCCTGGCCGCCGACCTCGAGGCCGTTCGGGTCGACCGGGAGCGTGAGCCAGACGGCGAGGGTCTTGCCCTCGGCACGCCGCTCCTTCTGCACGAGCGCTAGTGCGGCGGCGCGACGATCGTTCGCCGCGGAGTTCGCCAGGGCGGCCCCTTCGACATCCAGATCAACGGTCGAGATGTTGTAACGGTCGATGACCGACTCGTACGCGGCGGCGAGCTTCGCGACGCTGGCGCACGTCACGGCGAGCTCCTGGTTGTCGAGCCCGCCGAATGAGATGGCGATGTCCCCGCCCTGCTGCTGCAGGCGAGCGATGCGACGATCGAGGTCGAGGGACGCGGAAGCCTCGTCGAGCGAGTACGCCCCGCCCCAGCTGGGCGTGCAGTCTGCGGTCTTCGACGCGACGATGAAGGACAGCACGACTTGCTTCTGGGCTGCCGTCTTCGGGGTCTCGAACGAGTACTGCGGCGTAGCCGTGACATCCACGTAGCTGGCGAACCAGGCGCCGGACTTGTCGATGGATGCGCTCGCCGAGTACACCTGCCAGCCGACGAACCCCGCCGCGACGAGCGCTGCAGTCACGACGACGGCGATGAATAATCGGAAGATCGAGAGGCGCCGAACCGGCTGCGCCGAGGACATTGCCCGTGGTGGTGTGTCCAGTGTGGTCATGATCTACGCCGCAATCTTGTTCGGGTCGTTGACGGGGCTCTGCGGGCGCGGGTGTTTCGCCTGCTCTGAGCTGGATTCGACGTGGTCACCGGCGCTGCCGTTGTAGAGAACGGTTCGCCAGTCGAGGCTTTCGGCCGCGGACGCAGCCGGAACGCGTACGCCCTTCGGCGTCTTCTCGACGAACAGCCATCCTGTCGCGCCGAGCCAGACATCCACGATCGAATTGATGACGCCGATGTACGCGAGGATCGCCCAGCTGGCGAGCACGGCGTTGAAGAGAGCGAACGCCGCGTTGCCCCAGTTCTGTTCCAGGTAGTCGCGGTACAGAGTGAAGAGCGAGAACAGCACGATCGCGTATGGCGCGACCACGTAAATAAGCGGAGCGGCCGTGCGGTTGCGCACCTTCGGGGTTCGCGCGAACGGGATCTTCTTGCCGGTGATCGCCTGCTGCAGGGACTTCAGCACTCCGGCCAGGTTCACGGGCAGGAGGATGAGGTTGAAGCCGTAGATGCGAAGCACGTCCGAGCGCTTGTAGCCGGTCGAGTGCAGGTCGCTCGCCATCGCCAGGAAGTACGGAAGCGCGGCGCCGAGCACGAGCGGGCTGAGCAGTCGCGAGTCGTACGGGAACGCGAGCAGCAGGATGAGCCCGAAGCTCGCCCACGCGATCGAGGCCATGTAGTTGATGCGCAGCGCACCCTCGATGAACGAAGTCTTCTTGCCCTCGCGTCGCCGCGCGGACATTTGCCGCCACAGCTTCGGCAGGATGAGTAGTCCGCCGTTCGCCCAGCGCCGGCGCTGCACGATCAGTGACCCGAAGTCGGGCGGGGTCGCCGAGTAGCTGAGGCGCTCCGGGTAGTTGATGAGCGTCCATCCGTGGGTTCCCAGGTCGATGGAGGACTCGGTGTCCTCGATGACCGTTCGGTCCTGCACGTAGCGCTTGATCTCGAATCCGCCGACCATCTCCTTCTCCTCGATGTCCTCGAGGGCGCGCTTGCGGATGACGGCGTTCGCGCCAACCCAGAACGCGGCACCGAAGTAGGACATGCCCTGGTGCAGGATGTGCTGCAGATCGGTGGTCGCTCCGGCGAGACGTTCGATGCGCGAACCGGCGCCGCGGAATGACGAGTACGGCGTCTGTGTCACGGCGACTCGCGCATTCGCGGGCTGCTCGAGCATGTAGACGAGGCGCAGGCAGTAATCGCGCAGCAGGATCGAGTCGGCATCCAGGGTGAGGAGGTATTCGGAGTCGGGGATAACGAGGTCGCCCGGCTCCGCGTGCTCGACGGGTCGCAGCGCGATGCCGGCCGGGGTCTCCTCCTGGCGGTACCTGCCGCCCATGATCCCGATGTAGGAGTTGAGGTTCATCGCCTTGTTTGCCTCGTGCGACAGGGACGCGTAACGCTTGCGCTCGAAGACGGACACCTCTGCGTCGAACGTCCAGGCGAGGCGGCGATAGAGCTCGTTCATCCGGTTACGGCTGGGGGTCGCGTTTTCTGCAATTGCTGCGAACAGCGCATCCGCGGTCGTGCCGAGCTCCTCGGCGAGCGCGCGCAGCACCTGGTCGGTGAAGAACTCGTCGACGTGGTCGTTGCGCGGTTCGCGGGCGGCCATCTCTACCAGCCAGTTGGCGGCGAAGACGTAGTGCTCGGCGAGCTCGATGACGGAGACGGATGCGACGAACTCGTCATGCTCGTTGATCTCGAAGCGGGCGGCGGCCTGCCAGAAACGCTCGCGCGGTTCGGCGAGGACGGCGTTGATCTGGCTGGCGAGCGCGCGGGTGGCATCGAGCTTCGCGAGCTTCGCCGGATCGGTGGGCGTGGGCGGGTCATCCAGGAGAAGGACGACGCGCACCGACGGATACTCCTGCAGCGCGGCCGACCAGAGGGTCGAACGGACGACGGCTGGCTCCTCCGCATAGGACGGAACGAGCACGGTGATGGAGGAGGTGCTGCCACTGAAGTGGCGGTCGAGCTCGGCCCGCGGAACCCGCACGTGGGTCCTGAACCGCATCAGGGCGCCCTGTCGCGCGACGAGGTACATGAGCGCGGAGAAGCTGAGGAACGTGACGATGACGAGATAGGAAATCGCCTCCATCGTGAACTGGAAGTTGCCGCCGGTATCGAGGAATTGGCGCAGCACCGTGGAGATGACGTAGGCGACCCAGAACAGGATGGTGGTGACGATCGCGAGCCGACCGAAGGCGATCTTGCGGTCGCTCGGACGCTCATGGATGGTCGGCAGCGGCTGGGTTCGTCGCTCGGCACCCCACTGCCGTTTCGGCGGCTGAAGCTCGGGGAATTCTTTTTTCAGCGCTCGGTCGCGCGCCTTTTGGTACTTCTTGGCCAGGCGCTTTTCGGCGCGCGAAAATGGAGTCGGGTTCGGCATCGGGTGTCCCTGAGAGGTAAGCGCGAGTTCGGGTCGCGTCGGGTTGCCCCCGCATGAACGGGTATTTCGGCCGGGGCAGCCTCAACACTACTGTCCCCCGAAATGCGGACATGACCGTTTGCCAGAATCTGAATTGATTCACACCAAACGCGAAGCGGTTTGTCCCTCATCCGTGGGTCAAATGGCCCGTTGTGGGTAACCTTCTCGTCATGACGGGGACATTCCTCATGACGTGGAACCCTTCGTCGTGGGGTGGCAACATCCGCGATTCGTTCCTGGATGCGGTGCTCGCCGGCACACCGACCGAGTCGCACTGGTCGACCGGCGGCACGACTCAGGCTCTCGAGATCGGGAATGTCGCGTACCTGCTTCGCCAGGGTCCGGAACCGCGCGGTCTTATCGCGCGCGGCACCATCGTCTCGGATGTCTACCAGGCGCCGCACTGGACCGGCAACGGCCGGTTCGTCAATCGAGTGGATGTTCGCTGGACCGAAGCCGTGACCGTCGACTCACCACTGCCGCTCGCCGTTCTTCAGCACCACGCACCACTGCAGCACTGGAGCCCGCAGGGCAGCGGGACTCGGTTGCGCGATCAGTACGTGCGGACCGTTGCCGAGCTGTGGATGGCACACCTGGCCGAGTCGACCGAACAAGCAACATGAACCGTTCCGGGCCTCACTCGTCGGCGATCCCCGAGCGATAGGCGTAGACGACCGCCTGCACGCGGTCTCGCACGCCGAGCTTGAGCAGGATGCGGGAGACATAGGTCTTCGCTGTCTCGCGGGTCACCACCAGGGCCGCCGCGATCTCGACGTTCGACATCCCCTGTGCGAGTAGCCGCAGCACCTCCCGCTCGCGTGGGGTGAGTAGTTCAGCGGAGTCGCCGGATTCGGGTCGCGGGCGCAGTCGGTCCGCGTACGCGCCGATGAGAGTTCGAGTCACTGCCGGGTCGACCAGGGCATCCCCGCGCGCGACGGTGCGGACCGCGTCGACCAGTTGGGGCGGGGTCGCATCCTTGAGCAGAAATCCACTCGCGCCGGCGCGCAGGGCGTTGAACACGTATTCGTCGAGGTTGAAGGTCGTGACGATGAGGATGCGCGGGACCGGACGAGTCGGGTCGAAGTCCCGGTCGAGAATCTCGCGAG
>DASXCU010000158.1:0-33980 GCA_036491035.1 Galbitalea sp. | reverse complement strand
GACAGGTGAGAGTGATAAAGTGATCGCTAGCTTTTCACCTGTCGTCTGAACGCATTTCTAAAGAGGGGGTCTCGCATGGGGCGTGGCCGTCAAAAGGCGAAGCACACCAAAGTCGCCCGGGACCTGAAGTACTACAGCCCGGACACAAACTATGGTGCGCTCGCGAACGAGCTGCACACTTCCGGCCCCGTTTCGCCCGAGCTGGACAAGTGGACCGAGTACCTCGACAACGACGAGTCCGAGGACGCGGACGAGTCTCGTACCGCGTAGCAACACACGCCGCTAGCTGGGGTAACTCCCCACAAGGCGCACCGCGCCGCCGTTGACGCCCTTGACGCCCTGTTCGAATGGTTCGTCGCCAGCCCCTGAGCTGTTCGAAGGGAGCTTGCCGAACGACACCGTGCCGGCGGCCCAGCTGGCGAGGCCGTCCGCTTCGAGTGTGCGTATCACCGCATTCTCCGAGCCTGCCGAGACGACGGCGATCATGCCCATCCCGAGGTTCCACGTGCCCTCGGTCTCCGCCAGTCGCATCCCGCCGAGATCCGCGAGCGCCCGGAATACCGGAGCCGGCGACCACGTGCGGCGGTCGACTTCGACCCACGCCCCGACCGGCAGCACGCGAGCGAGGTTGGCCGCGATGCCGCCGCCCGTGACGTGGCTGAGTGCGTGCACCGCACCACCCGACGGATCGGACAGCAGTCGAAGCAGCGGAGCGGTGTACAGCCGCGTCGGCTCGAGCAGCACCTCGCCGGCAATTCCGCCGAGGGTATCCGACTGGTCCGTGTAGCCGATGCCGTTCTTCGCGAGGATGTGCCGCACGAGCGAGAAGCCGTTCGAGTGCAGTCCGGATGACGCGATCGCGACGACGACGTCGCCATCCTGCACCAGGTGCGGCCCGAGCTGCGCGCTCGATTCGACCGCGCCGACCGCGGCGCCGGCGACGTCATAGTCGTCCGGACCGAGGAGCCCGGGATGTTCAGCCGTCTCGCCGCCGACGAGTGCGGTGCCCGTCTCCGCGCACGCGCGAGCGATGCCGGCCACGATTGCGGCGATGCGCTCCGGGACCACTCGTCCACACGCGATGTAGTCGGTCATGAACAACGGCTTCGCGCCCACGACCACGATGTCGTCCACCACCATGCCGACGAGATCCTGGCCGATGGTGTCGTGCTTGTCGAGCGCCTGGGCGATCGCGACCTTGGTGCCGACGCCATCCGTCGAAGTTGCCAGCAGCGGGCGATCGAACACCTTCAGGAATGACACGTCGAACAGGCCGGCGAACCCGCCCACGCCTCCGAGCACCTCAGGTCCGTGCGTCTTCTGCACCGCAGATTTCATGAGTTCCACGGCGAGGTCTCCCGCGGCGGTGTCGACTCCGGCCTCGCGGTAAGGGCTGCTCATGGCTAATAGTCTGCCGCACCCGGCGGCCTGCTTTCGGTCGCCCTAGAATGAACACGGCTCTTTTCCTTAGATGGCAGGAAATCACTCCCGCATGTGCGGCATCGTCGGTCTCGTTTCTTCCCAGCCCGTCAATCAGCAGATTTATGACGCGTTGTCTCTTCTGCAACACCGCGGGCAGGACTCCACCGGCATCGCCACCGCGGACGGCGACACCATCCACATCACCAAGGCCAAGGGCCAGGTGCGTGAGGCCTATCGCACGCGCGACATGCGTTCGCTGCTCGGCACGGTGGGTCTCGGCCACGTACGTTATGCGACGCGGGGCAGCGCCTCCAACGAGGAAGAGGCGCAGCCGTTCTACGTGAACGCCCCCTACGGCATCGTGCTCGTGCACAACGGCAACCTGACGAACACGCGCGAACTGACCCAGGAACTGTTCCACGTCGACCGTCGTCACCTCAACACCTCGAGTGACACCGAGCTGCTCGTGAACGTGCTCGCGAACGAACTGCAGGAGCAGGTCAGCGGGTCCGAGCTCGACCCCGACCAGATCTTCACCGCGATCTCGCGCCTGCACGAGCGCGTCGAGGGGTCGTACGCCGCCATCGCGCTGATCGCCGGGCACGGCCTGCTGGCGTTCCGTGACCCGTTCGGCATCCGTCCGCTCGTGCTCGGTCGCCGGTCTGCGGGCTTCGTCGGGGACGACTGGGTGGTCGCATCCGAATCGCTCGTGCTGGAGAGCGCCGGATACGAGCTCGTTCGAGACCTGGAGCCCGGCGAGGCCGTGTTCATCGCCAGCAACGGCGAGATGACCTCCCGGCAGTGCGCGAAGAACCCGCGCCTCATCCCGTGCTCGTTCGAGTACGTCTACCTGGCCCGCCCCGACTCGATCATGAACGGCATCTCGGTATACGAGGCTCGCCTGCGTCTCGGCGACCGCCTGGCCAACACGATCGCGCAGTACACCCCGCGAGGCGACATCGACGTCGTCATGCCGATCCCGGACTCGTCGCGGCCAGCGGCGATGCAGGTAGCCCAGAAGCTCGGGATCGAGTACCGCGAGGGGTTCTACAAGAACCGCTACGTCGGTCGCACCTTCATCATGCCAGGACAGGCGGAGCGCAAGAAGTCCGTGAAGCAGAAGCTGAACGCGATGGGCTCGGAATTCAAGGGCAAGAACATCCTCATCGTCGACGACTCCATCGTTCGGGGCACGACGTCCAAGGAGATCGTGCAGATGGCGCGGGAGGCCGGAGCGAACAAGGTCACGTTCACGTCCGCGGCGCCGCCCGTTCGCTACCCGCACGTGTACGGCATCAACATGCCGACCCGGCACGAGCTCATCGCGCACGGTCGCAAGATCCCGGAGATCAACACGGAGCTCGGCAGCGACTACCTCATCTACCAGGAGGTCGCCGACATGCAGGCCGCCATCCTCGAGGGCTCGAATGTGAAGGAACTCGAGATGAGTTGCTTCACGGGCGACTACATCACGGGCACTGTTACGCCCGAGTATCTCGCCTGGGTCGAAGCGAACCAGCTGTCCTGATCGCTACTTCTTTGTGAAGGTGTAGCGCACGTTCGAGTCCGGTCGACCGAGCGTCACGTACAGCTGCGTCGGAGTGGCATCGGAGAGGATCAGGGTAAGTCCGCTGTTGTAGCCGATCTTTGCGGGGCTCTGGAACGCGAGATGCACGCCCGGCGCCCCGCCGACATCAGTTCCGCCGCTGCCGATCGACCAGGTACCGGTGGCCTGCTCGGCGGGGCCGGCGGGAGCAGCGCCGTCCGCGACGGGGGCCTGCTCGATGACACCCTTCGGCATTCCGGAAATGCCGAACGTTCCGTCGGAATTCAGCGTGACGATGTCGCTGCCGTGGCGCCACTCGCCAGCGATCTGCGCGGGAGACGGGGTCGGGATCGGGGCGGTCGGGGTGCACCCGGCGAGCGCGACCGTCGCCGCGAGCAGCACGATTCCGAGCGTCGCCCTACGCATCCGGTTAGTCGCGGGCTTCCTGGTCGGGGACCTGGAGACGGTCGACGGTCACCGCGACGGTCTTCGCGCGCCGACTCAGAATGCGATCGAAGACCAGGGCGACCAGCGAGCCCACGAGGATGCCGGCGACGAAGCCGTAGATGGCGAAGTACCCGAAGACCGGACCAAAGCCCACCTTGGGGTCGATCGGAAAACTGGCCGTCAGCACCAGGGCGACGAGCACGCCCAGGAGCGCGCCGATCACCACGAACACGGAGAATTTCGGTGCCCGACGGATTCGAACCCTCGTCGAACTCTCCTCAGCGTTGTTCACGGAATCTATTCTCGCATCCGCAGGATGGGCAGTTGCCCCGAGAGATCGGCGCGGGAGCCGGACGCGGCCACCCTGCCCGTCGCAAGTGCGACGGCCCAATTCTCGGCGCCGGTCGCGAGTGCGAGCCAGGTCGACGCATCCATCTCGATCACGTTCGGCGGTGTGCCACGTGTATGTCGCGGTCCCTCGATCGCCTGCACCGCGCCGAACGGGGGAACACGCACCTCGACGGTGTTGCCTGCGGCCTGCTCCGACAGCAGCTGGAGCAGGTAGCGCACGGCGGTTGCGGTCGAATCCCGTGACGCGCCGGGCTCGACGGCGACGCGCACGCTCGCCTCGCCGACGTCATCCGCGATCCGGGCTCTTCCCATAAAGCAAATCTATCGAGGGGTCCGGGGGTGTCGCGGTGAGGTTAGCCTTGACTCGTGCGAATCCTCGTCCTGGGCTCCGGTGCGCGCGAGCACGCCATCGTTAAAGCGCTTCTCGCGGAGAACGCCGACCATGACCTGACCGCGGCGCCGGGCAATGCCGGCATCGCCAGGGAAATCCCTGTCGTCGCGCTCGACCCGACCAACGGGGACGTGGTCGCGCAGTACGCGCTCGACAACCAGGTGGACCTCGTCGTGATCGGCCCGGAGGCGCCACTCGTCGCCGGCGTCGCCGACAAGCTGCGGACGCGGGGCATCCCGGTCTTCGGTCCGGGCAAGGCCGCGGCCGCACTTGAGGGCAGCAAGACCTTCGCCAAACGGATCATGGATGAGGCGGGCGTTCCGTCCGGAAAGGCGATCCGCGCCGGAACGCTGGCCGAGGCGACCGAGGCCATCGACCAGTACGGCGCCCCGTACGTGGTGAAGGCCGATGGTCTGGCCGCGGGCAAGGGCGTGCTCGTTACGCCGGACCGCGATGCCGCGATCGCGCACGCCGACTACTGGCTCCAGCACGGCAGTGTTCTGATCGAGGAATTTCTCTCGGGCGAAGAGGTGTCGCTCTTCCTGCTTAGCGACGGCCACTCCGTGCTTCCGCTCTCCCCGGCGCAGGACTACAAGCGCGTCTTCGACCACGACGAGGGGCCGAACACCGGCGGCATGGGCGCGTACTCGCCGCTCCCGTGGCTGTCCGACGGTTTCGTCGACGAGGTGATCGACACTATCGCGCTCCCCACCATCCGCCAGCTGGCCGCAGAACAGAAGCCGTTCATCGGGCTTCTCTACTGCGGGCTGATCGTGACGAAGAACGGGATCCGCGTCATCGAGTTCAATGCTCGCTTCGGCGACCCGGAGACGCAGGTCGTCCTGCCCCGGCTGGTCACCCCGCTGAGCGGCCTGCTGTTCGCCGCGGCAACCGGCGGCCTCGGATCGCTCCCGCGACCGGAGTTCTCGACCGACGTCGCCGTGACCGTCGTGCTGGCCAGCGAAGGCTATCCAGAAGACCCGATCACGGGTCGACCCATCACCGGCCTCGACCAGGTCACGGATGTCACGATCGACCACGCGTCCACCGCCGTCTCCGGCGACGTACTGCTGGCCACCGGCGGCCGGGTGCTCAGCGTCGTGGCCTTGGGCGAATCGTTCCCGGCCGCGCGGGCCAGGGCATACGCCGCGCTGGACCAGATCTCGCTCCAGGGCGGTCACTACCGAACCGATATCGCAGAGAAGGTGTCATGACCGAACTGGCCGACTGGACGCTCAGCTACTCGGGCAAGGTCCGGGACCTGTACGAGAGTGCGGCGCACCCCGATCGCGTGCTCATGGTGGCGAGCGACCGCGTGAGCGCGTTCGACCATGTGCTCGAACCCGCAATTCCGGGCAAGGGGGCCGTGCTTACAGAACTGAGCCTGTGGTGGTTCGGTCAGCTGGACAGCGTCCCCAATCACCTCGCGCCCCGGGAAGAATGGGATGCCATTCCTGCCGAGGTCGCCGATCGCGCGATGCTCGTGACGCGGCTCGAGATGTTCCCGATCGAGTGCGTCGTACGCGGCTACCTCTCCGGAAGCGGTTGGGTCGAGTACCAGCAGACCCAGAGCGTCTGCGGCGTGGGGTTGCCCGCGGGACTCTCGGATGGCGATCGTCTTCCGCAGCCGATCTTTACCCCGGCGTGGAAAGCGCCGATGGGTGAGCACGACGAGAACATCACCCTCGAGCGCGCGGCCGAACTGGTCGGACTCGACAACGCCAACGCACTGCGCGACCTCTCGATCGCGATCTTCGAGCGAGCATCCACCATCGCCGAGGCGAAGGGCGTGATCCTCGCCGACACCAAGTTCGAGTTCGGTTCCAATGCTGCCAGCGAACTGACCCTGGCCGACGAGGTGCTCACCTCCGACAGCAGCCGCTACTGGGATGCGTCGGAGTACGCGGCGGGTCGGCGCGGCATCAGCTTCGACAAGCAGATCGTGCGCAACTGGCTGACGGCGAACTGGTCTGACGCCTCGACGGACGCGCCGCCGCCCCTTCCCGCCGACATCGTCACGCAGACGGCGGCCCGGTACAGGGAGCTGGTCGATCGGCTCACGAAGTGATCGTGCGCCCGGTCGATTGGGATGACCCGGCGAGCGTCGCGCTCCGAACGGCGCAACGCGACGAATTGACGATCCGCTACAACGATCCGAACTCCGAGCCTGGGCCCGCGCCGAGCGCCGACGACATCTCGCTGTTCCTGGTCGCGTTCGATAACAACGGCGAGGGCATTGCGTGCGGCGGACTTCGCGCCCTCGATGACCGGCACGGCGAGGTCAAGCGAATGTTCGTTCGGCCGGACAGGCGCGGCTCCGGCGTGGCCACGCTCATCCTGCGCCAGCTCGAGGATGCGGCGCGGGCCCGCGGATGGAATCGACTTGTTCTGGAGACCGGCGATCGTCAGCCCGACGCCATCCGGTTCTACGAACGAGAGGGCTACACACGCATCCCGAACTACGGACACTACGTGGATAGCCCGCTATCGCTCTGCTACGAACTGATTCTGTGAGGGCAGCACGGGCAGTTACCCCGAACTGGGGGCGCACACAGATGGTATGACTCCGGACTCCGCTTGCGATGATGGACGTTGATTGTTCGCCAAGCGGGGAGTGTGTCGTGGCCAGAACTGAATTAGGCGTTGCCATCGGCAGCGTGCTCGTGGTGGCCGCGGTGCTCGCGATCCCGGTCGTCTACCAGGCTCCGGTCGCGCCGTACGTGGCGCCGCACATTCTTCCGAAGCACACGCCCACTCCGACCGGCACGGCCACCGACTCCCTGACGTCCGATCTCGTCGGTACGGGATGCGCCGCCTACACCGCTCAGGTCCCGACCGGCGGCGGCTCGATCGTCGGAATGTCCCAGGACCCGGTTGCGGTCGCCGCGTCCAACAATCCAATGCTGACCACGCTCACATCAGCGATCTCCGGCAAGCTGAACGCCAAGGTCAACCTGGTCTCCACGCTCGACAGCGGACCGTTCACGGTCTTCGCGCCGGTCGACACGGCGTTCGCGAAGCTCCCGCCCGCGACCATCAAATCGCTCGGTCTCGCGTCGAACGCGGCGAAGCTCACGAGCCTGCTCGAGTATCACGTCGTGCCGAACCAGCTCCTGCCCGCGAACGTCGACGGCACGCTCACCACGGTCGAGGGTGGCACGGTGACGGTCGCCGGCTCGGGCGACAACATCAAGGTGAACGGCGCGAACGTCATCTGCGGCGGCATCCATACGGCGAACGCGACGGTCTACCTGATCGACACGGTTCTGAGCGTTCCTGCCAAGTAAACCGCCCCGCTTGCGGCGCGAACGGCCCTACCCGAACGTGAACGAGTAGACGGTCACGCCCGGCGACACCGACACATCGACCGCGCCCTTGGTGATGGTGGGCGTCTTCGCGAGCTGGTACGAGTTCGGGAAGCCGCCGATCTTCTGCGAGTACGTCTTGCCGTTGATGGTGTACTTCACCGTGCCCGTGCCCCCGGCCACCATCCGAACCTCACTGGCGTGATAATTCAGGCGAATGCGGCCGCCGGTTGGGGTGGTGATGCCGTCGAACGACAGCTTCCACTGGCCGTCCAGCGCGTAGCTGTCTGCAGCAAGCGTCTTCGGGAAATCGAAAGTGCTCGTGCCAGCGGCGTACGCTCCGGTTCCCGCGTAGTTCCTGGTCTGGCCGAGGCTCAGATAGGTCTCCTGGGTGGTCGAGCCGGCGACCGGTGTGGTGTCGAGCAGGTCGCTCTGGGGCGGAAGCGTCTCGTTCGGGTGCGCCGCCAGCAGCAGCTGACGGATGTGGAACTCGGTCGTCGCGTAGCCGCCCTCGCCGAGGGAGACCTGGCGCACGACGCCGTTGGCATCGATCAGGTAGTCGGCCGGCCAGTACCGGTTGCGGTAGTTGGTCCAGGTCGAGAGGTTGTTGTCGAGCGCGACCGGGTAGTCGATGTTGAAGCGCGCCGCGCCATCCATCACGTTCGCCGGCACCTTCTCGAAGGCGTACTCGGGGGAGTGGACGCCGATGACCTCGAGCCCCAGTGACTTGTACGACTTGTACCAGTTGACGATGTGCGGCAGCGAACGCTGGCAGTTGATGCAGGAGTACGCCCAAAAGTCGATCAGGATGACCTTGCCCTTGAGCCCCTTGATGGTGAGCGGCTTGTCGTGTGGGGTGTTGAACCATTGCTGGATGCCCTCGATCGACGGCGCTGCGCCACAGCTTTCCAGAACGGGCGAGTCCTCTCTGCACTTGCCGAGGTCCTTGTTCTGTGAGTTCACCAGACCGCCGAGGTTGAGCTGCTTGGAGACCGTGTCGGACTGGGCGAACGTCTTCTGTATCGACGCCGTGTAGTCGGGTACGAGCCGCTGGACGGCATTCGGCAGGTCGAAGAACAGGCCGGCGGCGAGCGCGATCATCGCGATACCGCCCACGATCCGGATGATGCGTTCGCGGCGTCGGAACGACTTCACCCGTTCGGCGAGGCCGCGACCGGCTAGCGCGAAGATCAGGAGCGGCACGGCCGCACCGACCGCGAAGGCGAGGGTGAGAACAATGGTGCCCGGCCCGATTTCGCCGGTCGAGCCCGCGACGGTGATGGCTGCGAGGACCGGTCCGGCGCATGGGATGTAGACGGTACCGAGGGCGATGCCCAGCACGAATCCGCCGCGCTCGGTGCCCACGGCGGACTGTGGGATGCGTGAGAACGGCTTCTCGAGAATGTGCTGGAACTTCGGCACGATGAGCCCGATGCCGATCAGGATCAGGACGATCGTTCCCGCCCAGACCAGGAAGTCCTGCGGAAGGTGAAGGATCGAGAGCAGGAACGATCCGACGAGCGTGAAGATGCTGAAGCTGGTCACCAGCCCGAGCACGACCAGGTACGGCCTGGACGATCGGATGCGCACCGGAGCCTCGTCCGGCCCTGGTACCCGCACCTTCCGGGCGCCCTGGACACCGCCCGAAAGAAAAATGACCGGCAGCACCGGGATGATGCATGGCGAGATGCCGGTGATCAGTCCGCCGACTATCCCAATGAGCGCAAGGGAAAACAGCACGACGGCTCCAAGTGTTCGGGTATCTCCTTAGCTTCGTCGCGGACCGGAATGTCGATGGCCCCCCACTTCTAGGTACGGTCCCCCAAAAGGAGGACCGGAATGGAGACGGGATCCATTCGGTTGTATGGAGCATGGACGCGCAGGATCTTCTCGCCGCCGACACGGCGATGGGACCGGTGACCCTCCTGGTCGCCGACCTCGACACAATGGTGAGCTACTACCGGGACGCGGTCGCCCTGGAAGTCCTCGCGTCCGAAGGCCACCGGGTGACGCTCGGCCGTGGCACGGAGCCGGTCATCATCCTCGAAGACTCGCCGGAGTTGAAGCACGCGGGCCCGCGAGACGCCGGGCTCTACCACACGGCCATCCTCTTCGACACGGAGCGCGCGCTCGCCGCCGCCGTGTACTCGACCGCGAGGCGCCACCCCGGCACGTTCACCGGCAGCGCCGATCACCTCGTCTCGAAGGCCTTCTACTTCGCTGACCCGGAGGGCAACGGCGTCGAGCTGTACTGGGATCGCGACCGCACCCAGTGGAGCTGGGTGCACGGGTCGATCGAGATGGGCACGCTCGCGCTCGACCCCAACGGCTTCCTTCAGGAGAACCTGACCCCGGAGGTCATCGAGAACCCGGTCGACGGCGGCGCCCGCGTCGGACACGTGCACCTCTCTGTCGGCGACGTCGACACCGCGCGCGAATTCTACGTGGACCGGCTCGGATTCGAGAGCACCATCGAGATGCCGGGCAGCGCCCTGTTTGTGAGCGCCGGAAAATACCACCACCACATGGCCATGAATGTCTGGAACAGCCGCGGAGCCGGCCGCCGGTCCCGCACTCTTGGACTGGGTGAGGTCGGGATCGTCGTCCCGTCGACGGATGAGGTCGGGGCGCTCACCGAACGGATGGCGCACTACGGCATCCAGACCCGCGACGACGGTCAGACGGTGAGCTTCGACGACCCGTGGGCGAATGTGATCAGGGTTTCGTCCGCCCAATAATCATGGACCGGGCTTCGCTCGTCCGATCCAGTCACAGGCGCTGCGGGTATTCTCGTCTCATGTCATCGGGGCTGCCTGACCGCAGTTCTGCGAGACCAGCCATTGTCGGACTCGCCATCGCGATCATTCTTGCGGACTGCGCGCTCATCATTCCTCGAGCGACCAACTGGATCGTGAACGCGGACAACTTTCCCCCTCTTCATGCTCACGTGTTGCCGCGGGTGGGCCCAGGGACGATTCCGGCTTTTGCGATCGCCATCCTCGCGGTGATCTTTGCGCCACGTCTCGCCCGGCACCTGAGCTATCGGTGGCTGCTGCTGGGCAGTTTCGTCGTTGGACTCGCGTGGCTGCTGAGTCTCGCTTTCGTCGACGGGGTGGGCGGCATTTCCGCCGTGCTGGTGCAGCCCCACGAGTATCTGGTGACGGCGCGTGGTGTCACCAACATCTCCACGATGCTGCACGAATTCATTTCGCGCATTCCCCTGCACTCGCACCACAACTGGACGGTGCAGGTGGCCGGGCATCCGCCGGGCGCGCTCCTGTTTTTCGTTTTCCTTGTGCACATCGGCCTCGGCAGTGGGTTTGCGGCAGGCATGGCCGTCACAGTGATTGCGGCGACCATCCCGATCGCTGTCCTGCTCACCCTTCGTCGGCTCGGCGCAGAAGTCGGCGCTCGCGCTGCTGCACCATTTCTGGTTCTCGCGCCAGCCGCGATCTGGGAGGCCGTATCCGGAGATGCCGTATTCGCGGCCGTCGCGGCGTGGGGCCTTTTCGCGCTCGCGTGCGCCGCGACCGCCAAGGGCTGGCCGCGCATCGTGGGGTGGTCCCTGCTCTCGGGAGCGCTGCTCGGATACACCGTCTTTCTGTCGTACGGTCTCGTCCTGCTGGCAATCCTCGCGCTCGCCGTCTTGTTCATTGCGCGCTCGTGGCGACCGATTCCGATTGTGCTCGGCGTCGTAGCCGTGATCGTCTTTGCGTTCGCGGCCGGCGGTTTTGAATGGTGGCGTGCCTATCCCATCTTGAGTCAGCGCTACTACGACGGCATCGCGAGTGTTCGTCCCTACAGCTACTGGATCTGGGGGGACCTGGCCTGTCTGGTGATCAGCGCGGGGCCGGTGGTAGGGTCCGCGATTGCCGCGTCCATTTCGCGAGTCCGCTCATTCCGCACCGAACCTGCCGACCTTCGCCCGATCATCCTTCTCGCGCTCGCCGGACTGGCAACCGTATTGATCGCCGACGTCTCGGGGATGAGCAAAGCGGAAGTCGAGCGCATTTGGTTACCATTCATCCCGTGGATGCTGGTCGGTACCGCCCTGCTTCCGGCCAGGTGGGTGCGGGTTATCCTCGCCCTTCAGCTTGCGTTGGCGCTGACCGTGCAGCACCTGTTACACATCGTCTGGTGAGCAGCCGCCGAGTGGGCCATGGAAGACTGGCCCGATGAACATACCGGGGGACGAACGGCCAGTCGGGGTTATCGGGGGCTCCGGCCTCTACGGGCTTCTGGATGATGGCACGGGCAAATCCATCGACGTGACCACGCCGTATGGCTCGCCCTCGAGCGCGATCACGGTCGGTACTTTCGCGGGACGCTCCGTCGCATTTCTCCCCCGCCACGGCAAGGGTCACACTGTCGCTCCGCACAGGATCAACTACCGCGCGAACGTGTGGGCGCTCGCCTCATTGGGCGTTCAGGCCCTCGTCACATCGTCGGCCGTCGGCGGACTCAATCCGCAAATGCCGCCGGGGTCGTTCGTGATTCCGGACCAGATTCTCGATCGAACCAACGGTCGACCCGATACCTACTTCGACGGCGACTCGGTGCAGCACGTCTCGTTCGCCGATCCGTATTGCCCCGACCTGCGACGGGCTGCTGCCGCCAGCCTCACTGTGTTAGGCGAGCAGTTCAGTCCGCGAGGCACCACGGTCGTCATCCAGGGCCCACGTTTCTCCTCGCGGGCGGAGGCGGCCTGGTTCCGGTCGGCGGGCGCGGACATCGTCAACATGACCCAATACCCGGAGGCAGCCCTCGCCGCCGAACTGAACATGGGAATCGTGAACCTGTCGTTCATTACCGACAGCGATGCCGGCGAGGTCCCATCGGGAGACGGCCCGGGCGAAAACGACGTCAGCGCTGAACTCGTGTTCGAGCGGATGGCGGCAGCGCAGCCTCGACTCCTCGCGATGATGGGCGCGATCGTCGCGGGCATCCCGGAGGACTACGCGCCACGCCAACTCATCCCGACCGCCGCGGTCGAAGCGATACTCGCCGCACGGGCCCAATAGTGGCGCGGCTCCTGATCACCGGCGGCGCCGGCTTCATCGGTTCACACATCGTCGAGACGGCGCTAGCGGCGGGCTTCGAGGTCAGGATCCTGGACTCACTTCGACCCGACGTCCATGGCGATATGGCAGAGCTGCCGGCCGCTCGCCCCGGGCTCACGGTTGTTCGAGGGGATGTCACCGATCCCTCACAGGTCGATGACGCTCTCACCGAAATCGACGTCGTTGTGCATGAGGCCGCGAAGGTGGGACTCGGCGTCAGTTTCGAAGACGCTCCGGACTATGTCCACTCGAACGAAACCGGAACCGCTGTCCTGCTGGCCGCAATGGCTCGGCTCGGCCTGGATCGCCTTGTGCTGGCGTCATCCATGGTCGTCTACGGTGAAGGCCGATACCGAGACTCGAAGGGCGCGGTGCACGCGCCGCCGCGAACTATCGCCGCGCTCGAGGCCGGACAGTTCGAACCCGTGTCTCCTCGAACGGGCGAGCTGCTCGAGCCCCAACTCATCGAAGAGGATGCGGCGCCCGATCCTCGAAACGTCTACGCGTCGACCAAGCTGGGCCAGGAGTACCTCACCACATCCTGGGCACGATCGACCGGTGGCCGCGCGGCCCTCCTGCGGTACCACAATGTATACGGTCCACGGATGCCCTTCGGCACCCCGTATGCCGGTGTGGCGTCACTCTTCCGCACCGCCCTAGAACGTTCCGAGGCACCGCGCGTCTTCGAAGACGGCCGCCAGCGCCGGGACTTCGTGCACGTGCGCGACGTCGCGAGCGCCAATCTCGCGGCCATCGAGTGGACAGCGCAGCAGACGCCGGGCACGGCTCGAGCGTTCAACGTCGGGAGCGGCGAGGTCCACACCATCGGCGACATCGCGTTTGCACTGAGCTCAGCCGTTGCCGGGCCGACGCCGATCGTCACCGGGGAATTCCGTCTCGGAGACGTTCGGCACATCACCGCTTCGTCGCAACGCATTCGCGACGAAATGGGCTGGCGTCCGACAGTCGAATTCGACGACGGCGTCCGCGAATTCGCAACTGATCCGCTCCGCAATTCGAACTGAAACGCTCACGTCCGGAATCGCCCCGCGTCAACCCCGTCTTTTCGACCCGTCATCGTGGGGGTTGGTTCCGAATCATCGACATGAACGCACCGGAACAGCCGCGGCAGGTCGACGTCATTTTCCCCTGCCTGAACGAGGCGGGAGCACTTCCGTGGCTCATCTCGCGACTCCCGGACGGCTATCGCGCGATCGTCGTCGACAACGGATCCAGCGATGGGTCGGGCGAGATCGCCGAATCTCTTGGTGCGCTCGTCGTCACGGAGCCCCGTCGCGGTTTCGGTGCCGCGGCTCACGCGGGGCTCGAAGCAGCGACTGCCCCGATCGTGGCATTCTGCGACGCGGACGGGTCCATGGACCCCGCCGAGCTTCCCCGACTTGTCGAGTGGATCGCATCCGATAGCGTCGACCTCGTTCTGGGCCGCAGGCGACCGACCACATTCCGAAGCTGGCCGCTCCACGCCCGGCTCGCCAACCTGGTGCTCGCTGGCCGACTCCGCCGGGCAACCGGGTACAGTCTCAGCGATCTCGGGCCAATGCGTGCCGTGCGCCGACGCGCCATGCTCTCTCTCGAACTGCACGATCGCCGAAGCGGTTATCCGCTGGAACTCGTGCTGCGTGCGGCACAACAACAGTGGCGGGTCAGGGAGATCAACACCGCGTACTTCCCGCGCGTAGGTAAATCGAAGGTCACCGGCACCGTTCGCGGCACGATCAATGCCATCCGGGACATGTCCGCGCTCCTGCGTTCCCTAGCGGTGGCGTCATGACCACGGTGATCGTGATCGCCAAGGAGACCATTCCGGGCAAGGTCAAGACGCGCCTTCACCCGCCGTTCTCTCTCGAGCAGGCCGCCGAACTGGCCGCGGCGTCGCTCGCCGACACGCTCGAAACGGTGAAGACACTCGGAGCCGCGGAGACCATCCTGTACTTTGACGGCACCGTTCTGCCAGCCGAATCGTCGGGGTATCGCGTTCTTCCTCAGGTCGCTGGGACCCTGGACGAACGGCTCGCCGCGGTATTCGACCTGTGTAGTGGGCCGACGCTCCTGGTGGGGATGGACACCCCGCAGATCCGGCGGCAGCATCTTCTTTCTGCGGTCAGCGACTGGCCGCAGGACGCTGATGCCTGGTTCGGGCCGGCGACAGACGGTGGCTTCTGGGCCCTCGGGCTGCGCGAGCCCGACGGCAGTCTCATCCGAGGTGTCCCGATGTCTCGCGACGATACCGGAGTCCTGCAACTCGCCCGGCTGGTTACCGCAGGGCTGCGCGTGAGGATGCTTCCCCCACTGACGGACGTGGACACGATCGACAGCGCGATCGAGGTTGCGACGATCGCTCCGGAGAGTCGTTTCGCCCGAACGCTCGCCACGATGAACGTCCTCGAACCGATCGGGGCAGGATCGTGAGTTCCGTCCTCATCAACTCCCGTGGACGTGACGCAACGTTTGGAACCGGCGGCGGCGAGCCATACGCGCGCGCGCTCAAAGACGCGAACTCGGGCGTCCTGTACCTCGAAGAGATGCGCGACGACGAGTCGCTGTCTACGTCATCCATGGATTTCGCGCGCTGGAACGGCGCCGCGAACCGAGTCGACATTGCACTGCTTGGCTCGGTCCGCGGTCCGGTGTTGGATGTTGGGTGCGGGCCGGCACGAATGGTGCGCGCCGCCGTAGCAATGAGGCTCGAGGTTCTGGGTGTCGATGTCTCTCCAACGGCGATCGAGTTGGGCCGGGCCGCCGGCCTTCCCCTGCACGAGGGCTCGGTCTTTGACGCGCTGCCTGCCGAGGGTGACTGGCACACCGTGCTTCTCGTCGACGGCAATGTGGGGATCGGGGGCGATGTGACGAAGCTCCTTACCCGGTGCGCAGAACTGATCTCGGTCGACGGCGAGGTCGTCGTCGAACTCGACTCCGATCCGGCTCGCGACCACCGATACACGGGTCGACTCGTCGACATCCACGGCTCTTCCAGCGAGTCGTTCCCGTGGGCGGAGGTCGGGCTGCAGGGCGTCACACGCCGAGCTCCCGCGGGCGGTCTGGAGCTGCGTCAGGCCTGGTCGGCCGGAAGCCGAAGCTTCTGCCGTCTGGCAAAAAGCCGGCGATAGAACAGGATTGCGGCGGCGGTAAGAATCGCCATCGCGACGTAGAACAGCACCAGGTTCAGGCCGTAGTTCTGCGGAAGGATCGAGGAGCTGTTGGTCCCGATCGCCTTCTTGATGACCTCCGGCAGGAACAACAGGGTCACAATTCCCGCGATCACCAGCGCGCCCTCAACGATCGCAATGATCACAGCAGGAACGCGCGCGCTGAGTCGACGCGCCAGAAGACTCACGACAAACACGCTCGGAGCGATGATTCCGTCGTGCACGATCAGCGCCGCAATCAGCCAGATGATCACCCGAGGATATTGATGGGGTGAGAGCCAGGTGAGAGCAACGATTCCACCGATGGCCATGAGTCCGAGGCCACCGACGATGAGCGCGATCCGCCATCGACGTATCGCCATCAGATCGCCTCCAGCTTGCTGAGCCACTTGGTCTGAAGCACGCCAGGGCGGGCGGGAGCGATGAGGCGTGCGGGATAGCCGTGATCGATGTCGAGTGGTTCGCCGTTCAGCTCCAGGGCAATGAGTGTGAGTTCGTCGCGCACGAAATTGGGCTCCAGTTTGGAGACCGCGTACTGGCTACCCTGTTCGAGACTCGTTGCCTGAACCGTCGCGCCGCGAGAGCTGTGCACACTGTCCATCAGGTCCCGCAGTCGTGGGCCCTTCCAGTGGGCCATCTGGCTCCATCCCTCGACGCACGCAATCGGCAAGTCGACCTCGTACTGCGGCAGGGCCTCGAGCTCTCTCCGGCTGAACGACCGCGCAAGGATGGGCGAACTGACCGTGAGCATCCAGTCCGGCGAGTTCGCGCTCTCGAGCACTTTCGCCGCGTGTGCGGTGCGGTTCACCGGCAGCGCGTTGGGACCGACTCCGGCCTTGCGGGGGCCGAAAATGTTGAGGGCGTCGAGCGGTCGGGCCGACTGCCCGACCGTCAAACCCACGACAGCGAGCCCGGCCAGGCCGATGGTGGCGAAGAAGCCGCGCCGGCTCAGCTTGGGTTCTTTCGGCTCCGGAGCCTTGTCGATCCACGCGAAGACCCGGCTCGTGATGGTGATGCCCACGTCGGGCAGGGGCAGCCGGGAATTCACGTCCGGCTCCTCGGGGAGCGGGATGAGTACTCCGTCCTCGTCGTAGCTCGTGGACTTGCGCCAGTACTTCGTGATGATCGGCAGCTTCACAGCGATGTGAATCGCCAGTGATCCGATGATGATGAACGCGAGCGCGAAGTGGGTGCGGCGGAACGAGAAGCCGAACAGCGCATACCACTGGTACGTGTTGAGAATCCCGGTGACGATTTCGACGAGGGATGACGCGACGAAGATCGCGATGGACGCACGTTCGAGGAAGTGAAGAAATCCCTTGATGGGCGGCGTCTGGAACAGCAGCGGGAAGATCGAATAGAGCTTTGCGAAGATCAGCGGGAAACACAGGATGCCCGTCGTGATGTGCACGCCCTGGGTCACCTGGTAAAGCCAGATGGGCCGGTTCAGGAACTGCATCCCGGGCAGCGGGTCCTGAATGAAGTGGCTGTAGATACCGGTCAGGAAGCAGATGATGAAGGCCGTGCCAAGCAGGCGGCCGAGCGCTACCGCCGTCCGCGGATTACGTGACGGCGACAAGAGCGCCTGGCGGAATCCGTATAGCAGTCGTTGCATAGCTCTTCTCTTGCCCGCTCGGTGGCAACCCTAGTACGGGGTATTCGGAGCCCGGACGTGAATCGACCGGACTCTCGCCGGCCCAGTTCACACACCCCTATTACGCACCCGGGAAATCTTTCTTCGAACCTGAGAGCGGGCTGGGCAAACGGATCGGTCTGCCCCGAAAACCAAACTCGTTCGGGGGTGCCCGCGAACACCAGACATCAAGCAAGACCACAACCGCAGCATTCACAAGCAAAGGAAATACACCATGCGCAAGTCCATTAAGGCAACTGTCGGCGTCGCCGCAGCCGCTCTTCTCGTTGCTGGTCTCGGCTTCTCCGCCACGACCGCAACCGCTTCCGTTCCGACGAAGTCCAGCTCAAGCCTCCCCGGCCCAGTCGCCGCGGTGCCGGAGCTCAAGGGTGGTAACACCGCCGTCAAGCTGGACGCCAACTTCCTCGCCGCGCTGAAGTCGCTGGGCGTCACGCCCGGCGTCCTCGGGAACGCGACGCTCACCGACGGATCGGTGCACTTCCCGATCACCGGTGGCGACGTCGTCTACTGGTCACCGAAGGGCAGCTACCGCCCGTACGTTCAGGGCCTCATCCTTCACGCCGGCTCCGGCCTGTCGCTGACGGCCGGCTCGACCGTCGTCTCGCTCACGGACTTCAAGGTGAACCCGGGCAACTCGCAGCTGTACGGAAACGTTTCGGTCAACGGAACGCTCGCCGCTGCGGATGCTCCCCTCTTCAAGCTCGACGGCTCCACGCTGAAGGCTCTGAAGCTCTCGGGTAGCGACGCGATCCTCACCGGAACAACCGTTCACATCTCCGCCACCGCAGCGGACCTCCTGGACAAGACCTTCAACACCACTGGCGTGAAGGCCGGCCTCCTGGTGGGCGTTGCAACGATCACCGCTCAGATCAAGTAATTCACGTCAGGACACCACAGCGTCCTGAGCAGGCCCGTCGCGGATAACGCGACGGGCCTTTTGCGTGCTCTCAGAGCGATCCGACCCACTCGCTCGTGCCATCAACGAAGTGCTGTCGCTTCCAGATGGGCACCCGGTGCTTCACCTCATCGACGAGACGCGAACACGCGGCGAAAGCGTCTGCGCGGTGCGGCGACGAAACGGCACAGGAGAACGCGAGATCCCCGACTTCGAGCGAGCCCGTGCGGTGTTCGACGGCGATGCGAAGTCCGTCGTAGTCGGCGGCGACCGATTCGGCGATCGAAGCGAGCACAGTAGCGGCCGACGGATGTGCCTCGTACTCGAGCAATGCGACCGCACGCGACTGATCGCGGTTCCGCACCAGGCCCGCGAACGTCACAACCGCTCCGGCGGAGTCGACGGTCACCGCCGCTGCGGAGTCCTCGATGAGGATCGCGGTGGGGGAGATACGCGCAAGGCAGACCTGACTAACCATGATCGCCACCCTCCAGCTGATCCAGTACGTGATCGAGCACCTCACCAAGCAGCTGCAGACCGTCGCGCACCCCGCCCGTCGAACCCGGGAAGTTCACCACGAACGTCGAGCCGGACACTCCCGCGACGCCACGGCTCATGAGAGCAAAGGGAGTGGATGCGGAGCCCCGACGCCGAAGCTCCTCCGCAAACCCCGGCAGCGTCTTGTCGAGCACCGCCATCGTCGCATCCGCGGTTCCGTCGCCACGGCCGACACCCGTTCCACCCGTCGTGACGATGAGACTCGGATGTGACGAGAGCGCACGGAATAGCTCTCTCGGAACATCGGGACCGTCGGCAACGACGACGACGGGGTCGACCGCAATACCGCGCTCGGACAGCCATCCCGAGATTACCGGGCCCGTGCGGTCCTCGTAGCTGCCCGCGGCGGCGCGGGTGGACGTGACGATCACGCTCGCGCGACGACTCATTCCCGTACCCAGTCTCCCGATTTGCCACCCGACTTCTCGAGGACTTTGACGTCACCGATAACGGCCAGCTTGTCGACGGCTTTGATCATGTCGTACAGCGTGAGCGCGGCAACGGTGGCCGCGGTGAGCGCCTCCATCTCGACGCCGGTTTGCGAGGTCGTGGCCACCGTGGCAACCACTCGAACGCAATCATCTGCTCCGGTGATGTCGACGGTGATCGAGGTGATCGGCAGGGGGTGGCACAGGGGGATGAGCGACGACGTTTGTTTCGCCGCGAGGATTCCCGCGATCCGCGCCGTGCCGACCGCCTCACCCTTGGGCAGGTCGCCGGAGATGACTGCCTGCACGACGTCGCTGCGCGTCGTGAGCACCGCCTGGGCTACCGCACGACGATCCGTTGCCGGCTTGCCGGATACATCCACCATGTGGGCGGAGCCGTCCTTCCGCAGGTGCGTGAGATCACTCATCAATACTCCAGACTTCGACCGGGTCGCCTTTGTCGAGGTGGGCCACCCCGACCGGCACGTGCACGAGCACAGTGGATGCCGCATAGCTGTGAAGCAGGTGCGAACTGGGGCCACCGACGAGGTGCACCGCTCCGTCGGGCGAAATTACTCCGCGTCGTACCTGGTGCTTCGCCGGGGGCGAGGTGAGTTCGGCGGCGAGTGGTGCGGTCCAGCTCGGTCGATCCGCCGACAGGCCATGCAGCGCGCGCAACACCGGGCGAAGGAATATCTCGAACGACACCAGGGCGCTCACCGGATTGCCCGGGAATGCCACAACAGGTCCACGGAAGGTACCGATGCTCGCGATACCCGCGCCCTGCGGACCGCCCGGCTGCATCGCAACTGTCAGAAACTCAACCCCGATTTGCTCGAATACGTCGCGCACTACCTCGTACGCGCCAACGCTTACGCCACCGGTTGTCAGAACCAGGTCGGGGCCGGGGCCCTCGCCGCTGAAGACCCGCCTCAGCGCCTTGGGGTCGTCGGGAATGACGAGCGAATCCTGAACGAGCGCGCCTGTCTCCGCGATTGCGACCGACATGCTCGCGGCATTGGAGTCGTTGATGTGTCCTCGCTCGAGCGCCTCTCCGGGCACAGTCAGCTCATCGCCTGTCGAAAGCAGGAGCACCCTGAGGGGACGCAGAAGGGGAACGTCGCGAATCCCAGCCGACGCGATCGCGCCCCACTGCGCGGGACCCAGGACTGTGCCCGCGGGAAAAAGGAGACTCCCGGCAGGCAGGTCGCTCCCACGCGGTCGAACGAAGGTGCCGGGAGCGACAGTCGCCCCAAAAGCGACCGTCGTCCCAGTCTCTTCGGGCTGGAAGAAACTCGGGGTCGCTGCCTCGATGGGGATGATCGCATCGGCACCATCCGGCACGGGTGCCCCGGTCATGATGGGGGCCGCCGATCCCGGCGGCAACACCTGCGGGCTGGCCGAGCCCGCACGGATGCGCGCGGCGACCGCGAACTCGGTTCCTGGCGCGATCTCGCTGGAACGCACCGCGTAGCCATCCATTTGCGAATTATCGAAGGGCGGCAGGTCGATCGGCGTGACCAGATCGGTAGCGAGCACGCGCCGCTGGCCGCCCCGTGGTGGTTTCGCCGAGACCCACATCTCGGGGGCGCGCTCAGCGAGCGGTGCGAGCAAAGCCCTGGTCGTGGCGCGGTGTTCCTCGACTGTGGGCACCTGACAATCATCGCCCACGAACCGCTGCCACCATAGATTCCGAAGAGTTACCGCAAATGCGACGATAAACCAACCGTTCCGCCGCATTTGCTCCGAACACGTACTGTGGACTCCATGACGTCAACCCAACTCAAGGTGAGCGAGGCAGCCGCCCTCGCCGGCGTGAGCGACGACACCATGCGACGCTGGGCCGAAAGTGGTCGACTCGATCTCGTCAAGAGCGACAGCGGGCCCAACCTGATCGACGGCGTTAGCCTGGCGCATCTGCTGCAAGAGCTGGCCACCGAGTCTCCTCTCGCTCCGACGGCGAAGACGTCGACTCGCAATCGTCTAGTCGGGATCGTCACACGAGTGAAGATCGACGGTGTCATGGCGCAGGTCGACCTTCAGGCCGGTCCGTTCCGAATCGTCTCCCTCATCAGCAGTGAGGCTGTCGAAGAACTCGGCATCGTGGTCGGCACGGTCGCGGCGGCGACCGTGAAGGCAACGTCGGTATCCATTTCGCTTCCCTGAAACCCGCAGTGCTCTAACCAGGTGCGTGTGCATCGAATTCAGAAAATCCTTGGCGCCGCCCAGGGTTCGAAAGGAATCTCGTGAAAATCAAAAACCTCGCGGTGATCGTGGTGGCGGCGTCCCTGACCCTTGCTCTTGCGGGCTGCGCGACGCCCGCGACGACACCGACCGCGACTCCCAGCCCCACCACATCCGTATCGACGCTGAGCGGATCGATCGTGGTGGACGCGGCGTCATCGCTCACCGGCACCTTTGACACCGTGGCCGCCGCGTTCGAGAAGGCCAACCCCGGCGCCAAGGTGACCTTCAACTACGGTGGCAGCGGTGCTCTCGCGGCAGCCATCACGGCCGGCGCCCCCGTCGACGTTTTCGCCGCGGCGAGCCCCGCCACGATGATGACGGTGTCGTCGGCCAACCTGACGGTGGGCACACCGCAGACGTTCGTTAAGAACGAGCTCGAGATCGTGACCCCCGCTGGCAATCCCGCCGGGATCAAGGGTCTCGCCGATTTCGCGGACGCGTCCAAGAAGATCGCTCTGTGCGAAACGGCCCAGCCGTGTGGCGCCGCGGCTGCCCAGGTCTTCGCGGCCGCCAAGATCACGCCCCAGCCCGACACTCTGGAGCCCGACGTGAAGTCGGTCCTGACCGCTGCGGAACTCAACCAGGTGGACGCGGGCATGGTGTATCACACCGATGTTCTCTCGGGGGGAACGAAGGTCACCGGGATCAGCTTCCCGACGGCGTCCCAGTTCATCGTGAGCTATCCGATCGCTCCGCTTACCACCTCGAGGTCCCCGAAGGTTGCGGCAGCGTTTGTGGCCTTCGTTCTCTCGCCCGCCGGACAGACCATCCTTAAGCATGCGGGCTTTCTCACGAACTAGGTCTCCGGACGCCCGGGGAACAGGTATCCCCGGGCTGCTCTGGATCCCTGCCGGCATTGCACTGGCATTTCTCGTCCTGCCTCTGGTGGCCCTGATCGCGCAAGTGCCGTGGGCGCAGTTCGGCCAGGTGGTCGAGAGCTCAGGAGTCGGCCAATCTCTGGGACTATCCCTTGGCGCCGGGGCCGCGGCTACGGGACTGAGCGTGCTTCTCGGCGTTCCGCTGGCCTGGGTGCTGGCGCGATCCGTCGAGTGGAACCCCGTCCTTCGTCGCCTCCTGCGGGCCTTTGTCACCGTGCCCCTCGTGCTCCCGCCGGTCGTCGGCGGAATCGCACTGGTACTTCTCCTTGGCCGCACGGGACTCGTCGGTTCGTTTCTTCGGATCTGGTTTGGAATACAGATCCCGTTTACGACGCCGGCCGTTGTAATCTCGGAGACGTTCGTCGCGATGCCCTTCCTCGTACTGTCGGTCGAAGGTGCACTCCGCGGCGCCGACCGACGACTCGAGGACGCCGCCGAGACGCTGGGAGCATCCCGCTGGATGATCTTTCGTCGGATCACCCTGCCGCTGATCGCCCCCGGGGTGGCTGCGGGAGCGGTGCTGTCGTTCGCGCGCGCGCTCGGCGAGTTCGGAGCAACGATCACGTTCGCCGGCGATTTCCCGGGAGTGACTCGCACGATGCCGATCGCCGCCTACATCGCCCTCGAGAGTGATCCGGGATCCGCCTATGTCATCGCGATCATCCTTCTCGCCGTTGCTATCGCCGTGTTGTTCGCTCTGCGCGACCGATGGGTGGGCGGACTGACGTCATGAGTGGATTGACGGCCACGATCGTCGTCGAACGGCCCGCTTTCACACTCGAACTCGAGCTCGAGGTCGCCGCCGGAGAAATAGTCGCGATACTGGGACCGAATGGCTCGGGCAAGACGACCACGCTCCGTACGCTGGCAGGACTGGTGAGGATGACCGAGGGGAGCATCCGACTCGGGGACAAGACTCTCGATGACACGGCCACCGACGTGCATGTCGAGACACGGAGCCGGGACATCGGCGTCGTCTTCCAGGACTACCTGCTGTTTCCGCATCTGAGTGCTGCAGAGAACATCGCCTTCGGTCCTATCGCGCACGGCACGCCTGCACCCCGGGCGCTCGTGGCCGCCCGCGAATGGCTGGCCCGGTTCGACCTGGCGGACTTCGCCGACGTTCGACCGCGGCAACTCTCCGGGGGGCAGGCGCAGCGCGTTGCCCTCGCCCGTGCACTCATCCTCGAGCCGCCCCTGCTGCTGCTCGACGAGCCACTCGCGGCACTCGATGTCGGCACCCGAGCGAGCGTGCGCCGTGCGCTGAAGGAGGTCCTCGGGGCCTACGGCGGGTCGACGGTGCTGGTGACCCACGATCCCGCAGACGCATTGGCCCTCGCCGACCAGATGGTCGTTCTCGAGGCGGGAACAGTGGCACAGCGAGGCGCGCCGGCAGACGTCGCCGCTTCCCCCGCCAACGAGTACGTGGCCGGTCTGTTCGCAGACTGATCGCCTACCCTTACTAAATGACGATCGCTCTGGGGATGCCCACGATTCCCGGGCGAGCTCTGGACGCGCGTCCAAGGCCGGCGGGAGTGTCCGGCCTCGCCGACAGTTGGGGTCGAGTCGCCACCGACCTGCGAATCTCCCTGACCGACCGCTGCAACCTCCGCTGCACGTATTGCATGCCGGCGGAGGGCCTTCCGTCTGCGCCGCTGGCCAGCCAGATGCGCGCCGACGAGATTTCACGGCTCGCCGGCATCGCCGTTCGTCAACTAGGTGTCCGCCAGGTGCGGTTCACGGGCGGCGAGCCGCTCCTGCGTCCTGACCTGACCGACATTATCGAGTCCGTCGCCGCGCTTTCGCCCCGACCAGAGATCTCGCTGACCACCAATGCGATCGGGTTGTCGTCGCGGGCCTCCGCGCTCGCCACCGCCGGACTCGACCGAATCAATGTCTCGCTGGATACGGTGCACGCCGCAACGTTCCTCGAGGTCACCCGGCGTCCGTTCCTCTCTCGAGTACTCGAGGGCATCGATGCCGCCGCGCAGGCTGGACTGCGACCCATCAAAATCAACGCCGTGCTGCTGCGCGGAGTCAACGACGCCGAGGCTCCGGAACTGCTGGAGTGGTGCCTCGAGCGCGGGCACGAATTGCGCTTCATCGAGCAGATGCCGTTGGACGCGGATCGGGCGTGGGACCGCACGGGCATGGTGACTGCCGCCGATGTGCGTGCGTTGCTCTCGCAGCGATTCAGCTTGTCGCCCACGAACGAGCCGCGCGACGGCGCGCCGGCCGATGTGTACGACGTCTTCGAAGGCTCACAACATCGCGGCCGAGTGGGCATAATCGCCTCGGTGACGGAGTCGTTCTGCGCGGATTGTCGTCGCACTCGGCTCACCTCAGAGGGATCGGTACGAAGTTGCCTGTTCTCTCATCAGGAAGTCGATCTGCTGAGCGCCCTTCGCCGAGGTGCTTCCGACGACGACCTCGCCGAACTCTGGCGAGACGCGATGTGGGCGAAGCCGTCCGGCCATGGACTGAATGCGGGCGGCTTCGCGACGGACGCGTTCGTCCAGCCCGAGCGCACCATGAGCGCGATCGGCGGCTGATGGTCGAGCTTCGATTCTTCGCCGCGGCCCGGGACGTCGCCGGAGCCGCATCCATAACCGTCAGGGATGGAACGCTTGGATCGGTCCTCCGCGCGTTCGAATCCCCACTCATCGCGAAGTGCTCGCTGCTCGTCAACGGCGTTGCCGCATCCGACCCGTCCCTGGTGCTCGTCGACGGCGACCAGGTCGACGTGCTGCCGCCGTTTGCCGGGGGCTAGCGACCGGATAGACCGCCGCGAAGCGAGCGCGCTTCCACGCCCGCGACGATGAGCGCCCGTGCAGCCCGGTTGGACCTGACGCCCGACGCGCAGTACACGACGACGGGCCCCTTGACGCGACCGGGATCGTCGAGCAGTGTTCCGAGGGGAAGCAGCTCGTCGTTCTCGAGGTGCGATTGCTCGTGTTCGTAGGGCTCGCGCACATCGACGAGACGCCAGCCCTCGGGCACCGCATCCACTTCGAGAGCCCTGTCCGGAATCTCGACGCCGCAGAATTCCTCGTAGTCGATGAGTTCGCTCACCGGCCTGCGCTCTGGCGATCGCCGGAGGGTGACCTGCCGCCACTCCGCGCGAAGCGAATCCAGAATCTGCACGCGACCAAGGAGAGTGTCTCCGACCCCCGTGACCAACTTGATGACTTCGGTAGCCATCATCGAGCCGACCGTACCGCACACACTTCCCAGCACCCCGGCCTCACCGCACGACAGCACCGCACCCGGCTCGGGCGGGACAGGATGCAGGTCGCGGTAGTCGACGGACGCGCCGTCGGGAGCACCCTCCCAGAACACCGAGACCTGCGCGTCATAGCGAAGCACGGAACCCCACACGTATGGCTTCCGGAGAATGGCTGCCGCGTCGTTCGCCAGGTAACGAGTCGCAAAATTGTCGCTGCCGTCGAGGATCACGTCGTAGTCGCCGAACAGGGTGATCGCGTTCGAAGAATCAAGCGTTGTGTCGTGTTGGATCACATCGATCGAGGGATCGAGAGACGCGATGTACCGAGCTGCGCTCGCGACCTTCGCTTCGCCGATTTTCGCTCCGGCATGGATGACCTGCCGTTGCAGATTGGACAGGTCCACGGCGTCGAAGTCGACGACACCGATCGTGCCCACACCGGCAGCCGCGAGGTACTGGAGCGCCGGCGAGCCGAGACCTCCGGCGCCGATCACAAGTACGCGGGCAGAACGAAGGCGAGTCTGCCCATCCACGCCGATGCCGGGCAGGGCGATGGTGCGAGCCCCGCGCTCCAGCTGCTCGGGGGTGAGCTCGCCCTGCGGCGGAACGAGAGGGATCATCCGTTCGCTCTAGGGTCCGACGCGATCGGCGCCGTCGAATTCGAGGGACGCCAGCGCATCGAGATCGAGTCGGCTGCCGGACGATCGAAGCTGCACCGTGAACAAGACGTCCTCGCACACGTGGCAGCGCACGATGTAGGTATTCGGTTTGACGAACACCATCGCCATCGCGAGCGGTGCAACGTCGCCGCAACTCCGGCAACGCGACTCCGCCGTCGTCGCATCCATCGTGAAAATCTCACTGAGCGCGCCCGCGATCGCGTTGCCGTCGAGGTGAGTTGTCATTAGGCGCCACCGAACCTTTCTGTCTTCACCTGTTCTGCCGGATAGCCGAGCGAAACCAGGATGTCGGCCACCGCCTCCACGAAGCTCGTCGGGCCGCAGACAAAAACGGCGGGAGCATCTCCCAGAGGGATCACCGCGCCCGCAAGAGAGTCCTTGTTCACGCGACCCGCAGGGGCGGCCCAACCCTCTGGTGCACTCCGGGTATAGACCCAGTCGATGGGAAGTCCCGAAGAGGCGAGTTCCTCGAGTTCGCGGCGGAAGATCACATCCTCGGCCGTGCGAACCGAATAGAGCAGCCGGAAGGGGACCGACGAACCGGTATCACGACGCGACCGCAACATCGCCATCAGGGGGACGATGCCCGACCCGCCAGCGATCAACTGGACGGGAGTTGGAACGGTCGGGCGCCACACGAACCAGCCCCCGAGCGGCCCGCGAACCTCGAGCTCGTCGCCCACCGCGACCTGGTCCACCAGATACGGGGAGACTTCTCCTCCGGGCACCTCGTCCACCGCCAGCTGCACCCGCGTTCCGGATCCCGCCGACGCAATCGAGTATGAGCGCGTCGCCGTGTAGCCGTCGGGCGCGGTCAACCGCAGATCGAGGTGCTGTCCGGCGAGATTACCGGACCAACCCGGAACGTCGATATCCAACGTTCGGGCCGTGGCGGTCTCCCTTTGCGCGGCGATGACTCGGCCGACCTGCCACGCGACCGTCACGAGTAGCGTTGTTCCTTCCAGGGGTCACCGTAAAGGTTGTAGCCGTTCTGCTCCCAGAAACCGGGGTCGTCGCGGTCCATCATGGTCAGCCCGCGAACCCACTTGGCGCTCTTCCAGAAGTAGAGGTGCGGGACGAGCAGTCGGGCGGGGCCCCCGTGCTCCGGATCGAGCGGGCCGCCGTTGAACTCTGTCGCAATCCACGCCTGACCATCCAGCAGGTCGGCCAGCGGGATATTGGTCGTGTATCCACCGTACGAATGCGCCATGACGAACTCGTCGTGAGTGTCGACCACCGCGAAGACCTTGTCCAGCGAGACACCGCGCCAGGTCGTTCCGAGCTTCGACCAGCGTGTTACGCAGTGGATGTCGGTATGGACCTCTTCCAGTCCGAGGTCGGTGAACTGGTCCCAGGTCCACGAATGGAGGAGGCCCTGTTCGGTGCGGACAGTGAACTGCCAGTCCTCGATCGCGATCCGCGGTGTCGGGCCAGCGGAGAGCACGGGAAAATCCTCGGTCAGGTATTGACCGGGCGGAAGCGACGGGTCCTGCTCACGTCGACGTCCGGTAAAACCACGAGAAAAAACGGCCATAGCTGCTCCTCATCCGCTTCCTAGCCTATTGACCATGCCCATGGAGGGTGAGAACTAATTCAGGCACGCTGCACAGCACGAGAGCAAGGCCGCCGCTAGGGTGAATTCGATGTCCGTGAGTCTCCGATACAGCCGACTGGTTGCGATCGCCCTCGGGCCCATCCTTCTTCCGCAGGCCCGACGAGCCCGCCGCACGATTCCCCGACTCCCGGATGCCGCCCAGCCGTGGACCGGACAGGTTCCCGGAAGTGATCCCGTGAGCATCCTCGTGCTGGGCGATTCGACCGCCGCGGGCGTGGGCGCCGCGACCCAGGACGAGGCTCTCCCCGGCAATCTCGCTCGCACCCTCGCGTCCGCCTGGGAACGCGGGGCGACGTGGCGGGCGATCGGCGAAAACGGAGCTACGAGCCGGGACATCGTCCGGCGATACCTCGCGGCGGCGAGCGACCGGTCGTACGACATCGTCTTCGTCACGATTGGAGCCAACGACGCGCTCGGGCTCCGCTCTCGGGGAGCGTTCCGGCGGGACTTCCGCACCATCCTTCGTCGGATCCGCTCGGTGAGCCCGAAGGCCCTCATCCTCGTCTCGTGCTTGCCCGGGTTCGCCCAGTTCGACGCGCTCCCGAACCCGCTGCGGTGGGCTCTCGGACTGCACGCCGACAGCCTCGAGTCCGTAGCCCGCAGTTTCGTGCGCGGTGAACCAGGCGTGCTCATGTCGGCTCCCGCTCCCGTCTATGAGCCAGGATTCTTCGCGAGCGACCGGTTCCATCCGAGCTCCCAGGGCTATCGCGAGTGGGTGGAGTTCGCCCTCGCGGACGCGAAGCTCCTGAGCAGCCCATGACGGCTCTCGAGTCCGTCGGGGCGGCCGCGGAGATAGTGCGCGCCGCCTCGTCATCCGACTACCGGATCCTGGTCGGGATCGCCGGAGCGCCCGGTGCCGGGAAGTCGAGTCTCGCGGCCGAGCTCGCCGAAACGATCGGGACGGCGGCGATCGTCCTGCCCGTGGATGGATTTCACTACCCGCAGTCGAAGCTCGTCGAACTCGGCCGCCGCGACCGCATGGGCGCGCCGGACACGTTCGACGTCGGCTCGCTGCTGGAGACGCTCGTCGCCATTCGTCGAGGTTTCGGAAACTCAGGAGTGTTGTTGGCCGCTCCGGGCTTCGACCGCGACATCGAAGAGCCGGTTCCGGATGCCATCCACGTAACCCCTGAAATTTCGACGGTGATCGTCGAGGGGAACTACCTGCTGTTCGACTCCGGAGGCTGGGAACGCATTTTCCCGCTCCTCGATCTCACGTTCTTCGTCGACCTCGACCGGCAGGTTCGGCTCGAACGGCTCGTCGCGCGGCACGTTCGATTCGGCAAGACGGAGGACGACGCTCGGGCCTGGGCGCTCGGACCGGACGAGGCCAACGCGACTCTCATCGAGGGGACGGCCTCGCGCGCCGGGTACCGGATTAGCCTCCGTTAGACTTGCGGCATGTCCACGATCGTCGTCGAAGTCATGCCCAAAGCCGAACTTCTCGACCCACAGGGCAAGGCCGTCGCCGGCGCGCTGGCACGCCTGGGCAAGACCGAATTCTCGGGTGTTCGCATCGGCAAACGATTCGAAGTGACAGTCGATCGTCCGGTGGATGACGCCCTGCTCGAGCAGGTCCGCGAGCTCGCGGTCGACATGTTCTCCAACTCCGTCATCGAGGATGTCGTGAGCGTAACGGTCCAGGACCCTTCGACAGGCCCAGGGACCAACTAATGAGAATCGGCGTCGTCACCTTCCCCGGGTCTCTCGACGATCGGGACGCCCAGCGGGCTGTGCGCACGGCGGGTGCGATCCCGATCGCGCTCTGGCATGGAGCGCACGACCTCGAGGGCGTCGACGCGATTATCCTTCCCGGCGGATTCAGCTACGGCGACTACCTCCGGGCCGGTGCCATCGCCAGTCACTCGCCGATCATGGCAGAGGTCATCGACGCCGCGAACAAGGGGATGCCGGTGCTCGGCATCTGCAACGGGTTCCAGACCCTCGCCGAGGCGCGGCTCGTGCCGGGAGCACACACGCGAAACGCCCACCAGCAGTTCATCCGGCGCGACCAGAAAATGCGCGTCGAGAATGCGACGACCGCCTGGACGAACGCGTTCGAGGCGAACGACGAAATCGTGATCCCGATGAAGAATGCCGACGGGCGATTCGTCGCCGACGACGAGACGCTGAAGCGCATCGAGGGCCAGGGACAGGTCGTCTTCCGCTACATCGAGGTCAATCCGAACGGGTCGCTGAATGACATCGCCGGGGTCTCGAACGAGCGCGGCAACGTCGTCGGACTCATGCCGCACCCGGAGCACGCGACCGAGCCGGGCTTCGGCCCGGATACCGATGCCGCGATGAGTTCGGGCACGGACGGACTGAAGTTCTTCGCCAGCGCCATTTCGACACTCGTCGGCTAGTTGCCGGTCGGGGTGTCCCGCACCACCGGCGTCGGCTGCGTAAACTCGCTCGCTCGCTGCTTGCCATCCGGGCCGGTGAAGAGTCCGATCTGATCGGTCCTCGGCGTGTCCTTCTTGCGGGATTTGGCGGCGCCCGACGGACCCTCGATCTCGTCGTCCCCGATCGTGATCCGAGTGCGCGGCATGGTCTGCGGGTTCTGCGTCTGGATCCAGGCCACCATTGACTCCCGCACGAAGCAGCGCAGGTCGAAGAGGGTCGGAGAATCCTTCGCGCTCACGAGCACGCGCACGTGGACGTAACCGCCGACGGCGTCCGTCACCTGCAGCACCTGGGTGCGGCCATCCCAGCTGGCGGTCTCCTTCAGGAGCTCGCCGAGGTGCTCGCGCATGGCCGCCGTGCTCACCCGCCAGTCGAGGTCGAAGTCGACCTCGCCGAGCAGCTGGCTGCTGGTGCGTGTCCAGTTCTCGAACGGGTTGCTCGTGAAGTAGGTGGATGGCACGACCAGGCGGCGGTCGTCCCACACGTGAACCACGACATAGGTCAGCGTGATCTCCTCGATGCGTCCCCACTGCGTGTTCACGACGACCACGTCGTCGACCCGGATCGCATCCGAGAAGGCGAGTTGCACCCCGGCGAACACGTTTCCGAGCGTCGACTGGGCGGCGAGGCCGGCGACGATCGAGACGACCCCGGCGGACGCGAGAACGCTCGTGCCGAGGGCCTGGACTCCCGGGAACGTGAGCAGTATCGACGCGAGGCCAACCACGACGATGATCACGACGAGCAGCCGTCTAACGATCAGCAGCTGGGTCTGCGCGCGCCGCGCGATCCTGTTATCCGGGGTGTCGATCGAATATCGGCCGACGGCGATCGTCAGCCCGTACCCGACGAGCGCCGCGATCAGCCACGTCGCCGCGATGACGGTGACGATCAGGAACGCGTGGTTGACATACGAGTGCCACTTCCAGGCGGGCAGATCGGCGAAATCACCCGGCGGCAGCGTGAACGTCGCCGCGATCCACAGGGCGACGATGATCACCACGAAGCGGAAGGGATGCCGCGCCTTGCTCAGGATGAGTTGAGCACCCGTGCGACGACGGGCGGCCCCGCGCGCAATGAGCGCCGTGATCACGATGACGATGAGCGCGGCGACGAGGGCGATTGCCGCGCCGACACCAACGCCGAGCCAGGACTTCCAGTCGAACATTCGGTCTCCTCAGATCCTCCGGGTCACGTGACGGCGGTCGACACGAACAGGACCCGGTCGCTGGCGACGAGGTCGTCCAGTTCCAAAATACGGTTCGTATCGTGCCCCGCCGCGATGGCCATTGCGAGCTGTTCGTCGGACTGCGGTGCGAGTCGCCCCTGCATGAATCCGCCGAGGGCCCGAACCGCGCAGGCAGCAACGATACCCTCCGGCGTCCCGCCGATCCCGAGAACCAGGTCAACGTCGGAGCCTGCGGATGCCGCGGCAACCGCCGCCAGGACATCGCCCTCCCCGACGAGCCGGACCGTTGCCCTCGCCGCGCGAATCTCCGCGATCAGCGACTCGTGCCGTGGCTTGTCGAGGACGACAACGACCAGCTCGCCGACCGGAATCCCGGCCGCGATCGCGTACGCTTCAAGATTTTGGGTCGCGGACCTCCGAAGGTCGAGCACTCCGATTCCGACCGGCCCCGCGACGATCTTGTCCATGTAGAACACGTCGAGCGGATCGAACATCGTGTCCGCCGGCGCCAGGGCGATAACACTGATCGACCCGGGGAGGCCCTCGGCCGTGAGCCGGGTACCGTCCAGCGGATCGACGGCCACGTCGCACCGGGGTGAGTTCCCGGCGCCCAGTCGTTCGCCATTCGCCAGCATCGGCGCCGCGTCCTTCTCGCCCTCGCCGATGACGACGGTTCCGTCGAAGGGCGCGTTTACGAGTGCGGCCCGCATTGCCGCAACGGCCGCACCATCCGCCGCGTCCTTGTCGCCGCGACCGAACCAGGCGCCCGCGGCCCGGGCGGCTGCCTCGGTCGCGCGCGTCACGGCGGCGACCAGCGCGGGATCGAAGTCGCCGCGCGCCAGGACGGTGGTTCCGCTCACCCCGCCACGTTACTGCCCCGTCCCCGAGGCGACGGTAGAATCGTCCTGACCGGCACGCCCTCGATCCAGGAGCCTCTCGCCTCGTGACGCCTTCGCCCGCCTCCTCCGCCGATACCGTCGCCAACGCGGCCGCCACACCGGAGCGGGAGCAGCCCTACGCTGCGCTCGGCCTGAAACCCGACGAATACGCGAGCATCCGCGAAATCCTCGGCCGCCGTCCCACCAGCGGTGAGCTGGCGATGTACTCGGTGATGTGGAGCGAGCACTGCTCCTACAAGTCGTCGAAGCCCTACCTGCGCCAATTCGGCACGAAGACGACCGAAAAGATGCGCAAGAACCTCATGGTGGGCATGGGCGAGAACGCCGGCGTCGTGGATGTCGGCAACGGCTGGGCGGTCACGTTCAAGATCGAGAGCCACAATCACCCCAGCTACATCGAGCCGTTTCAGGGCGCCGCGACCGGCGTCGGCGGCATCGTTCGCGACATCATCTCGATGGGTGCGCGCCCGGTCGCGGTCATGGATGCGCTCCGCTTCGGGAACATCGACGACCCGGATACCGCGCGCGTAGTCCACGGCGTCGTGTCGGGGATCAGCTTCTACGGCAACTGCCTCGGCCTCCCCAACATCGGAGGCGAGACCTACTTCGACTCCGTGTACCAGGCCAACCCCCTCGTCAACGCGCTCGCGGTCGGGGTACTCCGCCACGAGGACCTGCACCTCGCAAACGCGCGCGGCGTGGGCAACAAGGTCGTGCTGTTCGGTGCCCGTACCGGCGGCGACGGCATCGGTGGCGCATCCATCCTTGCGAGCGACAGTTTCAGCGCGGGCGGTCCGACGAAGCGCCCTGCCGTCCAGGTCGGCGACCCGTTCGCCGAGAAGGTGCTCATCGAGTGCTGTCTCGAACTGTTTGCACAGGAACTCGTCGAGGGAATCCAGGACCTCGGTGCGGCTGGCATCAGCTGCGCGACGAGCGAGCTGGCCAGCAACGGTGACGGCGGCATGTTCATCGAGCTTGAGAACGTGCTGCTGCGCGATCCCACTCTCACGGCCGAGGAGATCCTCATGTCGGAGAGCCAGGAACGCATGATGGCGATCGTCGAGCCCGCGAAGCTCGACGCCTTCCTCGAGGTCGTCCGCAAGTGGGACGTCGAGACGAGCGTCCTCGGCGAGGTCACCGGCACCGGCCGCCTCGTCATCGACTGGCAGGGCCAGGAGATCGTGAACGTCGACCCGCGCACCGTGGCGATCGACAGCCCCGTCTACGACCGGCCGGTCGCGCGTCCCGGCTGGCTCGATGCGCTGCAGGCCGACTCAGCCGCCGAACTGCCGCGTGCCGACGCCGACACCGACGAGGGCAAGGCCCAGCTGCGCGACCAGTTCCTCGCGCTCGCCGGCTCGCCGAACCTCGCCGACAAGAGCTGGGTGACGAACCAGTACGACTACTACGTCGGCGGCAATACGGCGCTCTCGTTCCCCGACGACGGCGGGATGATCCGGGTCGACGAGGAGTCGGGCCTGGGCGTCGCGATCGCGACCGACGCGAACGGGCGCTACAGCCTGCTGGACCCGCGGGCCGGCGCCCAGCTGGCGCTGTCGGAGGCGTACCGGAACGTGGCCGTGACGGGCGCGACCCCGCTCGCGGTGACGGACTGC
>DASXCU010000157.1:0-16011 GCA_036491035.1 Galbitalea sp. | reverse complement strand
GGGGAGCCGTCGTGGTGTGGTTCGAGCAGGGAACCGCGCGTCGCCATGAGAAGACCTTTTCACAGAAAACGCTTACATTCGATTTCCGCTGCGTTACGTTTCGCCCATAGTGTTCTCGGGTGACCGAGAATCTGAGGGCCTCTGAATGGTGGCGCTCCGCCGCGATTTACCAGATTTATCCCCGATCCTTCGCGGATTCCGGTGGCGACGGTCTCGGCGACCTGCCCGGCATCACTCGCCGACTTCCCGAACTCGAGAGCCTGTTCCTGGACGCGATCTGGCTGTCACCGTTCTTCCCGTCACCACAGAAGGACGCCGGCTACGACGTCGCCGACTACTGCGACGTCGACCCCCGGTTCGGAACTCTCGGTGACTTCGACGAGCTCCTTAGCGAGTCGCACCGACTTGGCATGCGCGTGCTCATCGACCTCGTCCCCAATCACACCTCCGACCAGCACGAGTGGTTCCGGGCCGCGGTCGCCGCCGGCCCCGGCAGCGACGAGCGCTCGCACTACTACTTTCGCGACGGCAAGGGCCCGGGTGGGAAGCTCCCGCCCAACAACTGGATGTCCGTGTTCGGCGGCTCCGCCTGGGAGCGGCTGATCGCCCCGGACGGCACGCCCGAGCAGTGGTACCTGCACCTCTTCGACATCAGCCAGCCCGACCTCGACTGGACCAGCGAGTGGGTGCGGGAACAGTTCCGGGGCATCCTGCGATTCTGGATGCGGCGCGGAGTCGATGGCTTCCGAGTGGATGTCGCGCACGGCCTCGTGAAGAAGGATGGCCTCCCCGACTTCACTCCCCCCGCCGACCCCGACTCCATCCCGACCGACGAGTATCCGTACTGGGCGCAGCCGGGCGTGCACGAGATCTACCGCGACTGGCACCGCGTACTCGAGGAGTTCGGACCCGATCGCGTGCTGTGCGCCGAGGCGTGGGTCGAGCCGCTGCGCAACCTCGCCAACTGGGTGCGCCCGGATGAGATGCAGCAGGCGTTCAACTTCACATTCCTCGAGGCGCCGTGGTCGGCGACGGCGATCGGCGGCGCCATCCGCACCTCGATCGAGGCCTTCGATCGCGTCGGATCGGTCGCGACGTGGGTGCTGTCCAATCACGACGTGATCCGGCACCCTTCGCGCCTCGGGATGAATCCGCCACCGCCCCAGGGCACCGGCATCGGACCGAAAACCGAACCGAAGCCCGACGAGGCACTCGGCCTCCGTCGCGCACGCGCGGAGACCCTGATGATGTTCGCACTGCCCGGTAGCGCATACCTCTACCAGGGTGAGGAGCTCGGTCTCCCGGAGGATGTCGAGATCCCGGACTCCGCCCGGCAGGACCCCAGCTTCTTCCGTCCGCACGACGGGCTGCACTACGGCCGGGACGGCTGCCGCGTCCCGATTCCGTGGGAGGCGAACGCACCGGGCTATGGCTTCTCGCCAACCGGGGCGAGTTGGCTGCCGCAGCCCGCGAGCTGGGCGCGCTACGCTCGCGACCAGCAGCCCGCGCCCGGGCAGCCTCACGAACTGGCAGCGGACACATCCACCCTCTCCCTCTATCGACGCTCGCTCGAACTGCGTCGCGTATTCCAGCTCGGCGAGGGAAAGCTCACCTGGCTGGAGGGGTTTGGCGAGGACACCATCGCCTTCACCCTCACCGCCCTCGAGACGATCACGGTCATCCTCAACCTGGGCGAGCGTCCGATCGCGCTGCCCGCGGGAAAACCGCTGGTCTACAGCGAGCGACCGTGGCTGGACGAGCCGCTCACCGAGTTGCCGGCAAATACGGCGATCTGGATGACCGCGGCCGAGTAACTCGCGCGACTAGTGCGCGGTGTTGGCCTTCAGCCAGACGAAGGAGTCGACCGGCGTTCCGTCGATATCGATCTCGAAGTCGAGGTGGGGTCCGGTCGACTCACCGGTGGTGCCGGTCAGCCCGAGCACCTCGCCCTCCTGGATGACGTCGCCGACCTTCACCGTCTGCGAGCCGGCAGTCATGTGGCCGTAGATGCTGGTAAACGCCTTGCCGTTGATCACGTGCGAGATGGCGACGTGCTGGCCAAGCGATCCGGAGTACTCGCTGATCGTAACGACGCCGGCGGCGACCGCGTAGATCGGTGCCCCGTCGCCCGTCTCGAAGTCGGTGCCCTTGTGGAAGGTCGAGCAGCCCTTGCAGGGCGCCGCACGCGGGCCGAAGTGGTCGCCCAACGGAACCGCGGTGTTGAACGGCCAGCGGATGACGCCCGAGTTGTTCACGGTGTAGTCGAGGCCGCCGACCTCCATCGAGTAGAGCTCCTGGGCGGAGAGAGCCGCGACCGAGTCGCGCGAGATGGTGGTCTCCTTGCCCGACGTGGCGCTGATGTGCTGGCCGTTGATGGTCGACGTCTTTGCCGACTTGGAGATCGACGCACTAGCGGAAGCGGTGGAAAAGAGGAGCGGTGAGCCAGCCGTCGCAACAGCGAAGGCCGCGGCGAGCGCCAACGCCGCCACGGACACGAAGAACTTGGTAATGCGCTTGCCAATCGGCTTGCGTGGCGGATGCGTGGCCGCGACCTGGCGAGCGCCGGCCTTGCGTGCCACTGCAATATTCATCGCCTTGCGAGCACGGCGATCCGCCTCTGCACGCTTACGAGCTGCTCGTCGCGAGCGACCTGTCGACTTTTCGCGGAGGTCTCGTCGTCGTACGGATGAGGTACCGAGCCCTAGCTGGTCGAACGGGTCGGGATTCGACAACAAGAGCTCCTTCCCTCATCGCGGCGCGATTGCACTAAGCGGATTTGGATGGCCCGCCGACGCACCACGTGCAGCAGTGGAGCACGCGATAAATAATCACGAACCGGTAACGGACCTAAAAAGACTAGCCGCCGGATCCGAATCGACCAAGTCACCAGTTCGGGGTGGCCGATTGTATACAAGCTAAAGTACGTGCATGCGCGCCAGCGAAACGGCCTACCAGCTGCTCCGGGATGAGATCATCCAGTGGAGGCTCGAGCCCGGCACGCCCCTCGGCGAAGTCGAGACCTCGCAGCGCCTGGGCGTCTCTCGAACGCCGCTGCGCGAAGCGCTTTCACGGCTGACGGCCGAGGGCCTGGTGCGAACCGGCCCCGGACGAACCGCCGTCGTGACGAGCATGTCGCGGGACGACATCGTCGAACTGTTCGAACTCCGCGAGGCGCTCGAGACCCAGGCCGCACGGCTGGCTGCTCGTCGTCGCGACGCCACCGTCTTCGAGGCCCTGCGCGCCGATTTCGTCGCCGGCGGCCGGGGCAAGAATGTCCCGGTCGAGGATCGGCCGTACGAACTGGCCGACGCGCTCGATGTCGCGATCGACGAAGCGGCCGGCAGCGTCTACCTTCAGGGAGCGTTGCGTGACCTCCGCGGGCATCTCGCGCGCGTTCGCCGCAGCGCCCACTCGAACGCCGACCGACTCGGTCGCGCAACCTCCGAGCACATCCTGATCGTGGATGCGATCCTGGCGCAGGATGAGGCCCTTGCGGCGTCCGCGACGGCGGTGCACCTGCACAACAGCCTCGCAAACGTGCTGGCGTCGCTGCCGCAGGATGAGGCGTAGCGCGGTGACTACTTGCGGTTGGCCGTCCACGTGCCGGTGCCACTCACGGTGATGTAGCCCGCGACCGGCTTGGCGAGATCGATGAACATGGCAATCACGTCGCCTGATACCGCACCGCAGGAGACCGATGTGACATGAAGCCCCACCGTTGCTGTGCTGGTATCACTTCCGCCGCTTTGGATCGGAGCGTCCAGCGTCTCCCACGCTCCGCCCATTTTCCCCGTGACGATGGGATTGTCCGCCGGACCGCTGATCTCTCCGGTGAAGTCACCCTCGTCCTTCGAGTGGATGATGAACTTGTCCCCGACCTGGCTCGTTCCCTCTCCGCCAAGCGCGATCAAGCCGGTGACAGTGCGGCCGTTCGATGTGATGTGGACGACGCCGTCCATCGTCTCGGTGCCGCTCCCGGCGTTGGGAATCGTGCCCGCCCCGGGCACCGTCAACTGCATGGCCGTGTTCAGTGTCGCCGTGATATCCCCCGAGTAGCTGCCGAGCGGGATGGTTGATCCGGGCGCCGTACAGGGCTTTGCCTTGGGGGACTCTGAGGAGCCGGGGGCAAAGGTCCTCGTCGGCGTTGGCGCTGGGCCGCCCGCGAGGGTGCCGCCCGGCAGGCCGCCCGCCGAGCATCCGGCGAGAGTTACGGCCGCGATCACCAACGCGGCCAAAGCAATGGGGAACGCTAAGCGATTGGACATGCCTCACCATAAGAGGGCCTCCGTAACGTCTGAGTAATGGCGCGAAAGTATACAAACATTCGTTTTTCCCTCAGTTCGTGCCTAAAATGGAGCGAATTGTATACATCTGTTCCAACTGGACGCCTAACCGTGAGGAAATTCGCATGAAGCTGCACCCCGTTCGCACCTACCGCAGCGATGAGAACCTCGCCCGGGAAGACCAGCTGGCGTGGAAGGTGGCCGCGGTCGCGTCCGAGCAACTGGAGCCGACTCCCGAGGTCGTCGACATGGTCATCAACCGTGTGATCGACAACGCGAGCGTCGCAACCGCGTCCCTGCGCCGCGGACCGATCATCTCGTCGCGGTCGCAGGCGGCCGCGCATCCGGTATCGCGCGGCGGTTCCGGTTCGAGCGTGTTCGGCGCGACCGAACTGACGAGCCCAGAGTGGGCTGCGTGGGCGAACGGTGTCGCGGTCCGCGAGCTCGACTATCACGACACGTTCCTCGCGGCCGAGTACTCACATCCCGGCGACAACATCCCGCCGATCCTCGCCGTGGCGCAGCACCTGAACCGGTCGGGCGCGGAGTTGGTGAAGGGCATCGTGACCGGCTACGAGATCCAGATCGACCTCGTCAAGGCGATCAGCCTTCACGCCCACAAGATCGACCACGTCGCCCACCTCGGTCCGAGTGCGGCCGCGGGAATCGGAACGCTGCTCGGCCTGCCTACCGAAATCATCTTCCAGGCGATCGGCCAGGCGCTGCACACGACCACGGCAACGAGGCAGTCCCGCAAGGGCGAGATCTCGACCTGGAAGTCGCATGCGCCCGCCTTCGCCGGCAAGATGGCCGTCGAATCCGTTGACCGCGCGATGCGCGGCCAGACCAGCCCGGCCCCGATCTACGAAGGTGAGGACGGTGTCATCGCCTGGCTCCTCGACGGACCGGACGGTCGCTACGAGGTTCCCCTGCCTGAGCAGGGCGAGGCGCGAATCGCCATCCTCGACAGCTACACGAAGGAGCACTCGGCGGAGTACCAGGCGCAGGCGTGGATCGACCTCGCCCGTCGGATGGGCAACGAGAACCCGGCGCTGCGGGACCCGAAAAACATCCAGAGAATCGTGCTGCACACCAGCCACCACACGCACAACGTGATCGGCTCGGGAGCGAACGATCCCCAGAAGTACGACCCCGGGGCGAGCCGCGAGACGCTGGACCACTCGATCCCCTACATCTTCGCGGTCGCGCTGCAGGATGGGGTCTGGGATCACAACACGTCGTACTCGCCGGAGCGCGCCGGACGTCCGGACACGGTCGAGCTCTGGCAGAAGACCACGACAGCGGAGGATGCAGAGTGGACCCGCCGGTACCACTCTCTCGACCCGAAGGAGAAGGCGTTCGGTGGCCGGATCGAGATCGAGCTCACCGACGGCAGCCACATCGTCGACGAGATCGCGGTCGCGGATGCGCATCCGCTCGGCGCCCGTCCGTTCGGCCGGGAGCAGTACATCCACAAGTTCCGCACCCTCGCCGAGGGCGTGCTGCCAGCAGCCGAGATCGACCGCTTCCTCGACCTCGCCCAGCGACTGCCGGAACTGAAGGCGTCCGAACTGGGCGGTCTCAACGTCGTCACGGACCTGTCGGACATCACCAACCCCAAGGGGATCTTCTAATGCTCTACTCCCGCGTTCCCGCCCACGAAAAGCGCGCCGCCTTCCGCGCCGCACTGAACAGCGGCAAGCTGCTTCGATTCCCGGGTGCCTTCAATCCCCTCAGCGCAGGCCTCATCCAGGAGAAGGGATTCGAGGGCGTCTACATCTCGGGTGCGGTGCTCGCGGCCGACCTCGGCCTGCCCGACATCGGACTCACGACCCTCACCGAGGTCGCGACCCGTGGCGGGCAGATCTCCCGCATGACCGACCTTCCGACGCTCATCGACGCGGACACCGGGTTCGGCGAGCCGATGAATGTCGCGCGCACCGTGCAGACCCTCGAGGATGCCGGCGTCTCGGGGCTCCACATCGAGGACCAGGTCAACCCGAAGCGCTGCGGTCACCTTGACGGCAAGGCCGTCGTCGACACCGATACCGCAATCAAGCGCATCCGGGCCGCGGCGGATGCCCGACGTGACCCGAACCTGCTCATCATGGCTCGCACGGACATCCGTGCGGTCGAGGGACTGGACGCTGCGATCACCCGGGCGAAGGAACTGGTGGATGCCGGCGCCGACGCGATCTTCCCCGAGGCCATGAAGGACCTCTCGGAGTTCGAGGCAGTGCGCAAAGCCATCGACGTTCCGATGCTCGCCAACATGACCGAGTTCGGCAAGAGTGAACTCTTCACGACGAAGCAGCTCGAGGATGTCGGCGTCAATATCGTCATCTACCCGGTGTCCCTGCTGCGCCTTGCGATGGGGGCCGCCGAGCGCGGACTGGACACCCTGGTGGCGCAGGGTTCACTGAACAGCGAGGTGCCAAACATGCAGACGCGGGCCCGGCTGTACGAGCTCAACGACTACGCCGGATACAACAGTTTCGACGAATCCGTTTTCAACTTCTTTTTGTAAACACATCACCCTGTAGAACTGAAGTAGGACACACGAGGGAGAGCCATGCTCGAGGATAAGGAAATCTATAAGGGTCTGGCCGGCGTGCCCGTCGACTACACCGCGGTGTCGAAGGTCAATCCCGACACCAACTCCCTGCTCTATCGCGGCTACCCGGTTCAGGAGCTGGCAGCGAAGAAGACGTTCGAGGAGGTCGCGTACCTGCTCTGGAACAGTGAGTTGCCGACCGAAAAACAGCTGGCGGACTTCCAAAAACTGGAGCGGTCGCAGCGTGCCCTGGACGCGAACGTCCGGCGGGTGATCGACGACCTGCCGCTCACCGCGCATCCGATGGACATCGTCCGCACAGCCGTCAGCGTGATCGGCGCGGACGACCCGAAGGCCGACGACTCGAGCGTCGAAGCGAACGCCGCGAAGTCGATTGCTCTGCTCGCCAAGATCCCGGCAATCGTGTCGTACGACCAGCGCCGCCGCCGCAAGCAGGAACTGATCGCGCCGCGCGACGACCTCGGCTACTCAGCCAATTTCCTCTACATGACGTTCGGCGAGGTACCGAGCGACGTTGTGGTGGACGCCTTCGACGTGTCGATGATCCTGTACGCGGAGCACTCCTTCAATGCCTCCACCTTCACCGCGCGGGTGGTCACGAGTACGCTCGCCGACCTGTACTCCGCCGTCGTCGCGGCGATCGGCGCGCTCAAGGGCCCGCTACACGGCGGCGCGAACGAGGCGGTGATGCACACGTTCGATGAGATCAAGACGGCCGATAATGCCGAAGCCTGGCTGGATGAGGCGCTCGCCGAGAAGAAGAAGATCATGGGGTTCGGCCACCGCGTCTACAAGAACGGCGACTCCCGCGTTCCCACCATGGAGGCCGCACTCAAGACGCTCATCGTCGAGTACGACCGCCAGGACATGCTCGATCTGTACGACGCGCTCAACGTGGCGATGCAGTCGCGCAAGTCGATCAAGCCCAATCTCGACTACCCGAGCGGTCCGGCCTACAACCTGATCGGCTTCGACACCAACATGTTCACGCCGTTGTTTGTGGCGTCCCGCGTCACGGGCTGGACGGCGCACATCGCCGAACAGCTCGCGTCGAACGCGCTCATCCGTCCACTGTCCGTATACAACGGCGTCGACGAGCGACACGTTCCGTAGAGTCGAAGGATGGCTGCATCCCCCTCCATCGTCTGGTTGCGGGATGACCTGCGCGTCGCCGATAACCCCGCACTTCGAGCCGCCGTCGACCGCGGCAACCCGCTCGTGGTCGTCTACGTGCTGGATGAGGAGAGCCCCGGCGTACGCCCCCTCGGCCGGGCCAGCCGATGGTGGCTGCACCATAGCCTCGAGGCCCTCGGACGCGAACTCTCGAAACTCGGCGGCCACCTCGTGCTGCGCCGCGGTGAGGCACTCAGCGAACTGAAGGCGCTCGTCCACGAGACCGATGCCGATGCCGTGTACTGGAACCGGCGCTACGGGCCGGCGCGCGAGCTCGACGCCGACCTGAAGCACGCGCTCCGCGAGCAGGGGATCACGGCGGAGAGTTTTCAAGCGAACCTGCTGTTCGAGCCGTGGACCATCGCGACCGCCGAGGGCAATCCGTACCGCGTGTTCACGCCGTTCTGGAAAGCGTGCCTGAACACGGGCGAGCCGCGCCAACCGATCGCCGCGCCAAGGTCACTGACTGCGCACCAGACAGACGGCGAGGATCTCGACGACTGGCACCTGCTCCCGACGAATCCCGACTGGGCGGCCGGCCTTCGCGAGCGGTGGACGCCGGGCGAAGCATCGGCCAGGAAGACGCTCGATCGTTTCGCGACCGGCGACCTGGAACAGTACGACCGACGCGACGAGCCGGGACTGGATGCGACGTCGCACCTGAGCCCACACCTTCGGTTCGGCGAGATCAGCCCGTTCCAGATCTGGCACCGCCTTTCCGGCTCCCTCTCTCCGCGCGCCCGAAAGAACCGAGACGGCTATCTGAGACAGCTGGTCTGGCGGGAGTTCAACTGGAACATCCTGTTCTATTCGCCCGACCTCGCGACGAAGAATTTCCACGAGGAGTTCGATTCGTTCCCGTGGAACCAGCCGACCCGCGCTGAGCTCGATGCCTGGAAGTCCGGCAACACGGGCATCCGCCTGGTGGATGCCGGCATGCGCGAGCTCTGGGAGACCGGATACATGCACAACCGGGTGCGTCTCGTGGCCGCGAGCTTCCTGGTCAAGAACCTCCTGGTCGATTGGCGAGTCGGCGAGCAATGGTTCTGGGACACGCTCGTCGATGCCGACGAGGCCAACAACCCCGGCAACTGGCAGTGGGTGGCCGGCAGCGGGGCTGACGCGGCTCCCTACTTCCGCGTATTCAATCCCGACCTCCAGGCACACCGGTTCGATCCGCGCGGCGAGTACACCTCGCGCTGGAACCCGGATGACGGACTGGCCACCCAGCCGATCGTCGACCTTGCGGAGACTCGTCGCGCGGCACTCGCGGCATACGATGTTGTCAGGCACAGCAACCGCCGGTAGGACCTTCTCGATGGAGAGAACAATGGACGACTCCTCGCTCAGTTACGCGACGAATCCGGGAACGAAACCGCTTCTGGAAGACACGATCGCAGAGAACTTCCTGAAGACGGTGGCAAGGTTCGGCGAGCGCGAGGCGCTCGTCGACTGCGCATCCGCGCGACGCTGGACCTACGCGGAACTGGCCGCGGATGTCGACGCGGTCGCGCACGGGCTGCTGGCCCTCGGTCTCCGCAAGGGCGACCGGGTTGGTATCTGGGCACCGAACTGCGCGGAGTGGACCCTCGTGCAGTACGCGACCGCCAGGATCGGCGTGATCCTGGTCAACATCAACCCGGCCTACCGTTCGCACGAACTTGCCTACGTACTGAAGCAGTCCGGGATTCGCACGCTGGTGGCGGTGCCGGAGTTCAAGGGCGCAAGCTACGTCGACATGATCGATGAGGTGCGGGGCGATTGTCCCGACCTCGTCGATGTCGTCCTGATTGGCCAACCCTCGTGGGAAAAACTGCTCGAGTCCGGCCGCGGCGGGAACGGCGCGGAGTTGGATGCGATCACCGACTCGCTGGACAACTCCGAGCCGATCAACATCCAGTACACGTCGGGCACCACCGGCTTCCCGAAGGGCGCGACGCTCTCGCACCGCAACATCCTGAACAACGGGTACTTCGTCGGCGAGGGCATCCTCTACACGGAGAACGACCGGATCTGCATTCCGGTGCCGTTCTACCACTGCTTCGGAATGGTGATGGGAAACCTGGCCGCCACCAGCCACGGCGCCGCCATGATCATTCCAGCGCCGGCCTTCGATCCGAAACTCACCCTGCAGGCGGTGGCCGACGAGCACTGCACGTCGCTCTACGGTGTGCCGACGATGTTCATCGCCGAGCTCAACGACCCGAGCTTCGACAGTTACGACCTTTCGAGTCTCCGCACGGGGATCATGGCCGGATCGCCGTGCCCAGAGGAGACGATGAAGCAGGTCATCGAGCGAATGGGCGCGGACCAGGTGTCGATCTGTTACGGCATGACCGAGACGTCGCCAGTGTCTGCGCAGACCAGTGTCGACGACTCGATCGAGCGGCGTGTGTCGACCATCGGGCGCGTGCATCCGCACGTCGAGGTGAAGATCGTCGACCCGGAGACTGGTGAGACACTGCCGCGAGGCGTGACCGGTGAGTTCTGCACCCGAGGCTATTCGGTGATGCTCGGCTACTGGAACGACGCCGGGAAGACCGCCGAGACGATCGACGACGAGCGGTGGATGCACACCGGCGACCTCGGCGTCATGGACACGGAGGGCTACCTCAACATCACCGGACGCATCAAGGATGTCGTCCTGCGCGGCGGCGAGAACATCTACCCCCGCGAGATCGAGGAGTTCCTGATGCGGCATCCCGACATCCTCGACGTGCAGGTGATCGGAGTTCCGGATGCGCGCTACGGCGAAGAGGTCGCTGCCTGGATCCGGATGAAGCCGAACGCGACGCCGCTCGACGTAGACGCCGTGCGCGAGTACAGCACGGGCAAGCTCGCGCACTACAAGATTCCGCGGTACGTACTGCTCGTCGATAAGTTCCCGATGACGATCACGGGCAAGATCCGCAAGGTCGAGATGCGGGAGCGCTCGGTCGAACTGCTCGAGCTCGGAGCCTGAGCGCGGTTCGTGGCAGAGTCGGGGTATGAGCTCAGTTATCCCAGCGAACTACGAACGACTCCTCATCGAGCCCTTCTACGGATCGCTCGGCACGATCCGGCCGGACGACACCGTGCAGGTCAGCCCGATGTGGTTCCTGTACGACGGCGACACGATCCGATTCACACACACCACGAAGCGGGCGAAGTACCGCAACCTGCAGCACAATCCGTCGATGAGCCTCGCGGTCTTCGATCCCGAGAACGAGTACCACTACGTCGAGGTGCGCGGCCGGCTCACGGAGGTCATCCCCGACCCAACCGGGTCGTTCTACATCGTTCTGGGTAAGCGGTACGGCAATGCCGATCAGCAGCCGCCCGCGGACTCAGCCGATCGCGTCATCCTCGTCATGAGCATCGAGCACGCGGCGCACCAGTAGCTGATCAGGCGAGCGCTGCGCGGACCGATTCGAGAATCGCCTCTTCGTCGGCGCCGGGCTCGACGACCGTGACGACGACCCTCCGCTGAATTGGCTCGGGTTTCCGCGAACCGAAAGATCGGATGAGCGCCCGGAGTTGCGAACGCAGCTCCGGCACCAGGTCGGTGTCGGGGTCGAAAAGCCACCGGCGCAGGATCGCGTTGTGCAGCGCGACCGCCGCCGCGGCGAAGGCAATACTCACGTACTCGCGATCCGGAGTGTCCGGAAGTGCTCCGCGAAGGAACTGGGTGAAGGCGCGCTCGTAGCGGTGGGATGTGATGAGCTCGCGATCGCGCAGCGCGGGAACGTCGTGAAGGAGCGCGAACCGGGCGACCGACACCCCACGGCGCTCGACGTGGTGTTCGAACACGAGCCAGCCCGCGGCCGCAACGGCCTCAAGCGGCGCGCGAGTGGTGGTCGCCAGGGAACTCTCGACCCGATCGAGGAGCAACTCGTGGTCGGCGAAGACCACGTCCTCCTTGGAGCCGAAGCGACGAAAGAAAGTGCTGCGGCTCAGCTCGACGGCGTCGGCGAGGTCGTCCACCGTTGTCGCGTCGTAGCCCTGGCGAGTGAACACGTCGATGGCCGCGGCCATCGGATCCAATGCATTCACCGTGAACCTCAAATTCACTTGTTGAAACTCAGTGTCAATCGATACAGTGAGCATAGCGACGAAAGTCGACCAGGTACATCATCTCGAGGAGCACCCGTGACTGACATTCTGCAGCGCCCCACGGCCGCGGACCGCACCGTTCCCGCCATCCTCGAGGCCGCCCAGATAGTGATCGACCGGTTAGGTCATGACAAGCTCTCGCTCGCCGAGATCGCGCGGGTGTCGCTCATACCGCTCGCCCGCATCTACCAGTTCTTCGCAGATCGGAACGCCGTCCTGGGCGCGCTGAGCGCCCGCGAACTCGACCGGCTGTCCCGCTCGATCGACACGCGCGGAGTGTCGGTCTCATCGGCGGATGCCTCCCAGCGCGTCGGTCGCGTCGTCGATCGATTCGCCAGCTTTCTCGACAACTCGTCGTCTGCCTACCTGGTGTTGTGCGGTCCGTTCGACCAGTCGAGTACCGAACCGCGGCTCGAGGCCGTGCATCGTCTCGGCCTGGCCCTGGGTCACGCCCTCGGGAGCTCGGCGAGTTCGCCCGAGTTGCTCGACTACGCGGCCGAGCTCGTCTTCGCCTGCTTCCGCCGCGCCTACCTTGTGGACGGCCAGGTCACCTCGACGTCGATCGAGATGGCGCAGCACGCTGCACGCTCATTCCTCGGAGCGCCCGAAACCGTCTAGGCCGGGCGCGACTGTTACGGTCGCTGAGTGGACACCCAGACGCCGAGCAGCGCCGCCCGGCTCGGTGCGAGTGGCCTCGTCGTCCTCGGACTGGTCTGCCAGGAACTCGGCGCCGCGATCGCGATCACGCTGTTCCCGCAGGTCGGCGCGACGGGGATGGTGCTGCTGCGACTTTTCTTCTCGGCGGCCATCCTGCTGCTGGTGTTCCGGCCATCCCTTCGCGGGCGCTCTCGCTCCGACTGGCTGACGGTGATCGGCTTCGGCCTCGTGCTCGCAACCATGAACGCCCTGTTCTACGAATCGTTGCTGAGCGTTCCGCTGGGTGCCGCGGTGACCATCGAGCTTCTGGGGCCGCTCATCCTGTCGGTCGTTGCGAGCCGGCAACCGATCGCGTGGCTCTGGGCCGCGCTAGCCCTCGCCGGCGTGGTGCTGCTCGGCTGGACCGGCATCGAGGGACGACTCAACATCGGCGGCGCCCTCTTCGCCGCGGGCGCGGGCGCGATGTGGGTCTGCTACATCCTGCTCTCCGCGCGGACCGGACGGCACTTCGGGCGGCTGGATGGACTGGCAATCGCAATGTCGATCGGTGCGGTAGCGATCGCCCCGATCGGGATTATTACCGCCGGTACCGCTCTGTTGAAGCCTGCCGACCTCGGACTCGGCCTCGCGGTCGCCGTGCTGTCATCCGCGATCCCGTACGGCTTCGAGCTGATCTCCCTGCGGCGACTACCTGCCGCAACATTCTCGATCCTGCTGAGCCTTGCGCCGGCAATTGCCGCTCTCGCCGGATTCGTCGTTCTACGTCAGCACCTGACGCCGCTCGGATCGGTCGGAATTGGATGCGTCGTCATCGCTAGCGGCGGCGCGGTCGTCGCCGCTGCCAGACGAGCGCACCCGCCGGAGGCTGCCCCGGCGCCCTAGCGGTGGATTTCCTGAAGCGCCCAGGAGTTACGGTCAGGGTCGCTGAAGTAGGCGTAGCGGACGCCACCTCCAACATCCTGCACTGCCGAAACGTCGACACCGTTGACCGCGAGCGCGGACCGGACCGCGTCGATGTCGTCGACGACCAGGTGGATCGCCTGCACCGGTGGCGAGGACGGCTCAATCATCCCGGTGCCGAAACCGATCGAGCACGACGACCCATGGGGTGTGAGCTGCACGACGCGCATCCCGTTGCCCGGTTGCACATCGTGGTCGAGAGTGAACCCCACCCGGTCGACGTAGAACGCTTTCGCGCGATCCACGTCGCTCACTGGCAGGAGGATCAGTTCGATGCGCATGTCCATGCGCGTAAGTCTTACGCGGCGGGAACGACCGGCCCGAGAGCCGCGCCATTGACGCCGACGATGAGGTCGACATTGTTGCGAAGCCGCTCGGCGAGGGAAAGCTCGGAGTCGACCTCGACGTGCATCACGCGACCCATGGCTGCCAACACCAGGGTGACGGCGAGTTCGGCCTGCTCACGGCTGGTGGCGCGCTCCTCGGCCAGCGACACATAGGTGCCACGCACCTCGTGCATCAGCTGGGCCATTGTGGTCAACAGCTCCGGCCGACGAATCACCAGTTGCTTCATGGTTGTGTGGCTCGGGCCGAGCTCGGCGCTTCCGCCGATGGCGTCGCACAGGGCGGCGACGAGGCCACCCTCTGCGGCGAGGAAACGCTCACGCACCTCGGGGTCGATCACCGTTGCGGAGATCTGGAGGGCTGCGGCGGCCTTCGACGGGTAGTAGTTGAAGAAGGTGCGGGACGAGACATCCGCCGACTGGCAGATCTGCTCGATGGTCGTGGCCTCGAGACCCTGCTCGTCGATCAGGCGCAGGGCGGCCTCGTGGATGGCGGTGCGGGTGTGCTGCTTCTTGCGTTCGCGCAGCCCAAGCTCCGAGGTGGAGTCTTCGATGATGGTTGTCATGTTGCTGTTCCCAGAAGAACCGCGGGGGCGATCCGTGCGGTGGGGGAACGTCGCTCGGACGTTCCCCCACCGATTCGGTTAGGCCACCGGTGCGGTCTTGATCCTTCCGGTCTCGGTCATGCCCGACTCGTCAGCGCGCTGCTGGAGAGCGGAGGTCTTCCGCATCGGGGGCACCCTGAAGAACAGGGCCAGGATGAACGCGATACCGATCACTCCGAGGCCGATCCAGTAGATCTGCACCACCGAGGTGTTGAACCCGACCTTGAACGGCTTCGTTAGAGCGGCGCTCGCACCGTTGAGGAACGACGTGTCGCTCGTCGAGCTGTTCGTCGAACTCGTCCCCTTGGACGCGCTCTTCTTGATCTCCTTCGAGATCGACGGGGCGAGCTTTTGCACGTAGAAGGACCGCTGGCTCGAGTCGGCCCAGTTGACCTCGACTGTGCCGCTGACGACGCTCGCGTGAGCGGCTTTTGCAACAGCATTGACTGCCGCAGCCTCGGCCGTCGGCTTCGCAGCGGCAACCTGCTGCGCGATTACCGTCGGCGCAGCAGCGGCGGGAATTGCTCCCGCAGCGACCTGCTTGTCGATGGCAGCGGTGACCTGGGTGGTGACCGCGGCATCCGCAGCGGCCTTCGCCTTGGTGACCCCGGAGTCGAGCTCCTTCTGAACGTTGTCCTTGATCGGGTTCACGATCGGGTTCCAGAGCTGCTTCATGATCGCCTTGTTCTTCGAGGCATCAGCAACGCTCGGGGTGAGGGCGGCATTCAGAGCGGAACTCAGTGTCGTCTCATTCGAGGTCGCGGTCAGTACGTTGCCCGGCAGGGCCGCGAACAGGACCGACAGCAGCACGGCGACACCCAGGGTTCCACCGATCTGACGGAAGAAGGTCGAGGCACCGGTTGCAACACCCATCTGGTGAGGCTCGACGGCGTTCTGGGTCGCCATGGTGAGCGTCTGCATCAGCTGTCCGAGTCCGAGACCGATGAGGAACATCGCGATGAAGATGTACCAGATCGGCTTGTCGTAGGTGATGAAGGTCAGCACGAGGAAGCCGAGGCCGGTGATGAACGTGCCGGTGATCGGGAAGATGCCGTACTTACCCGTACGCGAGATGATCTGGCCGGACCCGATCGAGGCGACCAGCAGGCCACCCATCATCGGAAGCGTTGCGAAACCGGACGCCGTCGGGCTCAGACCGAACACGATCTGGAGGTACAGCGGAAGGGTCAGCATCGCGCCGAACATTCCGAATCCAACCAGGATTCCGAGGATCGTCGCCATCGAGAACGGACGCGACTTGAAGAGGCGAAGCGGGATGATCGCATCCGCCTTCATGTAGTTCTCGATGAACAGGAAGGCGA
>DASXCU010000156.1:0-14727 GCA_036491035.1 Galbitalea sp. | reverse complement strand
ACGAGGACGACACGAGGGGCCGTCTCATTCTCTGGTCGATCTACATCCTGGCCAGCCACTACGGCACGGGTATCGGCCAACGGCTCCTCGATGCGGTGCTCGACGACCGGCCCGCGGTCCTGTGGGTCGCGGACGACAACCCGCGTGCCCGTGCCTTCTACGAGCGGAACGGCTTCCGAGTCGACGGTGTCACCAAGGTCGGCCCGCTGGCCGGCACCGATGTCCTCGAAACCCGGATGGCGCGGTCGCTGTGCTGAAAATTCAGGACTTTCGTGGTCGAAAACTCAGGCGAACCGCGCGCTAGTTAGAGGATGCCGCTGGCTCCGAGCAGGTGGCCGATCAGGTAGGTCGCGGCGAGGGCGAGAGCGCCACCGATCACGACGCGGATGGTCGCGCGGGCGATCGGGCTTCCGCCGATCTTCGCCCCCACCGCACCGGTGATGGCGAGCGCGACGAGTACGGCGACGAAGGTGATCGGGATGCGCACCGTGGCGTGGATGAGCAGGATCGCCAGGAGCGGCAGGATGCCGCCGACGGTGAAGGCGACGGCGGACGCCAGAGCGGCGTGCCAGGGACTCGCGACATCCCCCTCGTCGATGTGGAGCTTTGCCTCGAGGTGTGCGCCGAGCGCATCCGACTGGGTCAGCTCGGTAGCAACCCGACGAGCCGTTTCGGCCGAGAGTCCCTTGGCCTGGTAGAGGCGAGCGAGTTCGGCGAGTTCGGCGTCGGGTTGGTCGCGCAGGGCGACCTGTTCCTTGGCGATGAGCGCCTTTTGCGTGTCCCGCTGGCTGCTGACCGAGACGTATTCGCCGAGAGCCATCGAGATGGCGCCCCCGACGAGCCCGGCGAGTCCGGCTGCGAGGATCGTCGCGTTGTTGGTGGTGGCGCCGGCGACACCGACGACGATGGCCGCGACCGAAACGATTCCGTCGTTGGCGCCGAGCACTCCCGCGCGCAGCCAGTTCAACCGGCTTGCGAGTCCCTCTTCGCGGCGCGCTCGCAGGCCGGGAATCAGGTCCACGATGGAGGTCATAGCGTCACTCAAGCACTAAGCGACCGTAGATTCCAGCAAGGATAGGCGACCCTAATCGGGCAGGGACGCTCCGTTTTCGGCATCCAGAGCGGCCTGTTCCAGCCGTGCCCGATAGGCGACCCAATCGATCTCGCCGGGCAGATTCGGTGAGCTCGGTTTATAGCCGACCGTGCCGTCGACGAGCTCGCGCAGAATGTCCGCGTGGCCGGCATGACGGTGCGTTTCTGCGGTCACGTGCACGAGCATCCGATGCAGGGTGACGTTGCGCCGCGCCTCCGACCACCACGGCACCACGCTCGTCGAGTCGATCTCGAGCGATGCGATCGTGCGGTCGGAGTGTGCCCAGACCCTGCGGTAGAGGTCCGTGATGAACTCGCGTGATTCGTCCGGTGTCGCCCACATGTCGGCGTTCGGCTCCGCGTCTTCGGCATCCCAGGGCAGCACCTCGGGGAACTGGTCACCGAACACGCCACCGAAGTAGCCCGCCTCAACGGATGCGAGATGCTTCACCAGCCCGAGCAGGTTCGTTCCGGTTCGAACCATCGGCCGGCGAATCTCGTACTCGCTGAGCCCCTCCAGCTTCCACAACACCGCGTCGCGCGCTTCCTGCAGGTAGTCGGTCAGATCATCCTTCATCACGGTGGATAGTCTCGCGCGGGTCGCTGACAAACCGATAGCCCATACCCGCCTCGGTAACCAGGTAGCGGGGTTCGGACGGGGTGGGCTCGAGCTTCTTGCGGAGTTGCGAGAGGTAGAGGCGCAGGTATCCGGTGTCGGTCGTGTACTGCGGACCCCACACTTCGCGCAGCAGGATTTCGCGTGTCACCAGGCGGCCCCGATTGTGCAGAAGGACCTCGAGCAGGTGCCACTCGGTCGGCGTCAGCCGCACGGGTGCGCCGGCCCGCGTCACGACGTGGGCCGCGAGATCGACCGTGACATCGCCAAAACTTACGGACGGTTCGTCCGTCGCGCTGGGCGTTCGCCGAGACAGCGCGCGAATACGGGCGAGGAGTTCGTCCGCCGCAAATGGCTTGGTCACGTAATCGTCGGCGCCGGCGTCCAGCGCGTCCACCTTGTCGAACGATTCGCTGCGCCCCGAGACAACCAGGATTGGGATGTGGGTCCAGCCGCGCAGCGCTTCGATGACTTCGATGCCCGTGAGTCCGGGCATCCCGAGGTCCAGTACGACGAGATCGGGATGGTGCTCGATGGCCGCATTGAGGGCGGCGCGGCCATCCGCTGCCGTGAGAACGTCATAGCCGCGGGCCGTGAGGGTAATGCGGAGCGCGCGAAGGATCTGGGGATCGTCATCCGCAATCAGGATCTTCATGCCGCCGCCAGCTCCACAACCATGGTGAGGCCGCCGCCCGGCGTATCCTCCGCCTCCAGCGTGCCACCCATTCCCTCGACGAAACCCTTTGCGAGAGCGAGTCCCAGTCCGATCCCGGCGGTGTTGTCGGTGTCGCCGAGACGCTGGAACGGGACAAACATCTCCTCGCGTCGTTCCTCGGGCACCCCCGGGCCGACATCGATGACCCGAAGCTGCACTCGATCGCCGAACTCGCTCGTCGAGATCACCGGCGCGCTGTGCACGGGGGCGTAGCGAAGTGCGTTAGCCAGCAGGTTCACCAAGACCCGCTGCAGAAGCGCCGGATCCGCGGAAACCGGCCGAGTCTCACCGAGTTCGAGCTGCACGCCTCCCGGTGCGAGTCCCAGTTCGTCAAGCACATCACCAACGATCTCCTCGATCGCAACGGGCTGGAGAATCACGCCCAGCACGCCGGCCTGGAGGCGGCTCACGTCGAGCAGGTCCGTAACAAGCCTGGCGAGGTCGTCGAGGCTCTCGTTCGCGGTGGTGAGGAGTTCGCTCCGATCCGATTTCGACAGGGTGACCTCGCTGGAGCGCAGGGACGTGACTGCGGCGGTCGCGGCCGCGAGCGGACGGCGAAGATCGTGGCCGACCGCGGCCAGGAGAGCGCTCCGAAGACGGTCGGCGGCGGCGAGCGGCCGCATCCCCTCGGCCTCGGCGGCCAGGCGGCGCCGATCGAGAGCCGATTCGAGCTGCGAGGCGAACGCACCGAGTATCTTTCGATCGGATGCTTCCAGAGTCTTGCCGCGAAGGACCAGGTTGGCGTTGCTCCCGAGCGGCAGGGTGGTCTCCTCGTCGCCCTCGGCGGCGACCGCGTCGTCCGCGGCCGCGTAGACGACGGTTCCGCCCTCCAGCACGGCCACGCTCGACATCCCGAACGCCTCCCGAAGTCGATCGACGAGCGCCTCGATCGCATCCGAGCCACCGATGACGCCGCTCGCGACCGCGACGAGTACCTCGGACTCTGCTGCGGAGCGGGTTGCGACCCGGAGACGCCGCGCCGCCTGGTCGACGACGATGCTGACGAGTGCGGCGACCGCCATGAAGATGATCAGCGTCGCAAAGTGTGCGGGCTCGGCGATTCGCACGACGTACAGCGGCGGTTCGAAAAAGAAGTCGAGGAAGAATCCCGCGCCGACCGCGGCGAGCAGAGCGGGCCAGATTCCGCCGAGAATCGCCACCACGACGACGAACAGCTGGTACACGAGCACTTCGGCCGTGAGGGCGCTCGGGGTCCGCAGCGCGGCGAGCGGCCAGGTAATCAGAGGCAGGCCAATCGCCGTCAGAACGACTCCGGCGATCCGACGACGGAGGGAGAGCGCGCCGCCGACCGTCGGGAGTTTCCGCTTACCCGCCTGCGCGTGGGGGACGATGTGCACGTCGATGTCGCCGGCGAGACGGATGACGCTCGCCCCGATGCCGGTGCCGCCCAGGATGGCCTCGAGACGGGTTCGGCGGCTGACACCGATGACCAGTTGCGTCGCATTGACGCTGCGCGCGAACTCGACGAGCGCGACCGGGATCTGGTCGGCGACGACGTGGTGATAGCTGCCGCCGAGCGTTTCGATGAGCGCCCGCTGGGCATCGAGCTCGGCCGGATTGGTCTCAGAGAGCCCGTCCGCGCTGGTGACGTGGACGGCGTACAGCTGGCCGCCCCCGGACCGCGCCGCGATGCGCGCACCCCGGCGAAGCAGCGTTTCGCCCTCCGGTCCGCCCGTGAGCGTCACCACGATCCGCTCGCGCGCTTCCCAGGGCGCGTCGATGCCCTTCTCGACTCGATAAGCCTGTAGGGCGACATCCACCTCGTCGGCCAGCCAGAGCAGCGCAAGCTCACGCAGTGCCGTCAGATTGCCGAGACGAAAGTAGTTGCTCAGTGCCGCGTCGACGCGAGTCGCCGGATACACGAGCCCCTGCGAGAGTCGGTCGCGCAGCGACTGGGGAGCGAGATCGACGAGTTCGACCTGGTCAGCACGGCGCAGCGCGTCGTCCGGGATCGTTTCGCGCTGCGGTACACCGGTGATCTGCCGCACCACGTCGTTCAGCGATTCGATGTGCTGGACGTTGACGGTTGAAAGCACGTCGATTCCCGAGTCGAGGATTGCGTCGACATCCTGCCAGCGCTTCTCGTGAACGGACCCGGGCGCGTTGCTGTGGGCGAGTTCGTCGACCAGGGCGACGTCCGGACGCCGGGCCAGCACGGCAGCGAGGTCCATTTCGTCGAGGGAGACGCCGCGATGATTCACCGAGCGACGCGGGACGACCTCCAATCCCTCGAGCAGGCTGGCGGTCGCGGCGCGACCATGCGTCTCGACCACCGCGACGACGACGTCCGTGCCCGCGTCGCGAAGACGGCGACCCTCCTCGAGCATCGCGAAGGTCTTGCCGACGCCGGGAGCGGCGCCGAGCAGCACCCGCAGCCGTCCCCGTCCCATGTGCGATTCCTTAGCCGAGCTGCGCCAGCGCGATGTTGAGCGTGAGAACGTTCACGGTCGGTTCACCGAGGTAGTCGAGTTCCCGTCCCTGAATTTTAGACTCAACCAGCTTTTTCACGACCGACGGCTCAAGCCCGCGGATCTTCGCCACGCGATCCACCTGAAGCAGCGCGTAGGCGGGGCTGATGTCGGGGTCGAGTCCCGAGCCGGATGCGGTCACCGCGTCCGCCGGGACGCTGGACAGGGGAACGCCGTCCAGCTTCTCGACGGCCTTCTGGCGGTCGGCGATCAGCTTCTCGAGCGTTCTGTTGTTCGGGCCGTAATTCGAGCCGCTGGATGCCCCGCCGTCGTAGCCGTTGCCGGCGGCCGACGGGCGGGACTGGAACCATTGCGGGAGCGCCACGCCCTTGGCCGTGGTGAAGGCCTGGCCGAGCAGGCTCGACCCGACCGCCTTGCCGCCGACTCGAACGAGTGAGCCGTTGGCCTGGGCGGGGAGCGCGAGCTGCCCGATTCCCGTGATCAGAAGCGTGTAGCCGACGCCAAGGACGACGGTCAACACGACCATCGCTCGGACGGCCACGGCGACCTGGCGAAGAGATCCGCGTTGGAAGAACATTCTGTTAGCTCCTTAGAAGCCGGGGATGAGGCTCACGACGAGGTCGATGAGCTTGATACCGATGAACGGTGCGATGATGCCGCCGAGCCCGTAGATCAAGAGGTTGCGGCTGAGAATGCGGCTTGCCGATGCGGCCCGGTAGCGCACGCCGCGCAGCGCCAGCGGGATCAGGAACACGATCACGAGCGCGTTGAAGACGATGGCCGAGAGAATGGCCGACGCCGGGGAGTGCAACTGCATGATGTTCAGCGCTTCTAGTCCGGGGAAGACTCCCGCAAACATGGCCGGGATGATCGCGAAGTACTTCGCGACATCGTTGGCGATCGAGAACGTGGTCAGTGAGCCGCGAGTGATCAGCAACTGCTTGCCGATGCGCACGATATCGATGAGCTTGGTTGGGTCCGAGTCGAGGTCCACCATGTTGCCTGCCTCCTTTGCGGCAGACGTGCCGGTGTTCATCGCGACCCCGACATCCGCCTGTGCGAGCGCGGGAGCATCGTTCGTGCCGTCGCCGGTCATGGCGACCAGGTTGCCGCCCTCCTGCTCCTTGCGAATGTAGGCGAGCTTGTCTTCCGGCGTCGCCTCAGCCAGGAAGTCGTCGACGCCGGCCTCGGTTGCGATGGCTTTGGCGGTCAGCGGATTGTCACCCGTGATCATGACGGTGCGGATTCCCATGGCGCGCAGGTCGGCGAAGCGCTCCCTGAGCCCGGTCTTCACGATGTCCTTCAGGTGGATGACGCCCAGCACCCTCGCGATGCCGCTCGCGTCGCGTGAGGCGACGACGAGCGGCGTGCCGCCGGATTCGGAGATCGTCGTCACCGCCTCATCGAGCTGCTTCTTTGTCGCGGGAGCGATGGTGCCCACCCAGTCGGTGACCATGCCGGCCGAGCCCTTGCGAAGCTGGGATCCGTCCGGCAGGTCGAGACCGCTCATTCGGGTCTGCGCCGTGAACGGCACGATGATGGCGTCTTTCGCCGGAGTGCCGTCGTGTCCCTGTCGGTGCGCGAGCTCGACGATCGAGCTGCCCTCGGGCGTGGGGTCGCTCAGCGACGACATCCACGCCGCCTCGGCGAGTTCGGCGATGGTGTGTCCGCCGATGGCGACGAATTCGGTGGCCTGACGGTTGCCGTACGTGATCGTCCCGGTCTTGTCGAGGAGGAGCGTGGTGACGTCCCCGGCGGCCTCCACCGCTCGACCCGACATGGCAAGCACGTTCCGCTGGACGAGTCGGTCCATCCCCGCGATCCCGATGGCGCTCAGCAGGGCACCGATGGTGGTCGGGATGAGGCAAACAAGCAATGCGATCAGAACTGTCACGCTCGTTGCTCCGCCCAGGAACGTCGCCAGAGGGTCGAGCGTCAGCACAACGATCAGAAAGATGATCGTGAGAGCGGCGAGCAGAATGTTCAGGGCGATCTCATTCGGCGTCTTTTGTCGCGAGGCACCCTCGACCAGTCGGATCATGCGGTCGACGAACGTCTCGCCCGGCTTACTGGTGATGCGGACGACGATGCGATCGCTCAGTACGCGGGTTCCGCCGGTGACGGCGCTGCGGTCGCCACCGAACTCCCGGATGACCGGAGCCGATTCGCCGGTGATCGCAGATTCGTCGACCGACGCGATTCCGTCGATCACGTCTCCGTCACCCGGGATGACGTCGCCCGCCGTGACCACGACCGTGTCTCCAAGGACAAGGTCGGCAGACGAGACCGTGGTGGTCGTCGCCCGCAAAGCCGCGACATCGTTCTCCTTGTCGTAATCGGACACTCGCAGCGCGGGAGTGCTCGTCCGGGTCTGGCGCAGCGAGGCGGCCTGCGCTTTGCCTCGACCCTCGGCCACTGCCTCCGCCAGGTTTGCAAAGATCACCGTGATCCAGAGCCAGACCGTGATTCCCAGCGTGAAGGTCGGGGCGAGAACCGAGCCGCCGGACTTCTCTGGCCCGAAGAAGGGCTCGACGATGGCGAGCACGGTCGTGAGCGCGGCACCGACCTCGACAATGAACATGACGGGGTTCTTGACCATCAGCCTGGGGTCGAGTTTTCGAAGCGCTCCGGGGAGCGCGGCGACCAGCTGCGGAAGAGAGAACGAGCCCGCCGACTGCGTGGTGGATGACATGGTTGACATGGTTATGAGAGCCCTTCCGCCAGGGGACCCAGCGCGAGAACGGGGAAGTAGGTGAGTGCGGAAACCAGCAGGATGGTGCCGATCAGGAGACCGGCGAACTGGAGTCGGTGGGTGGGAAGCGTGCCCGCGGTTGCGGGGATCTTGTCCTGTGCGGCGAGCGCTCCGGTGAGGGCGAGCACGAACACGATCGGCAGGAATCGGCCCAGCATCATGACGACCCCGAGAGCCGTGTTGAGCCAGGGGGTGTTAGCCGTCAGGCCCGCGAAGGCCGAGCCGTTGTTATTCGCGGCCGAGGTGAACGCGTAGAGCACCTCGCTGAAGCCATGGACGCCCGGGTTCCAGATGGATGTTTTCACGAGGTCCGCCCGAACGGCCGGGATCGCGAAGCTGACCGCCGTTCCGGCGAGCACGAGGGTGGGCGTCGCGAGCGTGTAAAGGCTCGCGAGTTTCATCTCTCGTCCACCGATCTTCTTGCCGAGGTATTCGGGCGTACGGCCCACCATGAGACCGGCGATGAATACGGCGATGACGGCGATCATCAGGATGCCGTAGAGCCCGGCCCCGACGCCGCCGGGCGCGATTTCGCCCAGCATCATGTTGAGCATCGCCATCCCGCCCGCGAGCGGTGTGAGGCTGTCGTGCTGGGCGTCGATCGCGCCGGTCGAGGTGAGCGTCGACGTGGTGCCGAACAGGGTCGAACCGACGATCCCGAATCGCAGCTCCTTGCCCTCGAGCGCTGACCCCGCCAGTTTCGTCGCCGCGCCACCGGCCGAGAGTTCGGCCCAGGTCATGAGCGCAGCCGACGCGACGTACAGCGTCGCCATTACTCCCACGATCGCGTAGCCCTGGCGATTATCGCCCACCATCCGACCGAAGGTCCGGGGGAGCGAGAACGGGATGACGAGCATCAAAAGGATCTCGAACAGGTTCGTCCAGGCGGCCGGGTTCTCGAAGGGGTGGGCGGAATTCACGTTGAAGAAGCCGCCCCCGTTCGTGCCGAGCAGCTTGATGGCCTCCTGGCTCGCCACCGGACCGCCGGGGATGGTCTGATGTGCGCCCGCGATGGTTGCGACGTGGGTGAACCCGTGGAAGTTCTGGATGGCACCACCCGCGATCAGCACGACGGCCGCCAGGACCGCTAGCGGCAGCAGGATGCGCAGGGTTCCGCGGGTCAGATCGACCCAGAAGTTACCGATGGTGCCGGAGCGACGGTACGAGAACCCGCGCACGAGTGCGATCGCGACGGCGATCCCGACTGCCGCAGAAACGAAGTTCTGGACTGCGAGCCCGAGGAACTGTGCCGTGTAGCCGAGGGTCAGTTCCGGTGAGTAGGACTGCCAGTTGGTGTTCGTGACGAACGAGATCGCCGTGTTGAACGAGAGGGCCTCCGGGACTGCCGGCAGTCCAAGGGAGTAGGGCAGCACCTCCTGGAACCGCTGGATCAGGTAGACCAGCAGGATTCCCACGCCGGAGAATGCGAGCACGCTGCGGAGGTAGGCGGGCCAGCTCTGCTCCGAGTCGGACTTGACGCCGATCAGCCGATAGAAGCCGCGCTCGACGCCCAGGTCGTGGGCGCTTGTGTAGACGTGGGCCATGTAGTTGCCGAGCGGGCGATACGCGACCGCGAGGACGACGAGCACGGTCGCGAGCGTTGCGACGAAGAGCCAGACCTCCATCAGAATCGCTCCGGCTTCACCAGCGCGTAGACGAGGTAGACGATGGCGGCGACGGCGAGAACCGCCGCGATCCAGGCGAAGACGATCACAGCTTCTCGACCGCCTTGCCGACGAGGGCAACGATCGCGATCAGCGCGAGGATGCCAACGACGTAGATAACGTCAAGCACGTTAGTTTTCTCCATCCGACGACCCTGATGGGGGCGCCACACGGAGAGCTAACCGCGCTGCTACGGGGACGAAACGGGAACTAACGGATCCCTAACGCCGACCCAACCAATCCGAACGGAAGTCGTGCTACTCCTTCGCCGCGGTCTTCTTCGCGGCGGCGACCTTCTCGACCGCCAGGGCAGCAGCACCCAGGATGCCGGCGTTGTTACGGAGCGTCGCGGGGACGATCTTCGTCCGCAGCTTCAGCAGTGGCAGAAACTCCTCGTAGCTCTTCGACACGCCGCCGCCGACCACGAACAGGTTGGGGGAGAGCAGGAATTCGAGCGTGCCGTAATACTTCTGCAACCGCTGGGCCCATTTTGCCCAGCTCAGTTTGCTGCGCTCCTTGGCGATGTAAGACGCTCGCTTCTCGGCATCCTTGCCGTCCACCTCGATGTGACCGAGTTCGGCGTTGGGAACGAGTACGCCGTCGTAGATCAGCGCGGTGCCGATGCCGGTGCCGAGCGTGGTCATGAGCACGAGTCCGTCGACACCCTTCGCCGCCCCGTAACGAGCCTCACCGACACCCGCGGCGTCGGCGTCGTTGACGAAACGGATGTCGCGGCCGAGCGCCTTCTCGAACAGTTTCTCGGCATCGAAGTCGATCCACTTCTTGGATACGTTCGCGGCCGACATGGTCTTGCCGTCGAGCACGATGGCCGGAAAGCAGACGCCGACCGGAACGGTCTTGGCGACGTTCAGCTTCTCAACGATCTCGACGACCACCTTCACGATGTCGTCCGGCTCGCCGCCCTTGGGCGTATCCAGCTTGATGCGATCGCTCAGCAACTCGCCCTTCACGGTGTCGACGAGCGCACCCTTGATGCCGGTTCCACCGATGTCGATACCAACTGCGTGAGCCATGATTTGTGTCCTTACCTAGCGGCGAGCGTTACGGGAGAGTCAGGATGTCGGCACCGCGTTCGGTGACAACGAGCGTGTGTTCGAACTGGGCGGTCAGGGACTTGTCACGCGTCGTGACCGTCCAGTCGTCGGGCCACATGTCCCAGCGATAGCTGCCGAGCGTCAGCATGGGCTCGATGGTGAAGACCATTCCGACCTCCATGAGCTGGTCGTACGCGGGAGCGGCGTCGTAGTGCGGGATGACGAGGCCGGTGTGGAAGGCGCTGCCGACACCGTGGCCGGTGAAGTCGCGGACGACGCCGTATCCGAAGCGCTTCGCGTACGACTCGATCGCTCGTCCGATGACGTTAATTTCGCGGCCCGGCGCGACCGCCTTGATGCCCCGCTGCATGGCCTCGCGCGTTCGCTCCACGAGGTCCGTAGCTTCGTCACTGGCCGTCCCGACAATAAACGTTTTGCTCAGGTCACCGTGCACGCCATTCTTGTAGGCGGTGATGTCAATGTTGATGATGTCGCCATCCTGGAGAACCGTGTCGTCCGGGATGCCGTGGCAAATCACTTCGTTGATGGACGTGCACACGGCCTTCGGATACCCGCGATAGCCGACCGTCGACGGGTACGCGCCGTGCTCGATCATGTAGCCGTGACCGATCGCATCGAGTTCGTCGGTCGTCACGCCCGGCCGGATGGCGAGCCCCACGGCCTCGACCGCCCGCGCCGCGATCCTGCCGGACTCCCGGATCAGCTCGACCTGCTCGGGGTCATAGACATCGGAGCCGTCGAAATCGCGGGGTCCGGCCTTGCCGACATACTCCGGCCGCGGGATGCTCGCGGGAACACCGCGCACCGGGGAGATGCGACCCGCGATCAGGTGTCCGCTGGAATCACGAGGCATAGTATCGATTTTATCTTTTCTTCTAGGAGCAGACCGTGACCGAGTGGTACTACAACATCAAGACCGGTGAGGTCGAAGAGGGCAAACAGTCCCTCGCGAGCGATCTCGACGGGCCATTCGCGACCCGCGACGAGGCGGCCAGGGCTCCGGAGATCATCGCCGAGCGTTCGCGTCAGTGGGAGTCCGAGGACGACTAGTCGTTCGGGTCCGTGTTGGCGTAGCTGACCAGGGTCACCGAGTTTCCCTCGGAGTCCGTGATCGTCGCGGCCCACTCATCCGTCCCGGCCGGGCCCAGCGTGTCGTCCCGATGCTGCCAGATGACATGCGGCTCCTCCTCGACGACGACGCCGCTCTTTATCAGTTCGTCGAGGCTGAACTCGACGTCGTCGACCGCGAGCGAGATCCTCGTTGTGGACGCCTTCGAGTCGAGCAGGAGGCGTGTTCCATCGAGGTTGAAGAAAGCTATGCCCGGAGGCGAGTAGACCCCGGCGGCCTTCGTTCCGAGAAGGTTCTCGTAAAACGCGACCGCTCGGTCCAGGTCTTCGACGTGTTGGGCTACCTGCACTAGTTCCATGAGCCCAGTCTGCCGTGAAACGATGTCGCGGTGACGGCACTCACCACGGAACGCCCTCTTTTAGGCCCGTTGTCCCACGCGCTCGTTCGCGCACGCATGGCGAGCGACACGTTCGAGTTCGCGCTCGAGGACCTCGGCGAGGTGTCGTTTGCTCCGCACTGGCCGGCGGACGCGTTCGGGAAGTTCCCGCGCCTGCTGGCAACACCTCATCGACGGGGGAGGACGGTGACCTGCTCGTCTGGACCCGGAACTAGTCGTGGAACGAGTACTTCTCGCCCGGATATTCGCCCGAGTCGACGTCGGCGCGGTACGCCGTGACAGCGTCGAAGAGAGTCTTGCGCAGGTTGGCGTACTGCTTCACGAATGAGGGGATGCGTCCCTTTGTGAATCCGGCCCAGTCGGTCCACACGAGCAGCTGCCCGTCGGTGTACGGGCCAGCGCCGACACTGATGGTCGGAATCGTCAGCTCTGCGGTGACCTGCTTCGCCGCTTCCGCGGGAACCATCTCCAGCACGACCGCGAACGCCCCGGCATCCTCGACGGCGTGGGCGTCCGCGAGCAGCTGGGTGACCTGGTCGCCGCGCCCCTGGATGACGTGACCGCCGAGCCCGTGCTCGCTCTGCGGGGTGAACCCGATGTGTCCCATTACCGGAATACCGGCGGACACGATCCGGCGGATCTGCTCGGACGAACGAACACCGCCCTCGAGCTTGACGGCGTGAGCTCCGGTCTCCTTCATGAACCGAAACGCGGTGTGAAGAGCCTCGTCCGGGCCGGTCTCATAGGAACCGAATGGCATGTCCGCGACAACGAATGCGCGTTTCACCGCGCCAGCAACCGCCCTCGTGAGCGGGATGAGCTCGTCGATGGTGACCGGCAGTGTGGTGTCGTAGCCGAGTACGTTGTTCGCTGCTGAGTCGCCGACGAGCAGGAAGTCGATGCCGGCCTCGTCGAAGATTCCGGCGGTCAGCATGTCGTAGCTCGTCAGGCCGGTGATCTTGATCCCGTTGTTCTTCGCGTTCTGGAAGTGACGAGTGCGCACCTTCTTGGGCGCGGAATCCGACTGCTGTGCCATGATTCCGAGTCTACCGACGTGGCCTCGGGTCGAGCCTGTCGAGACCGGGACTAGAGATTGGGACGGTAGGTGATCGGCAGCCGGCGGTCACGGCCGAAGGCCATGCCGCTGATCTTCGGGCCGATGGCTCCCTGGCGGCGCTTCCACTCGGCGCGGTCGACCAGCCTCGTCACGAAGTCCACCGTGTCGGTATCGAAGCCGAGGGCGACGACATCCTCGCGGCCGAGATTGCGGGCGACATAGGCATCCAGGATCGCGTCGAGCACCTCGTACGGCGGCAGAGTGTCCTGATCCGTCTGCTCGGGGCGCAGCTCGGCGCTCGGCGGCTTCTCGATCGAGTTCACCGGAATCGGGGGAGTCTCGCCCCGCTTCTCCGCGATCGCGTTGCGCCAGCGAGCAAGCTCCCACACGAGCATCTTCGGTACGTCCTTGATGGGTGCGAATCCGCCGGCGGAGTCGCCGTAGATGGTCGAGTACCCGACCGACAACTCGGTCTTGTTGCCCGTCGTCAGAACGAGGTGCCCCGCCAGGTTCGAGAGCGCCATGAGGATGACACCGCGCGCGCGAGCCTGGACGTTCTCCGCCGCCGTTCCGGTGAGGTTCAGCTGGTCCTCGAAGGGCTGCACGAGGTTCGCGATCGCCTCCGTCGAGTAGTGGAAACCGATGTTGGCGGCCAGCACGTCGGCGTCCGACACCGACCCCGCGGAGCTGTACCGGCTCGGCATTCCGACGCCGTACACGCGCGCCGCTCCGATCGCGTCGGCCGCAATCGCGGCGCACACCGCGGAGTCGATGCCGCCGGAAACGCCGAGCACAACCGACGGGAACCCGTTCTTTTCGACGTAGTCGCGCAGCCCCAGCACGAGGGCGTTCCAGAGTTGCTCGTTGTCATCGGTCGGGACTGCCACGTCCGGCTTCAGGGCCTTCTGTTCGGGCGCCGCGTCGGCGAGGGTAACCCGCTGCACGTTGTCGCTGATCTTCGCATCGGTCGCCGGCGCAACGTCGAGGTCAACGACAAGCACGTGCGGGACCCACTGCGGAGCTCGGCCGAGGATCGCACCCGTTCCGTCGACGACGACCGTGTCGCCGTCGAAGACGAGATCGTCCTGTCCGCCCACGATGTTCACGTAGGCGACGATCGTGTCCGTCTCGACCGCTCGGCGCGTGACGAGCGGCAGGCGCACCTCATCCTTGTCGCGCTCGAACGGGGACGCATTGATGACGAGTAGCAGGCCGGCATCCGCCTCGAGTACCCGAGCGACGGGCCCGCCGTCGCGCCAGAGGTCCTCGCAGATGATGAGAGCAACGTCCACACCCTTGATGCGCAGCACGAGCAGCTCGTCGCCCGGGATGAAGATGCGGTATTCGTCGAAGACGGAGTAGTTCGGAAGGTGATGCTTCGAGTACCCGGCACGGATGTGGCCGTGTTGCAGCACGCTGGCCCGATTCTTTGCGATCGCGGTCGGCGCGTTGCTGGTGCCGAACAGCCGGGGCTCGAACGGTCCGTCCGGATGGCCGACGACGACGACGAGATCGCCCAGGCCCTCGTCCAGCAGCTTCTTTGCGAGCGTCAGGACGGCCTCGTGGCTTTCGCGCAGGAAACTTGGACGCGCGGCGAGGTCCTCGATCGGATAGCCGCTCAGCGCCATCTCGCCGACGGCGAGAATGTCGGCGCCCTGTGCGGCGGCACGCTTGGCCGCCTCGAGAACCTGGGCCGAGTTACCCCTCAGGTCGCCGAGAATCGGGTTCGTCTGGGCGAGTGCCAAGCGAAGTCGGGGCATAGCCACTAGCCTAATAGCGCGGGAGATTTGGCCCGAAAACAGCACCAGAGGAGCCGCAGTGGACAAGCAGCGCGACTTC
>DASXCU010000155.1:0-3113 GCA_036491035.1 Galbitalea sp. | reverse complement strand
TTACCCCTCAGGTCGCCGAGAATCGGGTTCGTCTGGGCGAGTGCCAAGCGAAGTCGGGGCATAGCCACTAGCCTAATAGCGCGGGAGATTTGGCCCGAAAACAGCACCAGAGGAGCCGCAGTGGACAAGCAGCGCGACTTCGTTCTTCGCACGATCGAAGAGCGCGGAATCAAGTTCATCCGGCTCTGGTTCACCGATGTCGTCGGCACTCTCAAGTCGGTCGCTATCGCGCCCGCCGAGGTCGAGGGCGCCTTCGCCGAGGGCCTCGGATTCGACGGTTCGGCCATTGAGGGACTCACCCGCGCCTACGAGGCCGATGTCCTCGCTCATCCAGATCCGACGACCTTCCAGATCCTGCCGTGGCGTGGGGAGATCGACCCCACCGCACGCATGTTCTGCGATATCACCACCCCGGATGGCCAGCCTGCTGTCGCCGACCCACGCAACGTCCTCAAGCGCACGCTGGCGAAAGCGGGCGAGCGCGGCTTCACGTTTTACACGCATCCGGAGATCGAGTTCTACCTGCTGAAGAACAGCAAGTACAAGAACGGCGGGCCGGTGCCCGTCGACTCCGCGGGCTATTTCGACAACGTGCCCGGCGGCACGGCGCACGACTTCCGTCGTCGTTCCGTCCGGATGCTCGAAGACCTCGGCATATCCGTCGAATTCAGCCACCACGAGGCCGGCCCCGGACAGAACGAGATCGACCTCCGCTACGCCGACGCGTTGACGACAGCCGACAACATCATGACCTTCCGCACGGTGATCAAGGAGGTGGCCATCGAGCAGGGCGTCTACGCCACCTTCATGCCGAAGCCGCTGTCCGGACATCCCGGTTCCGGCATGCACACTCACATGTCGCTCTTCGAGGGCGACGTCAACGCGTTCTTCGATGCCAGCGCGCAGTACCAGCTCTCGAAGATCGGTCGACAGTTCGTCGCGGGACTCCTGCGCCACGCGCCCGAGATCACAGCGGTGACAAACCAGTTCGTCAACTCGTACAAGCGGCTGTGGGGTGGGGATGAAGCCCCGAGCTTCGTCACCTGGGGCCACAACAACCGGTCGGCTCTCGTTCGTGTGCCGCTGTACAAGCCCAATAAGGGGCAGAGCTCGCGCGTCGAGTACCGTGCCATGGATTCCGCAGCCAACCCCTACCTCGCCTACTCGCTGCTCCTGGCCGCGGGGCTCAAGGGCATCGAGGAGGGCTACGAGCTTCCGCCCGAGGCGGAAAACAACGTCTGGACGCTCACCGACGCGGAGCGTAAGGCGCTCGGCTACAGCCAGCTGCCCGCGAGTCTCGATCACGCTGTGTCGCTGATGGAGGACTCCGAGCTGGTCGCCGAAACACTTGGGGAGCAGGTGTTCAACTTCGTGCTGCTCAACAAGCGTCGCGAATGGAACGAGTACCGTGCGCAGGTCACCCCGTTTGAGCTGGAGAGCAACCTCGAGATCCTGTGAAGCTAACAACTCACGAATTTCGTGGCTGTCGCTCCCCACGACCATTGAGTTGATGAATTCGACGGGAACATGATCGGCAATTCAGCACATCAGACGACGCTGACTGAGTTGGCGCGACTCGGATTCACCGAGTTGGGCGAGGCCGCTGAACGCGTGAGCGAGCTCCCCGAAGTGGTGATCGCCCGATTCGCCCACGCCGCCGACGCTGACCAGGCCCTGAAGCTCCTCGGACAGCTACGGGAGCACGCGCCCACGCAGGTAGCCGCCCTGCTTGGCAATGAGGACGCGGCCGATCGACTGATCCGGGTGCTGGGGGCGTCGCGGGGAATCGCAGAGTATTTCCTGCGCCATCCGGACGAACTCGATGTGCTGGCGCCGCCGCTCGGGGAGCTGCCAAACGTCGGTGAGCTGCGCGCCGATCTCATCGACGCTGTTGCCGGGCTGACCGACGACGCCGCGTTCACGGCCCTCCGCGTTCGGTACCGGCGCCACCTTGCCGCGCTCGCGGCCTGGGACCTCTCGAATGAGGACCCGCTGGCAGCCGTCTCGCAGGTCACGGGGATGCTGGCCGACCTCGCGGGAGCCGCGCTCGATGCGTCCCTCGACATCGCGCGTCGAAGCGTGCGGTTCGACGCCGAGGACATCGCGAATACCCGCCTCGCGATCATCGGCATGGGCAAATCCGGCGCGCGCGAGCTCAACTACGTGAGTGACGTCGACGTGATCTTCGTCGTCGAGGCGGCGGGGAGGCTCGGATCGGATCGCGCCGTCGAGATCGGAACTCGTCTGGCAATGCAGGCCGCGCGGGGCATCCAGGAGCTCGCCTCCGAGCCCGCGCTGTGGGAGGTCGACGCCAACCTGCGGCCGGAGGGCAAGGATGGCGCGCTCGTGCGGACGCTGGAGTCTCATCTCGCCTACTACGACCGGTGGGCGAAGAGCTGGGAGTTCCAGGCGCTGCTCAAGGCGCGACCACTCGCGGGCGACGTCGAGCTGGGGGAGCGGTACGTCGCCGCGATCGCGCCGCTCGTATGGTCGAGCGCCTCGCGGGACAACTTCGTGGAATCCGTGCAGCGGATGCGCGAGCGCGTAACCGAGAACATCCCGGCGGATGAGCGCGACATCCAGCTGAAGCTGGGTCCGGGCGGCCTGCGCGACGTCGAATTCACGATCCAGCTGTTGCAGCTGGTCCACGGACAACACGACCCGGAGGTGCGGCAGCAGGCAACGCTGCCCGCGCTGGTCGCGCTTGCGGCACAGGGCTATATTGGACGCGTCGAGGCGTCGGAGTTCTCCCGCGACTATCGATTCCTGCGGCTGCTCGAACATCGGCTGCAACTGTCGCGGCTCTCGCGCACCCACCTGATGCCGAGGGATCCCGAGTCGATTCGCATCCTCGCGCGGGCCACCGGACTCTACGCGAGCGCGGATGAGCTGACCGAGGCGTGGCAGCGAACGAAGCACGAGGTGCGCACGCTGCACGAGCGCCTGTTCTACCGGCCGCTTCTGTCCGCCGTTGCCGCGCTCCCGGGTGACGGCCTCACACTCTCCAGCGAGCAGGCCGAGGCCCGCCTGGCGGCGATCGGGTTCCGCGATCCGGTAGGCGCTCTCCACCACATCGCCGCTCTGACGGGCGGAGTTTCGAGACGAGCGACCAT
>DASXCU010000154.1:0-12785 GCA_036491035.1 Galbitalea sp. | reverse complement strand
GACGGCGCCGGCCGGCTCGACGACGAGCTTGGCGCGCTCGAGCAACACGAGCAGCGCCCGCGCGATGTCGTCCTCGTCGACCGTAATGACCTCATCCACGACCTCGCGGATGATGTCGAAGTTCAGGATGCCCGGCTTGCTTACCGCGATTCCGTCGGCGATCGTCGGCAGGACCGGTACGAGTGTCGGCTCGCCGTTGATGAGCGAGGTCGGATAGGCCGCGGCGTTCGTCGCCTGGATGCCGATGATCTTCACCGTGCGCCCGAGCTCCTCCGACTTCTGTCGGACGGCACTTGCCACGCCGGAGATCAGTCCGCCGCCTCCGATGGGAACCAGAATCGTGTCCACATCCGGTCGCTGCTCGAGGATCTCGAGGCCGAGCGTGCCCTGCCCCGCGACGACGTCGGGGTGGTCGAACGGGTGGATGAACACGGCCCCCGTCTCGTCCGCGAACTCGGCTGCGGCCCGCAGGGTCTCGTCGACCACGTGACCGCTCAGCTCGACATCGGCGCCGTACTCCTTCGTAGCCGACAGCTTGGGCAGCGCGACGCCGACCGGCATGAAGATCGTGGATCGGATGCCCAGCTCGCGCGCCGCAAACGCGACGCCCTGCGCGTGGTTTCCGGCCGAAGCCGCGACGACGCCCCGCGCCTTCTCCTCGTCGGACAGGTTCACCAAGCGGTTATAGGCGCCGCGAATCTTGTACGACCCGGTGCGCTGCAGGTTCTCGCACTTGAGCCAGACATCCGACCCGAGTACCTCCGACAGCGAGCGCGAACTCTCCATGGGTGTGACGTCGATCACGGGCGCCACCACGGCACGCGTCGCCTCGAACTGGGCGAGCGTCGGACCCGGAAGCGCCTCATCCACGCCGTCGGTCACGGCGACGGCGTCACTCACTCGTCACGTCCTTCGATCGAACCCCAACGCCGGTGCGCCAGCTTCCGCGAGCCAGATAGCCGATCATGACGTTGGCGACCGCGACCAGCGGCACGGCAAACAGGGCACCGGGGATGCCGGCGACGAAGGTGCCCGCGGCGACCGCGAACACGACCGCGAGCGGATGCACCTTGACCGCGCTTCCCGTGATGAACGGGTGCAGGAAGTTGCCCTCCAGGATGTGCGTACCGAGCACGATGATCAGCATGATGAGCGCCGTGAACGGGCTGTCGTAGACCAGCGCGATCACGACGGCGAGCGCGCCGCTCACGACAGCTCCGACGATCGGAACGAAGGACGCCAGGAAGACGACGATCGCGATAGGAAGGGCGAGCGGCAGCCCGAGCAGCCACGCCCCGACACCGATGACCGTGGCGTCGACCGCGGCGACCAGCAGTTGGACGCGGATGAAGACGGTGAGCGTGGTCCAGCCGGCCGCTCCGGCGCCGGTCATCGCTGGGCGCGCGCGGCGCGGGAACAGACGGACGATCCACTGCCAGATGTGTGCGCCATCCAGCACTAGGAAAACGGTTGCGAAAATCGTGAGCAGGAGACCGGTGAAGAGGTCACCGACCGTCTTCGCCACCGTCACTCCGCCACTGGTGAGGGCCCCGCTGTTCTGCACTGCCTTCGCGATGTTGTTGACGTCGGTCGTGTACTGGGCCTCGGTGATGTTGAACGGCGGCCCGCTCAGGAACGACTGGAAGTTCGCGTACGCCTTGATCGACTGGGTCTTGAGGTCCGCGAATCCATGGCGGACCTCGAGCACCACGACGAGCACGAGTCCCCCGATGATGACGACGCCCAGGACCAGCGCGACCGCCACCGCGAGCCAGCGTGGCCAGTGGTGACGGATCAGGAAGGCCTTGAACGGCACGAGCAGCGCAGAGATCAGGAGCGCGATCAACAGCGGTACCACGATCGCCCGCAGGTTGATGACGAGCAGGCCGAAGGCGACGAGAACGCCGACGACGGCGAGGATGCGCCAGGCCCACGCACCGGCGATCTCGACGGGGACCGGAATCGCTTCCTCGATCGCACGTTTGCGGTCGGGACCGGTCAGGGTTCGGCGTGCGGTCGCGTCCGGCGCTTGTTGGCGCGGCCTCCAGAGCTTCATCGGTTCAGTCTAGGACGTGCGCCTGAAGGCCTCTCGCCGCCTTGGAACGCGGGTTCAGCTTTTGGGCAGAACTGACACCGGCGCCCCGCGGAACGAGATCGTAACGGCGTCGCCTGGCTCGTGGCGCTCCGTCACGTCGTGCTGAACCGCGAGAACGGTGTCGTCGTCCAGCCGCACCTGCGTGCGGCGAAGGCTGCCGAGGAAGCTCGAGACGACCACTGTTCCCGCGACACCCGTGTCTGCGCCCGTCCGAGCGACGATCCTGATGTCCTCGGGGCGAACCATCGCCAGTGCCGCGCCATCCCCGGGCGTCTCGCCGAGCAACTGCAGTTCGGTTCCGTAAATCGTCACCGAGTGACCGCTGACGGTACACGGGATGCGGTTGCTGAGCCCGACGAAGTTGGCCACGAACGGCGTGGCCGGGGAGGTGTAGAGCTCCTCGGGTGTGCCGATCTGCTCGATGTTCCCGGAGTTCATGACGGCGACGCGGTCGGCGACGGCGAGCGCCTCCTCCTGGTCGTGCGTCACGAACAGGGTGGTGATCCCGAGCTCCGTCTGGATGCGGCGAATCTCGTCGCGAAGCTGCACGCGCACCTTGGCATCGAGCGCCGACAGCGGCTCGTCGAGGAGGAGCACGCGGGGGCGGGTGACAAGGGCGCGGGCGAGTGCGACGCGCTGCTGCTGACCACCGGAGAGCTGGTGCGCGTAGCGCTCGCCCAGGTGCCCGAGACCGACCATCTCGAGCGCCTCGGCGCTGCGGCGGGTACGGGCGGCCGCATCCACCTTGCGCATGCGGAGTCCGAATTCGACGTTTTCGAGCACGGTCATGTGCGGGAACAGCGAGTAGGACTGGAAGACCATCCCGATGTCCCGCTTGTTCACCGGGGTGTCCACGACATCCTCGCCGTCGATCAGGATGCGACCGCTGGTCGCCTGCTCGAGGCCGGACAGGGTGCGTAGCACCGTCGTCTTGCCGCAGCCCGAGGGGCCGAGCAGCGCGATGAACTCGCCCGGCCTCATGGTCAGGTCGACGCCGGTGAGCGCGAGGTTGCCCGCGAACTCCTTGGTGACACCGAAGAGCTGGACGGTGGCGCCCTCGCCGGCGACATAGGTTGCGGCGGTGTCTGTGGTGATGATCGAGGTCATGGGGCGACTCGCTTTCGTACGCGGCGGCCGGCGCGGATTGTTCCGACCCGACCGATGATGACAAGGAGGATGAAGACGAAGAGCAGGGCGAATACGGCGAAGATGACGCCCGCGTAGGGGTCCGTCTGCTGGATGAGCAGCAGAGCGGTCTGGAAGGTGGTCTGGCTAAGGAACGAGGCGATCGTGTATTCACCGAGCACAACGGCCACCGTGAGCAGGACCGCAGACAGGATGCCGCGACGCAGGTTGGGCAGGATGACGCGCCACATCACCTGCACCCAGCTCGCCCCGAGCGAACGCGCCGCCTCGCTGAGCGTCGTCACCTCGACGGCGGCCAGGTTGGCCGCGATCGGGCGGAACGCGTACGGCAGGCAGATGATGCCGATCGCGAACGCCAGCGTGTACGGGGTCGAGCCGAAGATCGACGCGACGACCCGGTATGCCGGGATGAATCCGACGACGAGGACGACGGTCGGAATCGTGATCGGGATCAGGCAGACGAACTCGAGCACCTTCCGCAACCGCGAAAACTTCAGCTCGATCAGGATCATGGTCGGCAGGAGGAGCACCAGGATGATGATCACGGTGAACAGCGCGATGACGAGCGAGTTCTGGACGCCCTGGAACAGGCTGTCGTAGGTCGACTCGTTGGCCGGGTTGAAGACGTCCAGGTAGTGCTGGATGCCGTACTGCTGGACACCCTTGACCGGCTGCCCGATCTCGAGCGTGAACTCGAACATCGCGAGGATCGGGATGACGAACAGTACGCCGACGACGATCAGGATGATGTTGCGCGAGCTCCTGGACGGCGTCGCGCCGAAGCGTGGCGCGCTCACGAGCGCCACCTCGATGCACGACGCTCGAGGAGCGAGTAGAGCCACATGACGATGATCATCGTGACAATCATCAGGAGCGCCAGCACGCCGGCCCCGTTCGCGTGGCCGACGACAACCTCGCTGTTCACGTAGCCGCGGATGTCGAGCGGGATGATTCCGCCCTGGCTGATCAGCGCGGCCGCGGTGGCGTACGAGGAGAACGCGTTCGCGAACAGCAAGATGAGGCTGCCGAAGAACGCGGGCGCGAGGATCGGGAATCCGATCCGGGTCCAGTAGGTGAAGCGGGTTCCGCCGAGGGTGGCGTTCGCCTCACCCCAGGTCGCCTTGAGGCCCTCCATGGCGGGCATGAAGGTCAGCACCATGAGCGGGATCTGAAAGTAGAGATAAGGGATGGTGAGGCCGGCGACGGTGTAGATCAGCGTTCCGCCGCTCGCGGAGTGGTTGAACACGTTGTTGATGAGACCTGCCTGCACCAGCCACCTCGTGATGATGCCCTGGGTGCCGATTGTCACGATGAACGCAAACGCGAGCATCACGCCGCCGAACTGGGCAAGGACACTGGATGCCGAGTCGACGGCGGTTCGCAGTCCCCCGTTGGGCCTCGTGCCGAGAAGGGCGAAGCAGACCAGCGCCCCGATGACGGCACCGAGGACCGCGGTGACCGCGGACAGTCCGACCGTACCGAGGTAGTCGGCCTGGATGGACGGGTCCGCGAGCGCAGTGAAGTTGTCGAAGGTGAAACCTCCGGAGGCACTGAAGAAGCCACTGCCGACCGCGAGCACGGCCGGGATCGCGAGGAACAGCGCGACGTAGATCGCGAAGGGCGTGAGGCCCAGCCACACCGCGCTGCGGCGCCGGGAACGTGTCCCGGCGCCGCGCGTGGTGGTGGCTGGCGCTGCGGTAGCTGCGGCAGTCATCAGGCGATGTGTGGTTCGTGATCGAGTAGGCGAACCTACTGGATCGCGGCCTTCCACTTCGAGCCGAGCAGAGTCGCCGCGGCGGTGGCCTGGTCGGCGGTCAGCTGGACGAAGTTGGCCGGTGGGGCGCCGACGGTCTTGAGGACTGTGGCGTCAACCGTCTTGTTCTTCTCCATCGCGGCGAGAGTCGCCGGGTAGGCGCCCGAAGCGAGGTAGAGATTCTGCACGGCCGGCGTGTAGATGAACTCTTCCCAGAGGCGAGCGGCGGCCGGGTCCGGTGCGTCGGCGTTGATGGCCTGGTTGTAGTAGCTGCCGAGTGCCGCGCTCCCGGAAGGAATGACGACCTTCCAGTTCGCGTTCCCAGCGGAACCGGCCTCGGGGCCCCACGCGAGGTTGTTGTAGCTCCACTGGAGCACGACCGGGGTCTCTCCCGAGTTCACCGTTGCCTGCGTCGGCAGGACGTTGTTGAAGTTGCCGGCCTTCTTCAGCTTGCCGAAGAAGTCGATTCCGGGCTGGATGTTGTCGGCCGAGCCACCGTTCTGCAGGGCGGCGAGGTAGACAGCCGAAGCAGCCTCGTTGGCCTGCGTCGGGTCACCCTTGAGGCTCACCTTGCCGGCGTATGCCGAGCCGAGGAGGTCCTTGTAGGTCTTCGGCGCCTTCGTGATCTTCGAGGAGTCGTAGCCGATCGACATGAGGCCGGTGTAGTCGTAGTACCACTTACCCGACGGGTCCTTGAAGTCGGTCGGGATGTCGCCCCAGTTCGTGACCTTGTAGGGCGCGACCAGGTCGAGATTCGCGTCGAGTACCGCGGTGCCGATGTCGAAGACGTCCGGAGCGGTGCTCTGGCCCTTCTGGGCCTCTGCGGCGGAAACCTCGTTGGCGCTGGAGCCGTTCGGGTTGGCGGAGTTGATCTTGATCTTCGGGTACGTCTTCTCGAACAGGGCGATGATCTTGCCGTAGTTCGCCCACGACGGCGGAAGCGTGATCACGTTGAGCTGCCCCTCGGCGTTGGCGGCTGCGACGAGCCCCTTCATGCCACCGAATGCCGCGGCACTGGTTGCAACGGATGCCTTGGCCTTGCTGATCGTGGTGGTGGTCGACGCGGACGCGCTGCCCGAGCAACCGGCGAGCGCAACCGCTGCGACGGCGAGAACTGCCACGCCAGCGATGTACCTCGGCTTGAATGAACGCCGTGTAATCAAGAGATCCTCCAGGGGCTGACCCCGGCTGTTCACGCTGTGGGATGAACTATCGGATACCGGGGGCAGGTTCGCGGATAGCCTCTCCCCCGCCGGTTACCGGTTGGCTCCACTTGGGTTAACGCCCCGCAAACTCCAGTTGAGCATTGCGAGGCGGCGAGCATTCTGCCCGTACCCGGCCTGTAGTTTCGGGGCATGACACTCGCGCCTGCCGAGAGCGAGAGCGACACCAACTCGGGCGATCGCCGCCAGGACTGGTCGCTCCAGCGCTCCCCCGACGACGATTTCTTGCTGCGCCGTGACGCGGCAAGCTACCTGAAGCAGGCGGTGTCGACCCCGTGCCTGACCTCGATCGAGGGCGCGGATGGCGCGTACATCTTCGGCTCGGACGGGACGCCCTACCTCGACTTCCACGGCAACTCGTCCCACCAGATCGGTTACGGGCATCCCAAGCTCGTGAGCGCGCTCAAACAGCAGATGTCGACGCTGCCGTTCGTGCCCCGCCGATTCACGAGCAGCGTGAGTGTCGAGTTCGCGGAGAAACTCGTGGAGATCACTCCGCTCGGCCTCGACCGCGTTCTTATGACGACGGGCGGTTCGGATGCGATCGAGGTCGCGTTGAAGATCGCCCGCGCCGCGACGGGGCGCTTCAAGACGGTCTCGTTCTGGGAGTCCTTTCACGGGGCAGGGTTCGGCGCTGCGAGTGTCGGCGGCGAGCAGCTGTTCCGCAGCGGACCGATCGGACCGCTTCTGACCGGGACCGAGCACGTACCGCCGCTCGGCTGCTTCCGCGATCGCTTCGGCACGGGACATCGCTTCGACGAGCCGCACACCGCTGAGTGCGGGAGGCCGCTCGCCGAGCTCATCGACTACGTGCTGCGCACGCAGGGCGATGTGGCGGCTCTCATCGCCGAGCCCATGCGCGCCGTGCCCGAGATGGCGGCGCCGGGATTCTGGCAGGCGGTTCGCCGCAGTTGCGACGAGACGGGAACGCTCCTGATCTTCGACGAGATCCCCACCGGACTCGGACGCACCGGGCGGATGTTCGCCCACGAACACGAAACTGTCGACGGTCAGGCTGTTACACCCGACATTCTGGTGCTCGGCAAGGGACTGGGCGGCGGGATGATCCCGGTCGCCGCGGTCATTGCGCGGGCGAGCCTCGATGTCGGCGCCGACTGGGCATTCGGCCACTACACGCACGAGAAGAATCCGCTGATGGCGCGGGCGGCCCTCACGACGATCGAGATCATCGAACACGAGGGACTCGTCGCGCGATCGGCAGAACTCGGACTGACCGCACTCGAACGCGGTCGCGCCCTCGCGGGAGAGTTCGAGTCGATCGGGGACGTGCGTGGACGCGGCCTGCTGTTCGGGCTGGAGCTCGTGAAGCCGGACGGCTCACCGAACCCGGATCTCGCCGAAAGCATCCTGTACGCGTCGCTTCGCCGCGGGCTGAGCTTCAAGACCACCATGGGTTCGGTCCTCACGCTGGCGCCGGCGCTCACCATCGGCGAGAACGACCTGCACCGCGCGTTCGACATCCTCGAGGCCGCGTTCACCGAGGTTGGCGCGCTGTAGCGGGCCGCGACTAAACGAACGTGCGCTCCGCCAGCCCGAACGAGATGGTCATGCCGACGCCCGACGTCACAATGGCCACCGTGACGCCGGGCGCGACTTCTTCCACGAGGAACGGCTGCCGGGGGCTCGAGGCGTAGATCCCCTGCCAGCGTTCCTTCACTTTCAGCGACCCCACCCCGAGGACCTTCGCAATCTCAGTGAGCAGGATCCGGGACGTTTTTTCCGCCTGGAACGGGTCCATCGTTGCTGCGTAGCGATGACTGTCGCCGACGATGAGTGTTCCGTTCGGGCGCTGGGTGAACATCACGTTCGCGCCGATCTCGAGCAGGTCTGGTCGCGCCGCCTTCAACTCCGTGCGCAGCACCTTCGCCGCACCCGTTTCGGCGAAGGCCGGATAACGCAACATCGAGGTGCCGGTGAGGACTGCCGGGCGCAGCACCAGCTTCGACGGCGCATCCACTCGCATCATCTGGAGCGCACAGCGCTCCACCTCGCCCTTCCTGGCCAACTCCGGGTACAGGTAGTCGAGGTCATGGCCGACGCAGACGATCGTGCGCTCCGCACGAATGTCGCCGCGACTCGTGGATGCGATGCCGTCGCTGGCCCCGAAGAAGCTGGTCTTCCAGAGGAATTTCACGTTCGGCTGCGTCGCCAGCCACGCGGCAATCGAGCCGACGGCCTCGCGTGGGTCGACGCGAAGGTCGTCGCGCAGCGCCGCGCCTCCGACGATCGATGATTCGGCGCCGGGACACAGTCGGCCCCGGGTCTCGTTCGCGGTCAGGAGTTCGACCTGGCCGGGTTCCCGGGTCGCGGCGAGTTCGGTCAGCACCGCGAGCTCGGTCGTGGTGCGCGCGACGGCAAGCGCGCCGGACTGCACGGAGAAGAAGCCGGCGGCGGCCGAGTGATCCAGCCATTTCTCGCGGGCGACCACTGCGAGGTCCAGCAGCTCGCCCGACTGCGCAGTCACGCAACAGTGGCCGAAGTTGCGAACCGAGGCACCGACCGCCCGCGCATCCCGATCGAGAATGGTGACGCTGAGGCCGCGCGCAACGGCGGCGCACGCATGGGCGAGTCCAACGATGCCGGCGCCGACAACGAGCACGTCGGATTCGGCGATCGGGCTACTCACAAGACGCAACTATGGCCAGTGCACCCGGCGCGCCCCAAGTCGACAGACGGGAATTCAACGACTGTTCACCACCCGTTATCCTGCGTGGGATTTGCTGTGCCGGTGATTGATCTCGTCGCGCTCGACATGGCCGGTACGACGATCGACGACCACGGCTCCGTCTACGTGGCCCTCCAGCGCTCGGTCGAGGAGACCGGCGCGACCGTGGCCGACGCCGACCTGCAGAAGTGGATGGGCACCGACAAGGTTGCGGCCATCACCGCCCTGATGCGTCTCGGCGGCCAGGAGCCCTCCGCCGACCGGGTCGCCGCGGCCTTCGGGCGGTTCCGGGAGATTCTCGCCGAGCTGTACCGCGAGCGGCCGCCGGTATCGCTTCCGGGGGTGGAGGATGCACTTCGCGAACTGCAGTCTCGCGGCATCCTGATCTCCCTCACGACCGGGTTCTCGGACGACGTCGCCGTCCCGCTGCTCGAGTCGCTCGGCTGGACGGTCGGACCGGGCGAGGAACAGCTGCTCGACGCGGTCGTCACGACCTCGCGGGTCCCGGCCGGACGCCCCGCGCCCTATCTGATTCATCACGCCATGGAGCTCACCGGCGTGACCGACGTGCGCAGGGTCCTCGCGGCGGGCGACACCGTCGTCGATGTGCTCGCGGCGCGCAATGCTGGCGTGATCGCGGTCGGGGTTCTCACCGGGGCACTCGACCGCGCCGGGTTCGCCGACACCCCGTTCGACCATCTCCTGGACTCGGTCGCCGAGCTTCCCGAACTGGACGCCACGCGCCGCTAGGTCGGGGGTTCTCGCTACAGTCGAATCGTGCCAGCAGGTCCACGAGTAGAGACGCTGACCGCCGCCCAGGCGCGCCGCGTCGCCCTGGCCGCGCAGGGCTTCGGCCGACCGAAACCGCAGGCTGTCGGTACCCGGCAACTAAACGACGCGCTGCATCGTCTCGGTGTACTCCAGCTCGACTCGGTCAACGTCTTCGAACGCAGCCACTACCTTCCACTGTTTGCTCGCCTGGGCGCCTACGACAAGTCCGACCTCGATCGACTGACCTTCAGCAAAAAATCGCGCTACGTCGAGTACTGGGCGCATGTCGCCGCCCTCATCCCGCTCGAGACGTGGCCTCTCTGGCGCTGGAAAATGCGCGAGTACCGCGAGAAGTGGGAGAGCGATCCCGACTCCTGGATGTCACGCAACCGGGAGATGCTCGACTGGCTTCGAACGGAGCTGGCGGAGAAGGGTCCGCAGCAGGCGGGCAAGATCGAGCACGAGAGCGGCAGCAAACGCAAGGGCGGCTGGTGGGAGTGGTCCGAAGTGAAGACGGGTCTCGAATACCTGTTCTTCGTCGGCGATGTCGTCCCGGCCGGTCGCAAGCGATTCGAGCGCACCTATGCGCTCGCCGAGCAGGTGCTGTCCCCGGAACTGCTGGCCGTCGACATCCCGAAACGAGAAGCCATACGTCAGCTGCTGCTGGCCTCGGCCGCGGCTCACGGCGTCGGCACCGTTCGGGACCTGGCCGACTACTTCCGGCTCCCGCAGACCTACGCCGCGGGAGTGCTCGCCGAGCTGGCGGAGGAGGGCGCGCTCCAGCCCGTCACCGTGAAGGGCTGGGATCGCGGCGGCCGTGCGCTTCGGGCCTACCTGCATCCGGAGGCCCGCATCCCGCGATCCATCGAGACCGTGGCCCTGTTGTCACCATTCGATCCGGTCGTCTGGGAGCGCGAGCGAGCACTGCGGTTGTTCGACTTCCACTACCGCATCGAGATTTACACGCCGGCGCCGAAGCGGATCTACGGTTACTACACGCTCCCGGTACTGGTGGATGACCGCATCGTTGCCCGCGTGGACCTGAAGAGCGACCGCCAGAACGGCGTGCTCCTCTTGCAGTCGGCGTGGCACGAACCGGACCAGCCCACAGGGTACGAGGCGCGGCTTGCCGAACAGCTTCGCAGAACGGCCGCGTGGCAGGGGCTCGAGCGCATCGAGGTTCGCGATCGCGGCAGCCTCGCGACCGCCCTCGCCGCCGAAATCTAGGTACGAATTCCTCATACCCGTGCACCGCGCGCGGCCTCCATGATGTGACCATGACCATTCGTCGCCTTCGTCTTGCCCTGGTTGTTGCCGCCGTCGCGACCGTCGCTCTCGCGGGGTGCGCGCCAGCCGCCGGCACTCCAGCGCCCCACTCGACGGCGGTGACGAAGAAGCACCCGCCGGTGCACCACACCGCGGTGCCGACACTCGACACGACACCCCCTGCCGCGCGGGTTCCGAGTCCGTGCAGTTCGCTCATCACCCCCGCCGAACTGACGGCGTGGCAGGGCAGCGCGGTCACGGCGCTCGCTCCGTCGGCAGTTGCCACCGGAGACCTCGCCGACCCGTCGATGCAGCTCCCTGTAGCGGACTACGTACGCGCCGCGGGCGGTCTCGACTGCCTCTGGGCGGCTGGCCCGTTCGACCACTACAACCCCGATCCATCCGCGGTTCCGTCCTACCTCGAGATCACCGTGCAGTTCAACGCGACGGCCGAGTACAACGAGAACGCGGCGAGCGTCGGCGCCTCGAACGGCCGCGCCGGCGAGTGCGACGTCGACGACCCGGGAAGCATTTGCCAGATCGATGACCTGGTCGGCACCGCGTGGATCGAGATATACAGCCGTAAGGCGGTGGGAACCGGCACCGGCTCCGAAGGGATCAGCACCATCGAGAACTCGGTACTCGCCGCGGTGAGTGCGGCCGGCACGCCCGCGGGCCTGCCGGAGACTCAGGCGGGGACGACGCCCCTCGGCACGAGCTGCACGAGCTTCGTCTCGATCGCGGCCGTCCAGGCCGCCGTGGGGTCGGGAGCGCTCACTGCAGCGACCATTCCCCAGCAGCAGTCATACGGAAGTGCGCTGTCGACCCCGGTCTGGCTGCCGTCGCAGGATGCGCTGAAAGATCAACCCTGCGCCTTCTCCTCGGGCGCGACCCGGCAGGCAACGATCAGCTGGATCCCCGGCGGCGCCTGGGCGTGGAACGAAAACAGGTCGCAGACGCTGGCGGAGGCGCCGCTGCAGAGCCTCACGATCGCGGGCCAGCAGGCCGGCGACTCGGCAGCAATCCGTTGTTCATCCACTGAGACGACCTGCACCGTCGATCTCGAACTGGGCGGCAACTGGATTGAGGCCACCGTGCCCGCCAGTAGTACGGCGGCCAACAAGCGAACCGCCGCGACCAAACTCGCTTCGGACATCGTGGGGATGCTCGGCTAGGCTGACCAGCACAGCAAGACCGATCTTCTGATGGAAGGGAGTGCCCACACATGACTGCTTTTGTGCTGCGCCAGCATTCCCTCATCCACTTCGAGGTCATCGGCTTCTAACCGGGCGGTGACCTCCCATCTCAGGAGCTCATCCCGTTGTTTGTCGACGATCTGCCAGCCGATCCAGCGGCCATCATTCCCACCTTCGCCCAGCTCGAACCGGGCCCCGATCAGCGCTGGACCACCTGGCCCGCGGTCGTTCCAACTTCGCGCGGACCGAAACCGCATCCGCCCTGGCTCGTGACCTCGGCGGGTGCCTTCGATACCGAGCTCGGCGTCGTCAAGACGGGCAAGGAGGCCGACCTTTTCCTCATCGAGCGCGCCGTCCCGAATGACCCGGACGGTGGCTGCGTTCTCGCAGCCAAGCGCTATCGGGGCTCGGAGACAAGCGATTTCCACCGCTCGTCCCGCTACACCGAGGGTCGCGGGATGCGGAACACCCGCGATTCGCGAGCGGTCAGTAAGGGCTCTGCCTACGGCCGGGCGGTCGCGGCGGGACACTGGGCGTACGCCGAATTCGAGGCGCTGTGCACCCTGCACCGGCTGGGACTCCCCGTTCCATACCCCGTGCAGGTCAATGACACCGAGATCCTGATGGAGTTCATCGGCGACGGGCGCAC
>DASXCU010000153.1:0-9581 GCA_036491035.1 Galbitalea sp. | reverse complement strand
CCTGGATGAATTCGTCACTCGGATGGCGCGGATCACTCTCGGTCATACGACCACTCTCCCCGTCTTCTCGGTCTTGTCCCATTTCGCTTCGGCGTGGCGAATCTCCTTGATGTACGAGTCGAACGTGATCGCACAGAGCAGCGAACCGTACCCGACCAGGTAGATGAGAAGCGGACTGAGAAAACGTCCGATCCAGGTCGACTCAACCTCGCGAGCAAGGTACGCGCCGAGCATCGAGAACGGGATCCAGATGTAGATCGCAATCGTCAGATCGAAGAGCCCGCCGGCGGTGAGGTGGATGCCGAACAAAGCAGGAAGGTCGACCTCGGTCAGCTTCGGGAAGAAGGCCGTGAGCATCACGATCATCGAGATGATGCCGGGAAAAGTGATGACCTCGCGCCAGGCGTTCGAACTGAGTTTGCGATCGAGCTGGGCGGCGAGAGCAAGAGTGAATGCAAACGAGACGGCCGCAGTGATCCAGAGCGTGCGGAAAACTATGACGGCGAGCTGGCTGTGGATGAGGAGCAGTCCCAGAAGACCGATCGAGGACGTCACCATGGCAACAGGAAGGAGCCAAAGACTGAACCAGACGACACCGAACGAGACGGAACCCAGCTTGTGGACCTTGGATGGTCGAAACCAGATGTGCCGGTACCGAGCGGTGACGGAAACGTTTCCGCGAGCCCAGCGGAGCCGCTGCTTCCAGAGCGCAGCAATGAGTCCGGGTTCTTCGGCGTGAACGACAGCTAGAGGTTCGAAGACGACCTCGCGACCGCGAAGCTGGGTCTCGAAGGTCGTGATCGTGTCCTCGGCGAGAGACGAGGTGTCAATCTGGCCGCCGAGGGCAAGAAGATTTTCGCGAGTGTGGAGTTGCGCACCACCGGCAAGACAGGCCTGGGCGCCGAGAACGTTCTGCGCTCGACGGGCGGCGGGCTGTGACAGCACGTACTCGAATCCGATGAAGCGGGTCAGGTAGTTCTTGTCCGCGGATCCCTCACGGATGTAGGCCGAAACCGCACCGACTTTCGGATCGGCAAGATGGCGAGTCATCTTCCGGAGCGAGTTCGGGAGATAGACGACATCGGCGTCCATGATCAGGAGGGCCTCCATCCAGTCGTCCTCCAGGATGACTCGGATGCCCGCATTCAGCGTGTGTGCCTTGCCCTCGCCGCCCTTGTCGCGTCGAATGTGGAACACTTGGCCCGGATACCTTGCGGCCTTCGCCTGAATCACATCCGGAGTGTTGTCGGTACTCGCGTCGTCGACGACATAGACGCGAAGGTTCTCCGGTGGGTACTCGAGCGCCATGAGTCGATCGACGGACTCGCCAATCACCGCCCCCTCATTCCAGGCCGGAACAACGATGGCGACACGCGGCAGGTACGGTCCCGCCTTCTTGTAGTGATTCTTGACGGAGTGGAAAGGGATGGCGATGAACGAGAACGCTCCGGCCAGAACCGGAATGGCGCCAGTCGCAACAAGAATCAGCAACACGACGACGAGCGTGTTGTAGCCGAACGTCCCCCAGTCGAAGCTCACGTCTGCCTCGCAGGGATGTCGAGCTCGCTGAGGATGCCGGCTACCGCCGAGTACCGTCCGACATCGATCGCCACATGGCTGTCGGTCGAGGCGACAAGGGTGACGCCCGCGTCCAGAGCCGCTCGAAGGGCGCGAGGACCCGGACATCCCCACTTCTCGTTCACCTCGACCAGAGTTCCCGTGCTGGCGGCAGCACTAGCCCAGGCGCGAAGCTGCTCGTCGGTGAGGTCGCTCTCGGCGAGTCCAATCTTCGGAAGGATCGAGAAGCAGTGGGCCAACTGTCCGAATTCGACGGACTCCATAGCTGCAATTGTTGCGCCGACGAGAAGGTCAAGCGCGTCAGCAGCGCTCAGTCCCGCAGCCATTTTCGCCTTCGTCCGGTCGGGCGTCCACGCGCCGTCGAGGCCCGGGAACTGGTGGTCCGCGATGAGAACGGCGTCAACGCCGCCGGGTCCCGCGATGAGATCGGCGGGAAGGTCCAGTTCGCCGCGAGCATTCACGATCTTCGTCTCGACACCCGTCCATACGGTGAGGTCGGTGAAGACCGGTGCAGCCTTGACTGTCGCCAGAAAGTCGGGAACCCACGTCGTCGACCGGCGAACGTGATCCACGAGACGAATCTGGGTGAGTCCCGCAGCCGATGCTGCCGCGAGATTCTCGGCAACGGTGCTCTGCGCATCATCCGAGAAGGTCGAGTGAACGTGGAAGTCTCCCCGAAGAATCAAGTCCGGGTCTGCTCCGCTGTTAGCCGCGGTCATTCGTCGCCCGGCTCTTCCTGGTGGGCCGCGTTCTCCGACTCGAGGATCTCGTCCGGCGCGATAAAGACGTCCTCGAGGTAGCGAACGTTCGCAAGATCGAGGAAGTCGAGGTGCGCGGGAATGTCACGAGAAAGAGCAAGGTCGAGAACCAGGGATGGCATGTCGACGCCGGCCGCGATCGTGAGCGGGAGCGCACCCGGGAACCGGGGATTGACCTCGAGGAGAGCGGGAACGCCCTCGGTGTCACGGCGGAGCTGGACGTTGGCAACACCGCGGAGTCCGATCGCGCGAGCAACAGCAGCAGCTGTCTGCTCGAGTCCCTCGTCGTGAACGGTCCGACCGGCGATGGAAACTCCCGAGTCGACACGGGTCCGAGTGCGAGGAACAGCAGCGACAACGGTGCCGTCGTTGTCGGCGAGAACATCGACGGAATACTCGGCGCCGGGAAGGTGCTCCTGGATGATGAGCGCCTCATCCGGTTCCATCGCAGTGAGAGTTGCGCGATCGGAAACCAGGCGAACGCCCCGGGATCCGGCGCCGCGGCGTGGCTTCACGATGACCGGGAAATTCCAGCGAAGACCGATACCGTCAGCGTTCAGGAGTCGAGTGACGGGAACGCGGAGGAGAGGTGCACAACGCTGCGCCAGTTCCCACTTGTCGAGGGTCACGTCGAGAGTCGCGAGCGGCGGAGCAGCGAGTACCGCGCCCCCGAGGTCATCGCGTCGAGCCGCGAGCGGGGGCAGTTCGACATCGACCGTCGAAATGACAACGTCGATCGAGTCGTCGATGCACAGCCTGCGAATTCCGTCGACGAAGTCGGGACTGAGTCCCGGCTGAAGAATGCGACGACGCGCAGCCGGCACAAGGTACAGTCCACTGGCCCAGCCATCCATGTCGCCGGCAAAGACCACGGCGTCGGAGCGTCGCAGAAGGGATCGCAGTACCGCTACCCCGGCGGGCCCTCCAACCCCGGTAACGAGTACGCGCGTCATGTCGCGCTCTCGGCCTGCGCCCGCCGATTCACCACCGGACGTGAGCGGGATTGGACGGACAGGTCGTCGGCATCACGGATGATCTCGAGCGGCTCGCAGCTGTCGCTGCCAGCCGAGAATCGCGACCAGTAGCGTGCCGTTGCGAGAACGAAGTCGGGCTCGAGGTATTTGCGGATGTTCGCCTGCGACTGGAAGCACTCCAGCAGTTCGATCTTCTTCTCGGTGAATCCGTCGATCGAGACGAAACGGGATGGCCGAAAATCGACGGTAGAGGACGGGCTCTGGTAGCAGGCGACGGTGTCGACCGCGCGCGCAGCGACAATGACGGCTTCGTGCACGGCCCGGTGGTCCTGGTGTCGATCGTGGATGCTGTGCGTGTAGACGATCGTCGGGTTCACCTGCTTGATGACGCGTTCGATAATGGCGATCGTCTTCCCGTTACTGGTGATTTCCGTGTCGACGAGATCCTCGAGGAACAGCCGTGCACCGAGGATGTCGGCAGACTGGAGTGATTCGTTTTGTCGGGAATCCGGTTCACCACCCTTGGCGCCCCGCGACATCGTGAGAATGACGACGGTGTCGCCGGCGTCGCGATGGGCGGCGAGGATGCCACCGACACCGATCTCGACATCGTCGGGGTGTGCGCCAACGGCAAGCACGTATTCGCGCGGACGACCCGCCTCGCGACTGGCGCGACCCTGCTGGGCGAGGCGCTGAACAATGCTGATGAGCTGCGGTGACGCGATGGGCTTGGTAAGAAATTCGTCGGCCTGGCTGCGAAGAGCACCGACTGCGTAGTCGACGGAGACGTGCGCCGTCATGACGATGACGGGAAGGTTCGGCTGGTCGGCGCGAAGCTGCCCGATGAGCTCGAGGCCGGTCATCCCCGGCATCTCGATGTCGGTAACGACGACATCCGGACGGAATTCGTCAACCGCGGCGCGCGCCAGAGTGGGGTTGGTGATGGCCCGCACCTCGCAGCCACCGCGCCGTTCAAGCACTGTGCTGGTGTAGAGCGCGACATCCGGGTCGTCGTCGACGACCAAAACCCGGTACGCGATTTCCCCCATTGCGCAGCCTCCCAACCGCTAACAGACCACTTTACGTCCCTTTAGAGGGGAGTAGACAGACCGCGCGACCCCCGCTTTCCGGGGTCAAATCGCGAAACGCTGCGGAGGGCTATTTCTCGGTGACGGCGAATCTGCGCAGTGCCAGTGCCGGATTTATGGCTCTAACCAGGTCGATCCGGGCGGGCGAAATCGTGGCAACTGCGATATCCCGAAGCTCGCCCGCACTGGCAATCTCGACACCCATCGGGTCGACGATCATGCTGTTTCCGACACCGATCGGCCCGGTCTGGTCGGCGGCCGCGACATAGATCGTGTTCTCGAGTGCGCGTGCGGTGACGAGAGTTCGCCAGTGCGCCTCCTTGAGCGGTCCGCGCACCCACTCCGAGGGAACGAGAACGAGCGTCGCGCCGGCATCCACCAGACGACGCGTGATTTCGGGGAATCGCAGGTCGTAGCAGGTCTGCATTCCGACGGTGAAGCCCTCGAACGAGAACAACTGCGGCGGTTCGATGTCGCCGGGCTTCACCCAGGCGGACTCCTTCTCCTGGAACGCGTCGTACAGCTGCAGCTTGCGATAGGTAGCCACGATGTCGCCGGCCGGCGATACCGCGACGAGGGTGTTGGAAAAACGGTGAGGCTCGTCGATCCGCTCCACGATACCGATGACGATGTAGATGTCGAGCTCGGTCGCGATCGATCGGACGCCCGCCACGAAATGGCCGTCGAGCGGCTGCGCCGCATCCACGAAGTCCTGGCCGAGTTCCGGCGCGAAATAGGACGAGTACTCCGGAAACACGACGAGGCGCGCCCCGCGACTGGCTGCGCCCTCGGCCAGTTCGCGCACGAACTCCAGGTTGACCGACGGGTCGAGCGAGGGCGAGAACTGCGCGACCGCGATCGCGACGCTCCCCTCCCAGTGACCCGGCATGGCTCAAGCCTAGGGGCGTGCCACGATAGACGCGTGGCCCGAATCGTGATTGCCCCGGACTCGTTCAAGGGAACCGCTACCGCGTCGGAAGCTGCCGCTGCTATCGCGCGCGGGTGGGCGTCCGTTCGCCCGGGTGACGACCTTCTGCAGTTGCCAATGGCGGATGGCGGAGAAGGAACACTCGACGCCTTTGCTGCGGCCGACCGTGATGCCAGCTGGATGCCCGCACGAGTAGTGGGACCCGATAACGCACCCGTCGACACCGAGTGGCTGCTGCTGGCGGATGGAACCGCCGTCGTCGAGCTGGCCCGCGCGAGCGGAATAACTCTCCTCGATCCCCTGCAGCCGATGGACGCTCACACTCTCGGCTTCGGGCAACTGATCGCTGCGGCACTCGATGCGGGCGCGGAGAAGCTCGTGCTGGCGATCGGGGGAAGCTCGTCGACTGACGGGGGCGCCGGTGCGCTGGTTGCACTGGGCGTTCGGCTGCTCGATGAAGCAGGAGCGCCGATTCCGCTCGGAAACCGTGGCCTCGCGGCACTGGAGAGCGCCGACTGGTCTGCGGCTCGGTCGGCACCGGCGAGTGTTGCTGTCCTTTGCGACGTCAGCAATCCACTCCTCGGGCCGGAGGGGGCCGCCGCCGTATTCGGCCCGCAGAAGGGCGCGACGGCGCAGGAAATTCCGCTGATGGACGCGAATGTTGCGCACTTCGCCGGAATCATCGGCGGTAACCCGAGATTTCCCGGAGCGGGCGCCGCCGGCGGCACCAGCTTCGGACTGGTCGCCTGGGGCGCGGATCTGCGATCGGGTGCCGAGGAGGTCGCCGAACGCAGCGGACTCGACGCGTCGATCGCCTCCGCTGACCTCGTGATCACGGGCGAGGGACGATTCGACTCCCAGTCGGCTGGCGGGAAAATCCCCCACCACATCCAGACGGTGGCGGCAGGGCACGGGATCCCCTGTTCGCTGGTTGCGGGGCTCGTCGAAGCGCCGACAACCCAGTTCGCCGATGCCGCATCGCTAACCGAGCTGGCCGGATCATCCGCCGCTGCTCTCTCCGACGCGCAGCGCTGGCTCGAGGCCGCCGGATCGGAACTCGCGACGCGATACGTCCAGAACGACGGCTAGCGCTGCGCCCTCTCGACCTCCGCGACGACTGCAGCGAACAGCGGATGCACCGGCTCGAGTCCGGTCACCTGGAGTACAAAGCCGTGCGCGCTCGTCGACTCCAGTAGCTCGAGCAGTTCGACGCTCTGCGGATCGTCCGGTGCATCGAATCTCAGGGCGGCACCCATCGCTCGAACGAGGGCATCCGCCGACAACCCTCGCTCCGCGAGCTCGGCGGCCGGGCCCACGAAACGCTCATTGCGGGAGAGCTTACGGAGCGGCTGTCGTCCGACGCGCCCAACCGTATCCGTCAGTTCGTCGTTCGCGAAGCGGGCGAGGTTCGTATCGATGTACTCCTGCTGAACCTCGGCACTGAAGCCGTGCTTGGCGACCAGCAGTTCCTTGGTCTCGGCGAGAACCGCCCGAACTTCGGCCAACACCGATGGCATCCCGATCGCGTCCGCGATGGAATCCGCGCCGGCGAGAAAGCCGTGATAGGCCGTAGTTGCGTGTCCCGTATTGACGGTGAAGAGCTTCCGCTCGATGTAGGGCGCGAGATCCTCGACGAAGTGCGCCTCCGGTATGTTCGGGACGTCCCTGCCGAACGGCGGCTTCTCGACCGCCCACTCGAAGAACGCCTCGACTGTGACGTCGAGACCGGCACCCTCCGGCTGGCCGGGAACGATGCGGTCGACCGCAGTGTTCGCGAAAACAGCGCGAGAAAGAAGCGTCGGATCGTGGATGGTGTCGACGACGGAGTTCCGAAGAAGGTCGGTCGCGTTGATCGCGTTCTCGCACGCCATAACGGCAAGAGGGTCGCGGGACGCGTCGCGCTTGTCGAGAGCAGCAGCAATCAGCGGTGCCACAAACTTCAGGATGTTCGGACCGACCGCGGTCGTGACGATATCCGCCGTTGCGATCTCGGCGATCACCTCGGCCTCGTTCGTCGCACTGTTGAGCGCCCGATAGTTGTGGACCGTGCTCGTCCTGGCGTCGGTCCCGACCTCGATAACCCGGTAGCTGGTGCTCGCGGCGAGGGCGTCGATTAGCGGTGCTGCAACATCCGCGAACACCACCTCGTAGCCAGCGTTGTGCAGGACGAGGCCGATGAAGCCTCGACCGATGTTCCCGGCGCCGAAGTGAACTGCCTTCAGTGACATGGCGAGCCGCTTCCCCGAACCCGAGTCACTCGTTCACATCGCCGAGGAGTGCGAGAACTTCTTCCGGGGTTTCAGCGACGAGGAGCCGATCCACCTGCTCCTCGTCGCTGAAGATGAGGGCGATCGAGGACAGAACGTCCATATGCCCGCCATCCTTTCCCGCGATTCCGACAACGAAACGAACGGGGTTGCCACCCCAGTCGATCGGGTCGTCATAGCGGACGAACGAGAGCGCGGACGCCAGCACCGTGTCTTTGCCCTCGTTCGTACCGTGTGGGATAGCCAGGAAGTTGCCCATGTAAGTGGACACCAGGACCTCGCGATCGTGCATGTAGCGCGGGTACTCCGCGGTCACCGCCCCCGTCGCAATGAGGATGCGACCTGCTTCATCAATTGCGTCGGAAGACGTTCTTGCCGTTCCGTGCAGATTGATCTGCGGTAGTTCGAGTACCTTGCCCATTTCGCGAAAAATCCTTCCTGGCTGCCGTTGTTCGATTATCGGTTAGGCCTGTGAAGCCTTGACCTCGCCCACGATGTCGTCATACTTCGGGCTTGCCATGAAGTTGTCGACCGAGACGTGCTGCGCGTGTGGTGCCTTCTGCCTCGCGCGGTCGGTCAACTGCTGCTGCGTGATGACGATGTCGACGTCATCGGTCAGGTTCGCGATCGCTTTGTTCTCGACCGTAACACCGGTGACGCCCGCCTTCTTCAGCTTGTTGCGAACCACCGTTGCACCCATGGCGCTCGAGCCCATGCCGGCGTCGCAGGCGAAGACGATGGAGCTGATCTTCGTCGCAGTTGCGGTGGTTCCACCCGCTGCGTCCGCGTTCGCCTGCGGGCTGTCGGCACCAGCGGTACCGAGCAGGTCGCCGACGCGGCTGTCGCGTCCCTTGTTCGCTGCGTTCTGAGCGATCGCAGCACCCAGTGCGCTTTCGCCGGCAGCCTCGGCAGCCAGGTCACGTGCGCGGCTGGCGCGCAGGATGATCGCGGTCGAGATAAACGAGACGGCCGCCGACAACACCACGGACAGGATCACACCGAGGTAGCTGTCTTTGGAAGTCTCGAGCATGACCGCGAAGATCGACCCCGGCGATGCCGGAGCAACTAGCCCCGAGTGGAACGCGACGTTGGTCGCGACACCGGTTGCACCACCCAGGATGACCGAGATCAGCAGCATGGGCTTCGACAGTACGAACGGGAAGTAGACCTCGTGGATTCCACCCAGGAACTGGATGATGAACGCGCCCGGAGCGGTCGCACGAGAGATGCCCACGCCGAAGAACGTGAACGCGAGCAGAAGACCAGCGCCCGGACCGGGGTTGGCCTCGAGCAGGAACAGGATGGATTTCCCGGACTGCAGAACCTGTTGCGCACCGAGCTGGTCGAGCACGCCGTGGTTGATCGCGTTGTTCAGGAAGACCACTTTCGCGGGCTCAATGAAGATGCTCGCGAGGGGCAGCAGGTGCGCGTTGACGAGTGCCTTCACTCCGTCACCGAGGATCGTCGAAATCCACGAGAAGAACGGCGAAAGCCAGAAGAAGCCGGCCATCGCGAGACCGAATCCGAGGATTCCGGCCGAGAAGTTGCTGACCAGCATCTCGAAGCCGGCCTTGATCTTGCCTTCCCAGACGCGGTCGAACTGCTTGATGAGCCAGGCGCCGAGGGGTCCACAGACCATGGCGCCGAGGATCATCGTCGTACCGATCGATCCGACGATGACACCCATCGTGAAGACCGTGCCGACGACGGCGCCACGGAGACCGTAGACCATCCGGCCACCCTGCGCGGCGATCAGCAACGGGATGAGGTAGGTGATGATCGGCCCGACGAGCCCGAGGTTCGCGACTCCGTGAGTCGTCCCGAAGCCGCCGAGGATTCCGACCGGCGTCCAGCCGGTCTGGATGAAGAGGGCCGTGATGAGACCCCAGGCGATGAACGCCGGGATGTTTGGCATAACCATTCCGCTGAGGAATGTGCCGAAGCGCTGTACCCGCACCCGCCCGGTACTGGGTGGTGCGACAGACGTC
>DASXCU010000152.1:0-3873 GCA_036491035.1 Galbitalea sp. | reverse complement strand
GACCGGCTCGTGGTCGGCGAGGTGCGCGAGGCTGAGGCGCTCGACCTGCTCATCGCGTTGAACAGCGGGCTGCCGGGAATGTGCTCGATCCACGCCAACAGCGCCCGGGATGCGCTCTCGAAGCTGTGCACCCTGCCGCTGCTGGCCGGACGAAACATCGACTCCGAGTTCGTGGTTCCGACGGTCGCGAGTTCGATCGATGTTGTCGTGCACTGCGAGCTCGAGCGAAGCGGGCGCCGACGGGTCGCCGAGATCATTGCGCCCAGCGGCAATGCGAACGGCTCCGCGATCGAGGCGAGTTCGATCTTCGCACTGCAGCACGGAGCCCTTGAGCCAACCGGTGGCTATCCATCGAAGACCGCCAAGTTCCGCAGGGCCGGTCTCGACCCGTCCTCTGTGCTGGCGGAGGCGCGCGCGTGAGCATCGCCTTTGGACTCGTGCTCGGCATCGGGCTGCTGCTCGCCGTGTCACCGATCCTGTGGCCAGCCGTCGACGCCGAGACGAGCCGCCCATCCGTCTCGCGGCGGGCGCGCGACACACTCGTTCAGGCGGGACTCGCGCGCGTCGGCATCGGCACTGTCGTTGTGGTCTCGGTCGTACTGGCCATCGCGGCCGGCGCGCTCGTCTTCGCGCTGGTGCCGGTGAGCGCGATCGCGATTGCGGCGGCCGTACTCTTTCTTTGCCTGCCGACCGCGGTCGTGGTCTGGCGGGCTCGCGTCCAGCGACGGGCGACGAGAGTCGTCTGGCCGGACGTGGTCGACCACCTGGTGTCGGCCGTCCGGTCGGGACTTGCCTTGCCCGACAGCGTTGTCACGCTGGCCTCCTCCGGGCCGCCGATCACTCGGTCGGCCTTCGCCGACTTCGAGCGCGACTACCGGATGACCGGGGCATTCGCCGACAGTCTTGACCGACTGAAGGACCGCCTCGCGGATCCTGTCGCGGACCGTATCATCGAAACACTTCGAATGTCGCGCGAGGTCGGCGGCAACGAGCTGACGACAGTTCTTCGCAACCTGGCGACCTACCTGCGCCAGGATTCCGCCATCCGTGCCGAAGTCGAGGCGCGGCAGTCGTGGATCGTCAACGCCGCGCGACTCGGGGTCGCGGCGCCCTGGATCGTCCTTCTGCTGTTGTCAACGCGGCCGGAGGCGGCGCAGGCCTACAACTCCCCGCTCGGATTTCTCGTGATCGCCGTCGGACTCGCGCTTTCTGTGGTCGCCTATCGAATCATGATCGGAATCGGGCGCCTCCCCGAGGAGCGCCGGTGGTTCGGATGACCGGGCTCGCGCCGCTGGCGATTGTCTGCGGACTCGCGCTCGGCCTTGGGCTGTGGCTGCTCGTGAGCCTTGCGCCAAGGCTCAGCCGACCGAACCTGTCGAGCAGGGTCGCGCCATACGTCAGCGATGTCTCGTCCGATGCGCGCGAGCTCCTCGATCGACGCACTGCGGATCCGCTCCCGGTGTTCGGGGCAATGCTGGAGCCGGTACTGTCGCGTGCCCGTCGCGTAGTCGAAGCGCTGGTCGGTGGCAACGAGCTGGTCGGGATGAGACTTCGCCAGGCGGGCAGCCGAATGACGGTGGATGAATTCCGATCGCGCCAACTGATGTGGGCGTCGGCCGGTGCCGCTGGCGCGATCGTGGTCTCGATCGTCGTGGCGACCACCCAGCCGCTGCCGTTCGGCGCGCCTATTGCACTGGTCATCGTTGGAGCCGTTGGCGGGTTCGTTCTCCGCGACTATCTTCTGCAGCGGGCAGCGAAAGCACGTGTTCAGCGCATGACTAAAGAGTTCCCGACCGTTCTCGAGTTCCTGACGCTCAGCCTGTCCGCGGGTGAAAGCATCCTCGATGCCCTTCGTCGTATCGGCCGGATCTCGCGCGGCGAACTGGCCGCCGAGCTCGCTACAGTCTCCCGCGATGTGAGCGCCGGACTTCCCCTGGCGGAGTCACTCGAACGGCTGTCGGGTCAGCTTCGAATGCTCCCGCTGACTCGCGCCATCGAGCAGATCAACGGCGCCATGGAGCGTGGCACTCCGCTCGCCGAGGTGCTGCGCGCTCAGGCGCAGGACGCACGTGAGAACGCGAAGCGCGAGCTGCTCGAACTCTCCGGCAAGAAGGAGGTCGCGATGCTGGTTCCTCTGAGAAATCGAATAACATACTTTTATGCGTGCAGCGATTTACACCCGGATCAGCGACGACGACGGCAGTGCGAAGGGCGTGGCCAGGCAGGAGGTCGACTGCAGAGCGGAGGCCGAGCGTCGCGGCTGGGAAGTCGCCACCGTTTACCAGGACAACGACGTAAGCGCGACGCGCTCCAAGGTGCGGCCGAGCTACCAACGAATGCTCACGGATATCCGGGCAGGGATAGTCGACGCGCTAATCGTCTGGGACATTGACCGACTGACCAGGACACCGCGCGAGATCGAAGACATGCTCGATCTCGCCGACCAAACAGGCCTCGTGCTCGTCAACGTGACAGGGTCTGGCGACTTCGGAACCGATGACGGCCGCATGATGCTCCGTATCAAGGGAGCGTTTGCGAAGCGAGAGGTGGAGCAGTCAGCCAAGCGTCTTCGCCGCAAGCTCCTAGAAAAGGCCACCAACGGCGAACCACACGGTCGGGCGCCGTACGGTTACCGGCGAGAGGACGGCCGGGACGTGGTTGTCCCACAGCAAGCCGAGGTCATTCGTGAAGCGGTCGGCCGAATCCTAGCTGGCCAATCGTTGCGTTCGGTGGCGACCGACTTCAACAAACGCGACGTCGCTTCTCCTAGCGGAGCGCCATGGGTGCCGGCGACCCTGCGCCAAGTGATCAAGCGGCCAGCAATCGCCGGCTTGCGTCAGTATCAGGGCAAGGTGGCTGGTAAGTCGACAGCTGATCCCATCATCGACGCAGACACTCACGAGAGGCTGACAGCCCTATTTGCGGATCCGACACGTAAGTCAAATCACGCTGGACGGGAACCCAAATATCTTCTGTCGGGTATCGCAATCTGCGGCCGCTGCGGCGGAATCATGAAGCGAGCAATCGGCCACACAAATACGCTCGCGAACGGCGTCCAAAAGAAACAGCCACCGAGCTACGTCTGTGGAGACTGCCATAAGGTCAGGCGCATTCAGTCCAAGGTTGATGAGCTCGTGGAGGCGGTTATAGTCGCACGGCTGGCTCAGCCTGACATTGCATCGCAGCTGTTCACATCGGGCAATCCCGAGGCGGCGCGGGAAGCCCGGGACAACATCGCCACGGTCGACGCGAAGCTTGCCAATGCTGCCGATCAATTCGCCGACGACACCATTACTGCCGACCAGCTCAAGCGGATCACCGCGCGCCTGCGCGACGAGCGCGCGAGGCTCGAAGCTGTCCTACGATCCGCTACCCCTACCTTGGCGCTCGCCGAGTTCACACACGGCGACGTGGCGGCGAAATGGATGGCCTCACCAATCGAAGTGAAGAGGTTGATCGTCGAAACGATCATGAGGGTAACGATCAGGCCATCGGGCAGTGGCAGCAGCTTCGATCCTGAAAACGTCGTGATTGAGTGGCTTGCTCAATAACGAGAGTGCCCCCAGCTGGGCTTAGCAGCTAGGGGCACGGACATGAAGAAACCGATGAGAGGAAACATCATGAACCAGCGCGATTCTACCGTCGCGAGGCGAAGCCAAGCGGGCGCCCTGACATCGCAGGAATGCGAAGGCGGGCAGCACGCGCTTGGCGCATACGGGCACGATGGCAGAGCGGTCTACCGTGTGACCACACGATGCGACTGCGGGTTTTACGATCAACGCAACCTTTGCGCCGGCCGTGTTGCCGACATGGCAATACGCACGGGGGTGATCTGCGCAGGATGCGGAACCGTGTACCTCGACGGAAGCACGC
>DASXCU010000151.1:0-22931 GCA_036491035.1 Galbitalea sp. | reverse complement strand
CGAACCGCCTGGCTCTTGATCGTGATGCCGCGTTCGCGCTCGATGTCCATGCGGTCGAGGTACTGCGCGCGCATGGCGCGATCATCCACGACTCCCGTGATGGACAGCATGCGGTCGGCCAGCGTCGACTTGCCGTGATCGATGTGCGCAATGATGCAGAAGTTACGGATGAACGCGGGATCGGTCGCCGCGGGCTCAAGGCCGGAGAGTGCTCGTGGTGACATTTGGTCCCAATTGTCCCACGACCGCTGGACCTTTCGGTTCCGGCCGCTCTCAGGCGGACGGCGACGTCGGCGCCGCGCCTAGTGCAGCCAGTGGAAGATCGAGAGCGGCACCCAGAACGCCAGCGCGAAGAGCCCGGCCGCGACCCACCAGAACAGCACGACGAAGCCGAGGCAGATCCCCCACGTCGACATGGTGCGGGCCCACGGTTCGCGCTGGCGAGCCAGGAACCCGAGGATTATCGCGGCGAGCGGGAGGATCACGAAGTGCCCGAGCGGCACCGAGGCTATGGCGGCGACGAGGCTGAGGATGCTGAGCGTGCGCGGCGGCGCGAACGTGGTCGGGGTCGGGGTGGTCTCAGGTGTCGTGGTCATGACTCAACGCTAGAAACCGGCGCGTTCCGCGCCCATACGGCTAACCCCCGAATTGCGCGCGGCCAGCCCGAGAGGCTACTTGGCGAGGATGTCGCGCAGCGCGCCCTCGAGCTTCGGAAACTCGAACTCGAATCCGGCCGAGAGCAGCCTCGTCGGCACAACCCAGCGGCTCTTCAGCAGCAACTCTGTCTCCGTCCGGATCGCGAACGCACCGAGGGCGAGCATCCACTGGAACAGCGGGATGCCGATCCGTACACCGAGCACCGTCCGAAGCGTCGCCATCAGCTCACGGTTGTCGACCGGGTTCGGCGAGCTCACGTTCACCGTCTCGCCGATGTCCGGGAAAGTGCTCAGGAATTCGATGGCGCGGTAGACGTCGCGAATGTGCACCCAGCTGAATCGCTGCCGCGCACCGCGCGTCTTCCCGCCGAACTGCGGCCCGCCGAAACCGAATCGTGTCAGCAGCCGGAGCGGCGTCAGTGCGGAACCGTCGCCGAGGACGATCGCCATCCGCAGCGCGACCTGTCGCACCCCCTCGCGCGGGTGAGCGAAAAACTCACGCTCCCAGGCGGTCGCGACATTCACCGAGAAGCCGGAGCCGATCTCACCGGTCTCGTCCGTCATCGGGTGGTCGTCCGCGTGCCGATAAATCGTCGCCGTGCTGGCGTTGAACCACACCTTCGGCGGATGAGCGACCTCCTGCACCCGGGCGCCGAGCTCGGCTGTGGTCAGCAGGCGCGAGCTGAAGATCGCCGCCTTGTTGCGGCGGGTGTAGCGACAGTTCACGCTCTTCCCTGCCAGATTGATCAGGATGTCCGACCCGTCGAGCGCGCGTCTGATCGCCTCCCCGTCTCCCCAGCGAGCATCGGCACCCGAGCGGCCGATCGTAAGTACGGTATCGCCGCTTTCAGCGAATCGCGCCGACAGGTATTGACCGACGAATCCCGTGGCTCCGGCGAGAACGATGCGGCGCGCGGTCATCGGACCCCACCGGGCAGGCGATCAAGCCCCGCCAGCAGCTCGCCGCGCTCCGCGGCAAGACTGACTCGGATCCATCCCTCGCCGGCGCGTCCAAACGCGCTGCCCGGCGAGATGGCCACGCGGTGTTCGAGCAGGAATCGCTCGGCCCAGTCGGCAACATCACCATTGCTCGCGTGGTCGACGCGCACCCAGAGGTAGAACGTCCCGGACGGTCGCAGAAATTCGATCCCCTTCGACGCCAGAAGCGCAGTCGAGGCGTCGATATTCTCCCGGTAGTGGGCGCGGGCGTCCGCAACGTTCTGCTGGCTACCGGTGATCGCCGCAATCGCCGCGTACTGGCCCGGCGTGTTGACGCAGCTGATCGTCGCCTCCTGCACAGACCGCATCGTCGGCGCGAGTCCGCGAGGTGTCACGAGGTAGCCGACGCGGATGCCCGTCATCGCGTAGGTCTTCGAGAGCGAGAACACGGAGAAGACCCTGTCGTCCGGATCGAGCGAAGCGAAACTAACGTGCGGAACATCCCAGGTGAAGTATTCGTAGACCTCGTCGCTGAGGATCCAGAGGTCGTGCCGCTGCGCGAACGCCAGCAGCTCCCGGACGACCGATTCCGGGAAGACCGTACCGAGCGGATTGGAGGGGGAATTCACGATGAGCACTCGAGTGTTCGGCGTGACAAGGGACTCCAACTCGACGAGGTCGGGCAGAAAGTCGCGATCGGGGCGCAGCGAATAGGGCACGGGAACGGCGTCCAGCATCCGCGGTGCCATCGTGAAAATCGTGTAGCCCGGATCCGGGACGAGTACCTCGTCGCCGGCCGACAACGTGAGATGGAGCGCCTGGTTGAACGCCTGCGTCGCGCCGATCGTGACCCAGACCTGCTCGAGGTCGACGTCGACGTGGTTGTCGCGCGCGAGCTTTTCGACGATTGCCGACCGCAGTTCGGGGATGCCGCCGTTGTTCGTGTAATTGGTGTCGTCGCGATCCCAGGCCGCCTTCGCCGCCGCCCTAATGTGCGGGGCGACCGGCACATCCGGCTCGCCGACGCTCAGCGAAATGACGTTGTCCAGCTCGGCGGCGAGCAGGTAGATCCGGCGAATTCCCGACGCAGGCACGGCAGAAATGTGCGATGCGAGGTGCGGCATGCCCCTACGCTACTGGCTTTGCTCCGGACTGTCGCTCGCTGCGAATCCGGTCGGCCTGCGACGGGGCGCGCTCCTCGTGCGGAACCGCGGATGCCGGAATCCCGGCCACCAGGACCGCAGGATCAACGTCGAGTCCCGCCGCGATTTTGATGATGTTGTGCAGGCTGAGGTTGCGAGTACCGCGCTCGACCTGGCCAACGAAGGTCCAGTGCACATCGGAGAGCTGAGCGAGCGTCTCCTGGCTGATGCCCAGGCGTAGTCGTTCCGCGCGGACGCGCTCGCCAAACACTCGGGCGGCATCCGATTTAGTTTCGCGCATGGATCATGACTACCCATCCCAATATTTCTGGGCCAGAGCGGAGCCACACTATGCCGTTACGCCTGAATACTTTATGTATTCGTATCTATGCTGAATTGTCGGATTCGGACCGCTACTGGTAACGTTGCCTGTTGGCTTCCGCGCAAGTTTCTGTTGTCAGAACTGTTGCGCGTTTCGCGGTCGAGATCCCTTAGCACGACAGGTTCTCATCCCGGCCGCCCATCCATTTCTGTAACGCAAACAACAAAGGTTATTCACGTGGCAAACATCAAGTCGCAGATCAAGCGCATTGGCACCAACAAGAAGGCTCAGGACCGCAACAAGGCGGTCAAGAGCGAGTTGAAGACCGCCATCCGCGCCACCCACAAGGCGGTCGCCGCCGGTGACAAGGCCGCCGCGGCCACGTCGCTGACGTTGGCCACCAAAAAGCTCGACAAGGCCGTGAGCAAGGGCGTCATCCACAAGAACCAGGCAGCGAACCGCAAGTCGGCCATCGCCAAGCAGGTCGCCGCGCTCTAACCCCAGTCTTTCCAGAACGCCCGTCGCATCTCCTGCGGCGGGCGTTTTGCTGTGCCGGTCCCTAGATGTCGCCCCGGCGGCCGATGACGCCGATCATGCGCTCCAGCGCGAAGACCGGGTCCCGGCCCGCGCCCTTCACCTGGGCATCCGTCTCGGCCACGAACTCGATCGAGCGGCCGAGCCCACGGTCGCTCCAGCCCTGCAGGTCTCGCCGTGCGCGGTCCACCTGCCACGGGGCAAGCCCGAATTGTTGCGCCAGCTGCATCGAGCTACCGCGCGCGCCCGACAGTTTCGCCATCGTCCGCAGCTTCGATGCGAAGGCAGCGACCATGGGAACGGGATCCGCACCGGATGACAGCGCGTGGCGAAGCAGAACGAGCGCCTCCCCGTGATGGCCGGCGATTGCGGCATCGGCGACGCGGAAAGCGTTCGTCTCGACGCGGCCCGAGTAGTACTTCTCGACCGTGACCTCGGTGATCTCCTCGCTCGAGTCCTCGAGCAGCTGCTGGCAGGCCGAGGCCAGCTCGGCGAGGTCGTCCGAAAAAGCGGACACGAGCGCTCGAAGAGCACTGGCGGTGACTCGTCGTTTCGCGTCCGAGAACTCGGCCGACGCGAAGTCCATCTTGTCCGAGTCCTTCTTAAGCTCGGCGCAGACGATTTCGATGCCGCCGCCGAGGCCGCCGCGGATCGCGTCCAGCAGCTTCTTGCCGCGCACTCCCCCGTTGTGCCGCAGAACGAGGTACGTGTCGTCGGCGGGGTTCTCGAGGTAGCTCAGGGTCTCGGTCAGGAAGGCGTCGGTGCACTTCTCGACGTTCGCGACCCGGATTAGCCGTGGATCGTTGAACAGGGACGGGCTCGCCAGCGTCAGCAGCTCACCGGGCACGTAGCCATCGGCCTCGAGGTCGTTGATTTCGAGTGCCGGGTCCTCTGATTTGAGGGTGTCGCGGAGCGAGCGCAGGGCGCGGTCAGCCAGGAATCCTTCGGTGCCGGAGATCAGGATGACGGGCGCCGGGCGAACCTGGCGCCACTCGAGCTGCGGGATCGCGGGTGCGGTCTTCGCCGCCGCCCGACCTGTCGCAGCCGCCACTCTCGATCCTTCCGTCGCCCCCGCGGGACAAGCCTAACCGGGGCCACCGGTGTCGGGATGCTCGCTCCACACGGCGACCGTGCCGGGTTTTGTCCCCGGGCTCAGCAGCACCAGGCCCTCGGTGTCTGTGCGCGCGGGCAGCGTGCCCACGCTGGCGAGAATGTCGAGGAGATGCTGCGTCGGGTGCCCGTACTTGTTGTGGAGGCCCACCCCGATGAGCCCGACGCTCGCGGCAACCCGCTGGTACATCGCGGGGCTCTGGTCGGCCGAGCCGTGGTGCGCGACCTCGATCACGTCCAGCCGCGGCAGGGTCGGGTTCGCGGCGAGCATGAGGTTCTGCGCCGTTTCGTCGAGGTCGCCGACGAACATCGAACTGAGACAGCCATCCGCGCAGGCCTCCGCCGGCTGGAAGATCACGGTGACGCAGGCCTCATTGCCCGGCAGGACGCCATCCGGCAGTGGGGATGGCGGCCAGAGCACCCTCCAGCGCAGGTTCCCGAGCGTTCCGGTGGTTCCCTCGCTGACCCGATCGACTCGAGTCCCCCCATCCAGCAGCCCCTGGATGATCGCGACGTCCCGGGCCTTCCCCGTGGATGGTCCCACGAGGGCTCGATCGGTCATGTCGTCGACGACGGGGGTACCCGCAACGTGATCGAGGTCGTAGTGGCTGAGGACGAGAAGGTTGATCCGGCTGATGCCGAGCTCGTCGAGACACGCCTTCAGCAGGGGCTCCGATGGGCCGGTGTCCATTAGGGCCACCTGACCGGCGCTCCGAACGACCATCGCATCGCCCTGGCCGATATCGCAATCCGCGATCTGCCAGTCCCCGGGCCTGCCCAACTGCTGGACAGCGGAGGACAGCCCGGTGAAGGCGAACGGCAGTGCGAGTGACACCCCGAGAGCGCCGATCAGAATGCGCGTCGAGCGCCGCGACCAGCGCCGGAGTACCAAAGCCAGGGCAAGCACGGTAACGACGACAAGGGCGGCAATCCCGAACCATCCGACCGGCCAGGGCAGCCTGGCGCCGGGCAGAACCGAGAAGAAAGTCGCAACATCGGCGATCCACGCGGCCGGAACCCACGCGATCGCGGCGACGACGTGACCCACGCCCGGAAGCACCGGCAGCAGGAGGCACGCCATGAGACCGAGCACCGTTGCGGCGGGCGATGCCGGCTCCGCAAGCGTGTTCGCGAGCACGCCATACAGCGGCAACGATGGATTCAACGTCAGCAGCACGGGCTGGCACGCGAGTTGCGCAGCGAGCGGGACTGCGACGAGGAGCGCCAGCCATCGTGGTAACCACGTTTCCAGGCGCCTGGCGATCGGCCCTGCGAACGCCATCAGCCCGGCGGTCGCGAGCACGGACAGCGCAAAACCATAGTCGAGGGCAATCCAGGGATCGAGTCCGAGCAGAATGAGAACGGTAACGCCAACAATCGGAAGTCCCGCTATCGGTCGACCGCTCGCGAGAGCGCCGAGCGCGATCGCGGCCATGATGGCCGAACGAAGCACGCTCGGCTGCGGGGTCACCAGCACGACGAATCCGACGAGCACGACCAGCGCAGCGGCGATCCGCACCCCGCGACGGAGTCCCAGCGCTCGCCCCACGAGCAGCAGGAGACCGATTACGACGGCGCAGTTGGCACCGGACACGGCGGTCAGGTGGCTGAGCGAGCTGGTTTTCATCGCCGCGGAGAGCTGGGCCGATACCGCCGTGGTGTCGCCGATCGCAAGTCCGGGCAGTAGTGCGCCGCCATCGCCGGGGAGATTGCGTGCCGCTCGCGAGAGCCCGGCCCGGAGTTCGTTGGTCCAGCCGAGGTACCACGGCGGTGCACCCGCGAATCGCGCGGGGCCACTCGCGAAGACGAGATACGACACCTCGTCCGATGGTCCGGTGGCCTGCAGCGATCCGCTCACCGTGAGGGTGGTACCGATCTCGGTTCGCGCTCTCGGCGCTGCGTCGAAGACCAGGACGGGGATGGATACCGCTGCCCGGCCCACGCGCGTCAGAGTTGCGGAGAAGTGATCGGTGCCGGAGGTGACGGTCTGCGCCGCCACGATTGTCGCGTTCGTCACGGTATGGGCGGTGCGAAGGACATCGGGCCGACGGGCATCCGATGCGGCGAAGGCGGCCATCGCCACCAGCCCCGCCGCCGCGAGGCTGACACCCAGAATTACCAGGAATGAGCGCCTGGCAAAGTGTGCGGCGATCAGCGCCCCGGCGGCGAGCGCCCAACAGGCCGCGCCCACCGGCAGCATCCAGGATGGAAACGGCAGCAGGAGAATCGCCGCAAGCCATCCGGCGGTGGCCGGGACGACGATCCGCAGGTCGATCACGTGCTGACGTTGGCCTTGATCGCCGCGAACTTCTTGGGACCGATGCCCGTGACGTTCTGAAGGTCATTGACCGTGCGGAACCCGCCGTGCGCCGCGCGGTAGGTGACGATGCGCTGCGCCAGGGCAGGGCCGATTCCGTCGAGCGTCTGCAGTGCAGTGGCATCGGCGGTATTGATGTCGACGGTGCCCCCGGCGGAGCCAGCGCCCGACTCCGGGGCGACCACCGGCGGGGCGCCCTGGGCCAGAACCACTATTTGCTGACCATCCTCGACCACCTGCGCAAGGTTGAGCTGGGTCTGATCGGCGGTCGCGGTGAAGCCACCCGCCGCGGCCACGGCGTCAACGACCCGCGAACCCGACGGTAGCTCGTAGAGGCCGGGCGAATTGACCTGGCCGACGACATGCACGAACGCGGTCGGCGACTCCGCCGCAGACGGATTCTCCGTGTGCACGGTTCGGATCGGCGGCGCAGCGGCGGTCGCGGTCGACCCGTGCGGCGAAACCGCGCCGATGAGCACTGCGACCCCCGCGAGCACGAGAACGAGCACGACTCCGGCGCCCAGCCCGACGCGGAGTCTCAGCCTACGATCGGTGTTTGGTTCGTTGTCCACCCGAGAACGGTAGGTCTCGATGCGTCACGATCCGCGACCGCGGATCCGTTCTGTGGACTCCGGTCTACCGAGTTGCGATGTTGACGAGTCGCGGCGCGCGAACGATCACGTTCACGATCTCCCGGTCCCCTACTGTCCGCACAACTCCGGCGGATGCTCGAGCCAGCTTCTCCAGCTCGTCTGGCGCGATCTTCGGATTGACGGTGAGTTTGTCGCGCACCTTTCCATCAACCTGCACGACGGCGACGACGGAATCCTCGACCAGCAGCGTCGGGTCGGGCTTGCGCCATCCCGCAAGTGCCACAGTGGGGTGGTAGCCGAGCTTCTCCCACATGTCCTCCGCCGTGTACGGCGCGAACAGACTGAGCGCGACGGCGACCACCTCGGTCGCCTCCCGAACGGCGGCATCGCCAGGACCCGCTCCCGAGTCAATGACCTTACGCGTCGCGTTGACGAGCTCCATGATGCGAGCCACGACGACATTGAATTTGAATGCCTCCAGCAGGCCCGCGGCGTCGGCGAGCAGCCGGTGGGTCTGACGACGCAGGTCGACATCTCCGGTTTTCCACTCAATCTCGGGCTTGCTCGTGACGTCGTCCGCGAGCCGCCAGGCCCGGGCGAGGAACTTCGCGGATCCTCCCGGCGACGCGTCCTCCCAGTTGAAACTGTCCTCGGGCGGACCCGCGAACGCCATGGTCACGCGAATTGCGTCGACGCCGAACTGGTCGAGCTCGTCGCCGAGGTTGACGCCGCCCTTGCTCTTCGACATTTTGGAGCCGTCCGATAGCACCATGCCCTGGTTCATCAGGGCGCTGAAGGGCTCGGTGAAGGAGACGTAGCCGAGGTCGAACAGAACCTTCGTGATGAAGCGCGCGTACAGCAGGTGCAGGATGGCGTGTTCGACGCCGCCGACGTACTGGTCGACGGGTGCCCACTTGTCGGCGAGGGCTGGATCGAATGCGCGCTCGTCGTCGTTCGGGTTCAGGTATCGCAGGAAGTACCAGGAGCTGTCAACGAACGTGTCCATCGTGTCTGGGTCGCGACGCGCGGGACTGCCATCGATCGGGTTCGGAACGTTCACCCAGTCGGATGCGGCGGCCAGCGGCGACTGTCCCTTGGGCTGCAGGTCGAGTCCGGCGGTCGGCGGAAGCACGATCGGCAGCTGGTCGAGCGGCACAGGGTAGAGCGTGCCATCTTCGCCATGGATGATCGGGATGGGCGTTCCCCAGAACCGCTGGCGCGAGATCAGCCAGTCCCGCAGCCGGTACGTGCGCGACGAGCGACCGGTGCCGGCGGCCTCCAGCTGTTCGATGATTTTCTTGATCGCGTTTGACTTGCTGAGTCCGTCCAGCGGACCGGAGTTGATCATCCGTCCCTCGCCGAGCAACGACTTCCCGGTCGTGGCCGGATCGAGTGGTGGCAGGTCGTCCGGCAGGATGGCCTGCCCGTTCTCATCCAGTTCGAGCACGGGTACCGCGCCGGTGATCGGGGCGTTCGTGTCGACGACGACCCTCACCGGCAGCCCGAACTTGCGGGCGAAGTCCAGGTCGCGCTGATCGTGCGCCGGAACAGCCATGACGGCACCGTGTCCGTAGTCCGCCAGCACGTAGTCGGCCGCCCAGATCGGGATGGGCTCCCCCGTCGCGGGGTTGATCGCGAATCGGTCGAGCGGAACGCCGGTCTTGTCGCGCGAGGCATCCTGGCGTTCGATCTCGGTCGACTTCTGCACCTGGGTCAGGTACGTCGCGAACGCCTTCTGCGCCTCCGGCGTCGAGCCGGCAACCAGCTCCGCGGCGAGGTCGGAGTCGGGCGCGATGACCATGAAGGTCGCGCCATACAGCGTGTCCGGGCGAGTGGTGAAGACGGTGACCTTTTCAGCGCGACCCTCAATCTCGAAGTCCACGTCGGCGCCCTGCGACCGGCCGATCCAGTTGCGCTGCATGGCAATGACCTTGGCGGGCCACGCACTCTCGAGCTGGTTCAGATCATCCAGCAGGCGGTCGGCGTAGTCCGTGATCTTGAAGTACCACTGCGTCAGCTTCTTCTTGACGACCACGGCGCCGGAACGATCGGATGTGCCATCCGGCAGCACCTGCTCGTTGGCCAGCACCGTCTGGTCCACCGGGTCCCAGTTGACCCACGAATCCTTGCGGTACGCGAGCCCCTTCTCGTACATCTTGAGGAATAGCCACTGATTCCACTTGTAGTACTCGGGGTCGCTCGTGTGCAACTCGCGATCCCAGTCAAACGAGACGGCGTAGCGCTTGAACGATTCCTTCTGCTGGGCGATGTTCGCGTACGTCCACTCGCGCGGGTCGATCCCGCGTTTGATGGCGGCGTTTTCGGCGGGCAGCCCGAAGGAATCCCAGCCGATCGGGTGCAGCACGTTGAAGCCCTGCTGGCGCCAATAGCGCGTCGAAATGTCGCCGAGCGCGAAGGCCTCGGCATGACCCATGTGCAGGTCACCGGAGGGGTACGGGAACATGTCGAGCACGTACTTGCGAGGGCGCTTGTCGGCCGGGTCGCTCGAGTCGAACGGCTTCAGCTCTTCCCAGATGGGCAGCCACTTGTCCTGGATGCGGCGGAAGTCGTATCCGCTGTCCAGGTCGTCGGTATCGTCGTGCTCGTGTGCCAAGGGGTATCCAGTGTGGTGTGGAGGGATTGAGAAAAACGAGTCGGCGCCGTTGCCGGTAGTTAAGAGTACTAGTGCTCTCGGGAGACGGCCGGACTGCAACCATTCGGTTGCATTTGCTGCCTGCACCTGCAATCATTGGGTTGCATGAGCGAACTTCTCGTCACCCGAACCGTCCACATCAACGCCCACCGCTCGGCCGTCTGGGCCGCGATCACCGAGCCGGCACTCGTCTCCGAGTGGTTCGGTGACACCGCCTCGCTCGAGCTGCGGGTCGGTGCCCCCGGAGTATTCGGATGGGACGAGTGGGGCGAGTTCCGCATCGTCGTGGAAGAGATCGACGAACCCACCGCCTTCGCGTTCCGCTGGGCACGTGAGAAGAACACGGATCCCGCGCCCGGCAACTCGACGCTCGTTCGCTTCATCCTGTCCGAGAAGGATGGCGGCACAGAACTCACGGTTCGGGAAACGGGCTGGGAAGAATTCCAAGGCGACGTCGCCGCCAACATGAAGGACAACACCGCCGGCTGGATCGAGGAGCTCGACGAGCTCGTCGCGTTCCTCGACAAACAGGACTCGGCATGACCAAAAGCCTGGTTCCCGTTTTCGCGGCGCTGGCCGATGAGACGCGCTGGGACATACTGACCCGGCTGGGCGCGCGCGAGCTGTCCGCGTCCGCGCTGGCGATCGAGCTGCCCGTAACGCGCCAGGCGATCGCGAAACACCTGGCCGCGCTGGCCGATGCCGGGTTGGTCCAGGCGGCACCGTCCGGGCGTGAAATCCGGTATCGCGCGATCGGTGCGCGCCTCTCCGCCGTGGCCGGCGAGCTCGACCGGATCGGCGCCGAGTGGGACGGTCGGCTAGCGCGCATCCGGACCATCGCCGAGCGCCTCTAGCCGACGCCCAGCGCGCGAAGGAGAGCCGCGGCCTTCAGTTTGACCTCGGCCAGTTCCTCGTCGGGATCACTGAGCGCCGTGATGCCGCCACCCGCGCCGATGCTCGCGCCGCGCGGCCCAACGACGATGCTGCGGATCACCATGGCGAGATCCACCCGCCCGTCGAGCGCGAAGAATCCAAACGCGCCCGAGTAGATTCCGCGAGGTGCCGCCTCCAGCTCGTCGAGAATGCGCGTCGCGCTGGACTTCGGCGTTCCTGTCATCGAACCGGCCGGGAAACAGGCGAGAACCGCATCCAGAGGCTCGAGCCCGTGCGCGAGTTGGCCGCGGACGGTGCTCACCAGCTGGTGAACGGGCGCATAGCTCTCAACGGTCAACAGGCTCGGTACTTCCACGCTGCCAATTTCACTCACGCTCCCGATGTCGTTGCGCATGAGGTCGACGATCATCAGGTTCTCGGCACGCTCCTTCTCGCTCGCGATCAGGTCGGCGGCGAGCGCAGCATCCTGCTCGGGATCCGCGCCGCGCGGGCGGGTTCCCTTGATCGGTCGGGACTCGATCATCCCGGACGGACTGACCGTGAGGAACTGCTCCGGCGACGCGCTCAGCAGAGAAACGTCGCCGAGACGCACCAGCGCACCGTGATGGGTCGGGCTCGCCGCGCGCAGGGCGAGGTACGTGGCAACCGGATCGACGGATGCGGCAACGCTCACCTCATTGGTCAGGCAGAGCAGATAGGCATCCCCCGCCGCGATGCGCGCCTGGCACTCGCGGATCTTCGCGAGGTACTCGGCGTCGCTGTCGCGCCAGACCGGGCGTTCCGGGACCGCGCTGCCCTCGGGGACTGGCTCGACGAACGTTGCCGAGGCCAGCACATCCTCGACGTCTGCCCGCCACTCCGGAGCGTCCACGAGCTGGAGAAGCGTCACAGTCCTGGCCGCGTGGTCGAACTCGATGGCGCGATCGAGAAACAGGAACGCGGCATCGGGATACGGCGAATCGCGGTTTCTCGTTCCATCCATGGTCTCGAATCGGGACTCGTATCCGATCCAGCCGACCCAGCCCAGAGCAAACCCATCGCCGGTCGGCTCGAGCCGGTTCGCCGCCAGCTCGGCTCGGAGGAGCTCGATCACCGAGCCACTGCCCGGCGCGACCGACCCGGAAGTCAGAGCGCGAACGGCGCGCCCCAGGTAGCTTCGCCCGGTGATCGCGTTCGGCCCACTGTCGAGCCAGACGACATCCGTCGCGTCCCCATACAGCGCGACGAACGCCGCGCCGGGGTCGACCCAGTGCGGGAGGGTAGTGCGCACGAGCCGGGGCATAGCCTTAACCCTATGAGCGTGGAGTCCATCTACCGTTGGCACGACGGCGAGCTGGTGGCCCTCGACTACTGCGAGCTGGTGGCCCTCGACTACTGCGACATGACGGACACCACGATCGAGGTGGCGGATTCCTGGCTCGTCACCGACGGCACGGTCCTCGCGCTCGGCCTCCATCGCGACCGCTTTCTCGGAAGCATTCCGACCGAGCTTCGGATCTCAACCGCCGCCGAGGCATTCTGGGATGCGTCGATCGCGCTGGTCCCTCGAACGGGAGACTGGTTTCCCCGCGTCGAGTTGCAGCGCCGCGGGGACGGTCAGCTCCTCGTGTTTCGGCTCCGCAGTGCACCGGAACGTCACAACAATCTCATCGAGGCGACCTGGCTGGATGGAGATCCCCGCACGGTGCCCTCGATCAAGGGACCGGATCTCGAGACGATGACCCGGCTCCGAACCGCGGTCCAGGGGCGGGGCGCGACCGAGGCGATGCTGCTGACGGACGACGGCTACGTCGTCGAGGATTCGCACAGCGGCGTGCTCTGGTGGCGCGGCGAGATCCTGTGCGGCCCGCCAGCCGAGTTCCCGCGGGTCGACAGTGTCACCGTACGAAGCCTGCTCACGCTCGCGACGGCCCTCGGTATCGAGACCTACGAGGAGGCCGTCACCCCCGCCGAGTTGGCTGACACAGAGGTGTGGTCGCTCAATGCCCTGCATGGCATTCGCATCGTCACGAGCTGGGTGGACGGCCCAGAGGTCGCGCAGCTCCCCGGCCGCCTCGCCCTCTGGCGGGCTCGACTGGATGCCCTCCGGAAGCCGCTCTAGGGCGCTCGGAAGTCCGCAGGGTAGGTTCGGCTGTCGTGAACGACTTTTTCAACTGGGTGCTCGCCACCGTTCACAGCGTCGATCCGAACTTTCGGGTGCTCATTGCGGCGATCGGGATGTTCTTCGAGACGTCGATCCTGCTCGGGCTGATCGTGCCGGGCGACTCCATCGTGCTCGTCGCGGCGACCGCGGTGAACGGACCGGTCGAGTTCGTGACTCTCGCTCTCGGTGTGATCGTCGGTTCGCTGGCCGGCGAGTCGGTGGGGTTTTGGCTCGGTCACTTCTTCGGCCCCCGCATCCGCCGTTCGAAGCTCGGCCAGCGCATCGGTGAGAAGAACTGGATTCGCGCGGAAACCTACCTCGAGCGTCGCGGTGGAATCGCGGTCGCGATCTCGCGCTTTCTTCCGGTCTTCCATTCGCTGGTGCCGGTCGTGGTCGGCACCAGCGCCATGCGCTACCGCACTTTCATCGCCTGGACCGCCCCCGCGTGCCTGGTCTGGGCGACCGCGTACATCTCAGTCGGTGCGTTCGCGGCAGGGAGCTACCGGCAGCTCGAGGGCCAGCTGAAGTGGGCCGGACTCATCTTCGTCGGGATCATCGCGATCGCACTCGTTGTCATCTTTCTGATCCGCAAAGCACTCGAGCGCAGCGAAGCCCGACACATGGATCCGGACGAATAGCTCGCCCCACTAACGCGCGAGGGGCGCCAATCGTGCCCAAACCTCGGTCCGGACGAACGATTGACGCCCCTCGGGCGTAACTAGCGGTTGGTGCTTAGAAGAGGTTCGCCTTCTTGAGCCACTCCTGAGCCACGACGACCGGAGCCTTCGGATTGCTGGCGTCAGACGTCTCCGTGTTGAACTCGAGGAGATCCTTCGTCGTCAGTGCCGCAGACACCTTGTTCAGCACGGAGGTGAGCTTGGCGCTGACCTTGCTGCTGCTGACGATCGGCACGACCTCCTGCGACGCGAAGAGGCTCTTCGGGTCGGTCAGTGTGACGAACTTGTCGGCGAGGATCGACGGCGTCGTGGTGTAGATGTCGGCGGAGTCGACCGTGCCATCCAGGAGCGCCTTGGCCGTGGCCGGGCCACCGCTGTCGTTGATGGACTGGAACGCGATACCGGTGATTCCGTAGACGCTCTCGAGACCCTTGATCCCGTCGGGACGAGTCTGGAACTCGGGGTTGGCCGCGAGGCTTAGGCTCGGCACGTTCTTCAGGTCGGCGATCGACGTGAGGTTGTACTTCGAAGCGAAGTCCTGCGTCACGTTGATCGAGTCGGAATCTGCCGCCGACGACGGGGTGAGTGCCGTCAGACCCTTCGGCAGGGCCTTGTCGAGCGCGGCCTTGACGTCGGACGGCGTGTTCGCGGTCGCCGACTTGCTCAGGAAGTCGAGGATCGACCCAGAGTACTCGGGGATGAGGTTGACGTCACCCTTCTCCAGCGCGGGGATGTAGGCGGCGCGCTGGCCGATGCTCAGGTGGTACTTGACCGTGAAGCCGTTGGCGGCAAGAGCCTGGCCGTAGATGTTTCCGAGTACGACGTTCTCGGGGAATGCGGCCGAGCCGATGGTGATCGTGGTCTTGGCGCTCGAGGTGGAGCCTCCCCCACTCAGCGAACTGCTGGACGCGCATCCCGCGAGCACCAGCGCGGCACCGGCGAGTACAACGCCGGCGGCGATAACACCTCTTTTGGATCCAAACATTTTCTCAATTACCTTCCGTGATGGGTGTCCTGGGCTGTGTGGATGCGTGTGTCGCACCACGGGCTGTGTTTCTTTTATCTTTCGTCGTTCCCCGGGACACTCCTCGGGGACTGGCGAAGCGTTGGACGAGGGCAAGAATGCCGTCGAGGAGTAGCGCGAGTGCGGCCACAAGAATCGCGCCGCCGATCATCTTCACGTAGTTGTTCTGGTTCAGGCCGTCGATGATGAACGTGCCGAGCGTCACCTGGGTGAGGAATGAGGCGATCGTCACCGTTGCGACGATCTGCAGGGTCGTGGAGCGGATGCCGCCGAGGATGAGTTGTGCGCCGAGCGGAATTTCGACCTTGGTGAGGATCTGCCACTCGGTCATACCGATCGCACGAGCGGCGTCGATGGTCTGGCGGTCGACCGATTCGAGTCCGGCGTACGCCCCCGCGAGCATGGACGGCAGCCCGAGCAGGACGAACACGATCACGTCGGCCAGGTAGCTACCGGGGATTCCCTTGATGAACGGGATCGCGAGGATCAGCACCGTAAGGAGTCCGACGCTAGGGAGTGCGCGCAACGCGTTGCTCGTGAGGATCGCGGCACTCCTGCCCTTGCCGAAGTGACCGATGTAGAACCCGATCGGCAGCCCGATGATCGCGGTGATCACCAGGCTGATGCCGGTGAGGATGAGGTGTTGCACCAGCGCCGGACCAATTCCAGCTGACGTCGAGGTGGTCACCCAGTGGGAACCATCGAAGATCCACGCGAAGCCCTGCAGGATGAGGTTCATGCCGTCACCGCCTGTGCCGCCATGCGGGCCGCCCGACGACGACTGGCGCGACGATTCCACGGCAGAAGTAGTCGCCCGAGACCGACGAGGATGAGGTCGAACACGCCGGCAATGATCAACACCGCGATGATTCCGGACCAGATCTCGGGGAAGAACTGGATTTGGAAGCCCGTGAGGAACAAGCTGCCGAGGCTCGGGATTCCGATGAATCCACCGATCGTCGCGAGGCTGACGGTACTCACGGAGACGACTCGAATTCCGGCGAGTAGGACTGGACCCGCCAGCGGGAGCTCCACCCGGAAGAAGCGCTGCACCGCCGAGTAGCCGACCGCGCGCGCCGACTCCCGGACGTCGGGCGACACGGAGGCGAACGCATCGTTCGCCGTGCGGATCATGATGGCGATCGCGTAGATGGTCAGGGCGACGATGACGTTATTGGGGTCGAGGATCGACAGGCCCAGCGCAACCGGGACGAGAACGAACAGCACCAGCGCCGGCAGCGTGTAGAAAATGCTGAAGATGGTGAGAAGCACCGAGCGCGCAACCCGCGACTTACTGGTCCAGTACCCGAGAGGTATGGAGAGAACGAACCCGACGATGATGGGCGGAACACTCAGACCGATGTGGTCGAGGGTGTAACCCCAGATCGTTGAGAAGTTCTCCCATACCCATTCCATTACGCGTCGCCAGCCTGCGACGTCTTGTTGGAGACAGAGCGGGACTTCGGAGAGGCGGTGCCGACGGCGAGCTTGCCCTCGGGCGCGGAGATAACGCCGGCGGCGTATCCACCCGCGTCGATCAGCACGAGATCGTTGCCATTCGGCTTCACGTTCGCGTCCACGGTCAGCCGTCGCTTGCCGCGGTCGGCGCCGATGAAGTTCGCCACGAAGTCACTGGCGGGATTCGCGAGGATCTCCTCCGGTGTGCCCTGCTGCGCGATCTTCGCGCCCTTTTCGAGGATCAAGACCTGGTCGCCGAGCAGGAATGCCTCGTCGATGTCGTGCGTGACGAAGACGATTGTCTTGTCGAGCTCCTTTTGAAGGCGCTGCGTCTCGTGCTGCAGGTCGACGCGCACGATCGGGTCGACAGCACCGAACGGCTCATCCATCAGCAGGATGTTGGGGTTCGCCGCGAGGCCGCGGGCAACGCCGACACGCTGTTGCTGTCCACCCGACAACTCGCCCGGGTATCGCTTGCCGAGCGCGCGATCCAGTCCGACGGTATCGAGCAGTTCGTTGGCGCGCTCATACGCCTGAGGCTTCGGCACCTTGGTGAGGAACAGGACGGTCGCCACGTTGTCGAGCACGGTGCGGTGCGGCAGAAGGCCCGAGTTCTGCATGACGTAGCCGATGCCCCGACGAAGGTGCACGGGTTCGGTGGCCGCGATGTCATCGCCGTCGATCTCGATCACACCCGCGGTCGGGTCGACCATGCGGTTGATCATGCGCAGCAGCGTGGTCTTGCCACAACCGGATGATCCGACGAAGACCGTGGTCTTGCGCGACGGAATCACCACGCTGAAATCATCGACCGCGTGGGTACCGTCTGGGTAGAGCTTCGAGACCGACTTGAACTCGATCATTACTGTGACTGGCTCATTCCTCGCGAGGGGGCGCGAATCGACACTTGCCTTACTTCGAGCTAAACACTATTCGGAACCCCTGTCATTCCCGACGGCTTGCGTAACACGCAGTAAAGAGTTAGGAACGCTCGGGTTATCCGGGCTGCTCCGCGACTACGCGAGCTGCTCGGAAAGGATCGACAGCACCAGCGAGCGACCGCGCTCGAGGAACGCCGGGTCGCCCTTGGGGCTTCGGGCGAACGCGCGCGCGATCAGGGCATCCTGCACTTCGACCGCGTTCTCGAACGCAAACAGCGTCTTGGCCGACGCGTCGGTGCCGAACCGCGCTGCGATGCCGTTCATCAACGCCTCGGCGATGTTAGAGTTCGCCGTCGGGCCGCCCGATGCCGGTCGCAGGTCGAGCACGTCTCCGCCGCGCAGCGAGGCAAACCCGCGCTGGGTACGGAACGCGGCGACATAGGCGTCGAACGCGTTGGCGACGGCTTCGCGCCATCCGGTCGAGCGACGATCAGCGACGGCACGCTCGATGGCGCCGAGGACGGTCTCGAGGTTGCGCGTAGCGAGTGCCTGCAGCACCGCGATCCGGTCGGGGAAATAGCGATACACCGTTCCGATTGACGCGCCCGCGCGCTCGGCCACCATTGCGGTGGTCAAACGCTCGTAACCGAGCTCGTCGATTGCAGCGGCGGCGGCATCCAGAAGCGCCGTCAGACGCGCAGTGCTTCGGGCCTGTACGGGTTCGTTGCGCAGCGGGGCCGAGGCCCCGTGCTTGCCGTCGACGAGTTCCATGAGCGGCACAGCCTTCTCCTTCAAATCCGGTCGGCAAATCCTATCGCGCCCCCGAAGCGGGGGCGGCGCGATTCTTTCCCTGCTGGAGAATGTCTCAAGGAATTGACAGGCGCGCAGAGACCGGGATGCGAGACTGAGGCCATGGCGGAGACTCCGGACGACGCGGTGTCCGCGCCAGCCCTTCCGCCCGTGCTGCATCGCGCGGCGCGCATCGAGGATGCCTTCCACGCCTTTCGCGCGCGCAATGCCCGCAAACGGGGCTTTCTCCCGACGGTCGTGCCGTTCTCCGGGTACGGAGGCAGTGGGTGGATCCGCGTTCTCGGTCGCGTGCTCCTCGTTCGACCGGTTCGCGCCGGTGCCGAGCAGAGGCCGAGGCCTCGCAGCGTCCGGGGCTGGCGCAGCTTCACGAGCGTTCCGGCCGGTGAGGTTGATGTCATCGTCACCGCGGGTGGAAAGGAGTTCCGGGTCACCGCGGACCGGGGCGGAGTCATCGACACTCGCCTCGAGGTTCGACTGCCGCCCGGGCGAAACACCGTGACCATGCACACGGAGGGTTCGGCGACCGTGGCCGCACCCGTCTTCGTCGTGGATGCGCGCACCCGGTTCGGTGTGCTCTCCGACATCGACGACACCGTGATGGTGACCGCGCTGCCGAGGCCCCTCCTGGCCGCCTGGAACACGTTCGTACTCGATGAGCACGCTCGGACACCCGTCGCCGGGATGTCCGTGCTCTACGAGCGGCTGGTGCGCGAGCATCCGGGTTCCCCCGTCATCTACCTGTCGACCGGAGCGTGGAACGTCGCACCTACTCTCACCCGGTTCCTGTCCCGAAACCTGTATCCGTCGGGCGCGCTGCTTCTGACCGACTGGGGGCCGACTCACGATCGACTGTTCCGCAGTGGGCGGCAGCACAAGCGCGAGAACCTGGCCCGCCTGGCTCGCGAGTTCCCCAGACTGAAGTGGCTGCTCATCGGCGACGACGGACAGCACGACGAGGAACTCTACGGCGAGTTCGCCCGCGCCCATCCGGGAAACGTCGCTGCCGTCTGCATCCGGCAGCTCTCCCCCGGCCAGGCCGTGTTCGCCGGCGGCCGAAGCGCGCACGCCGAGGTGGCCCGCGCCGAAGGTACACGCTGGCTCTATGCCCCGGATGGCGCGGGTCTCTCGGAACAGCTCACTGCACTCGGACTGCTTCCTGGCTTCCCGAACTGATCAGCGTTCCCGAGCTGATCAGCGTTCCCGAACTGATCAGCGTTTCCCGAACTGATCAGCGCGCGAGCGGCTTCCAGCTCTTCGGACCGGCGGAGCCCGCCGCGTAGTTGTCGATCGACACGCTGTTCTTGCGCCAGGCGGCGATCACGGGAGTCACGATGCGCCAGCACTCCTCCGCCACGTCGCCTCGAACCGAGAGCGTGGCATCGCCGGTGAGGATGCCCTCGAGCACCTCGCCGTAGGCCGGCAGGTCGGAGTCGGCGAAGGTCGCGCGCAGCGTGACCGGCTCGAGCGTGAACAGGTTGCCCTCCCCGTTGATGTTGAGGTCGATCTCCATGAGATGCGGGTCGAGGGCGATCCGCAGCTGCGAGGGCTGGCCGTGGCCGGTCATTCCGGTCGGGAGATGGGGAACATCCCGGAACGTGATGATGATGTCCTTGCGGTCATCCGACAGCGCCTTGCCGGACCGGAGGATGAACGGAACTCCGGCCCAGCGCCAGTTGTCAACGGCGAGTGCGAGTTCGGCCAGGGTCTCCGTGTTGCGGGTCCTGTCGACGCCATCCTGAGTTACGTACGACCCCAGCTGCTTCCCGCCGACCTTGCCCGCGGTGTATCGGCCGCGGCGGGTGGATGTCTTCGGATCGTCCTTCCACACGCGAGTCGCGCGCAGTGCCTGGGCCATCGCGCCGCGCAGGTCGTCGGAGTCCAGCGTCGACGGCGGCTCCATCGCGATGACGGCGAGCACCTGCAGCAGGTGGCTCTGGATCATGTCGATGAGCGCCCCGGCGTGGTCGTAGTAGCCGGCGCGTGCCTCGAGGCCGAGCTGCTCGTCGTAGTTGATCTCCACTCGCTCGATGTTCGCCGCGTTCCAACTCTCCTCGAAGAGCCGATTGGCGAATCGGAGACCGAGGATGTTCAGCACGGTCGACTTGCCCAGGAAGTGATCGACCCGGTGCACCTGTTTCTCCGTCACGAAGGTCGCGAGCAGTCGGTTGAGCGCACGGGCGCTGCGCAGGTCGGTCCCGAACGGCTTCTCCAGCGCCAGCACGATCCCGGCGGGCAGCTTCATCTTCGAGAGCGACTCGACGACCTTCTCCGTGACCGCGGGCGGCAACGCGAAGTAGATCGCGGGCGTCCCCTTGCAGTCGGCGAAGATCGCGCCCAGGTCATCCGGGCTCGTCGCATCCGCGACGCGGTAGGTGCTCGCTTCGATGACGGCCTTCGCTCTTGCCGTATTGGCCCCACCGGCGTTGAACGAGGCGGTGACCCGCTTCTTCCACTGGGCGGGTGTCATCGGGCTGGTTCCGACACCGATCAGGTCGAGCTGGAGGTCGGGCCGCTTCGAAATCAGTTGGCCGAGACCGGGAAGAAGGAGCCGCGCGGTGAGGTCACCGCTTGCTCCGAGTATGACGAGAGTGCGTCGCGCTGAAACCATTGTTCAAAACTAGCTGTCAGGATTGGCAAATGGCCCTGAACATCGAGGATTACGGTCTGATCGGTGACTGTCACACCGGCGCGCTCGTCGGCAGCGACGGTTCGATGGACTGGCTCTGCATGCCGCGGTTCGATTCCCCATCCATGTTCGGAGCGTTGCTCGGCGACGAGGATCACGGTCGCTGGCTGCTCGCGCCCACCGGAAAGGTCCTCGAGACCTCCCGCTCCTACCTCGAGGACACGTTCGTCCTCGTTACCAGGTGGCGAACCGAAACCGGCGTGGTGGAGGTCACGGACTTCATGCCGACCGACAATCGACGAGCCGACATCGTGCGCCGCGTCACCGGAATCGAGGGCTCGGTCGAGATGCACGAGGAGCTGCGCATCCGCTTCGACTACGCGGCGGCCCTCCCGTGGGTGCGCCAGGCACCGGATGCGGGCGGCAACGCGATCATCGCCGTCGCCGGTCCGGACGCCGTCGTGGTGCGCGGTCCGAAACTCAAAGCCGAGAACGAAGCGCACGTTGCGACGTTCACGGTAAAGAAGGGGAAGACGGTGGACCTCGTCCTGACCTGGTACCCGTCGCACCGCGAGCCGCCGGACGAGATGGACATCGACGACTCCCTCGAGAACACGACGATGTGGTGGCGGGACTGGGCTGCCAGCTGCGAGGCCCCGGAGCGATACTCGGCCGAAGTGCACCGCTCCCTTCTGGTCCTCCGCGCACTGACGCACGAAGATACCGGCGGAATCGTGGCCGCGGCCACCACCAGCCTCCCCGAGGAGTTCGGCGGAAGCCGCAACTGGGACTATCGCTACGTCTGGCTCCGGGACGCGTCGCTCACTCTGTATGTGCTGATCGGGCACGGTTTTTCGAACGAGGCCAACGCGTGGCGCGGCTGGCTGCTGCGGGCGCTGGCCGGCGATCCCAACGACGTGCAGATCATGTATGGCCTGAGCGGTGAGCGCCGACTGACCGAGTGGGAAGTCGACTCCCTGCCCGGCTATCGCGATTCCAGCCCCGTGCGCATCGGAAACGGCGCGTTCGTGCAGTACCAGGGCGACATGTTCGGCGAGGTCATGCTCGCGCTGCGCAAGGCGCGCGAGTCGGGCGAGGACGAGACCGAGCTGTCCTGGTCGCTGCAGCGCTCTCTGCTCCAGTTCGTCGAAGACAACTGGCGTCGACCGGACAACGGGATCTGGGAAATCCGCGGTCCGAAGCGTCATTTCACTCACTCCCGCGTCATGCTCTGGGCGGCCTTCGACTGCGGCGTCAACGGAGTTCGGGAGCACGGTCTGGAAGGTCCGGCGGATCGCTGGGAGAAGCTGCGCGACGAACTGCGCGACGAGATCGAGAGCAAGGGGTGGGATCCGGTCCTCGGCAGCTACACCCAGTTCTACGGAAGCGGCACCGTGGATGCCTCCCTCCTGCAGCTCCCCCAGGTCGGCTACCTCGAAGCCACGGACGCGCGGATGGTGGGGACCGTCGCCGCCATAGAAACCTCGCTGCTGCACAACGGCCTTCTGCTGCGCTACCTGACTGACTCAGGAGTGGACGGCCTGCCGGGCACGGAGCACCCCTTCCTGGCTTGCTCGTTCTGGCTCGCCGAGCAGTACGCCCGATCCGGACGGGTCGACGAAGCGATCACGCTCATGGATCGACTCGTCGGATTCGCAAATGACCTCGGGCTCCTCAGCGAGGAATACGACGTCACCGGCGAACGGCAGGTCGGGAACACGCCCCAGGCCCTCTCTCATCTTGCCCTCGTACGAACCGCGGACGCGATCGACGACGCGACCAGGGAGACCGGAACGAACTCGATCTAGTCGATCCAGACGAGCGTTCGTGCGCGCTCCAGCAGCCGCTGTGAGGCCGCGGTCGGATCGAGTGCTCGGGGCTGCAGGGCGTGGCCAAGTAGGTGAGTCGCAGCGATCGCGCGAGCACGCGCATCGAATCCCGCGTTGCGATTGCGCGGCCAGCGAGCGAGCCAGGAGTCCGCCAGCCGGAAACATTCTGCGGCGCCTGCGGGGTCGCGCTGCATCGACTCGGCGAGCGCGATGAGGTGGGCGTAGAACGCACCGGCGTCATCGGCCGGGTCCCCGACCCCGGCGGTATCGATGTCGAGGATGCCGGAAATCTCGCTCGGGCGTACGAAGTCGACGAAGAGCTG
>DASXCU010000150.1:0-82758 GCA_036491035.1 Galbitalea sp. | reverse complement strand
AGGGACAGCCGGACCAGTACCGTCCCGGAACCTGGGGGCCGGAATCCGCCGACGAACTGCTCGCCCGCGACGGACGAGTCTGGAGACGACCATGATCATCGATCTGCCCGACACCACGACGAGCCAGATTTCCAAGACCCTCGTCAAGATCCGCGAGGAGGGCGGCGCCGTCGCGCTCGGCCGCGTACTCACCCTCATCATCTCGACCAAGCTGGGCGAAGAGGAAGAGGCGATCGAGGCGGCCAATGATGCCTCACGCGAGCACCCGATGCGCGTCATCGTCGTGTCGACAAGCGGGGATGCGCACAACCACAGCGATGCTCGGCTGGATGCCCAGATCCGCGTCGGCGGCGACGCTGGCGCGAGCGAGGTCATCGTCGTCCGCGCCTACGGCGACACTGCCAGCGACAAGGAGGGCCTGGTCACCGGTCTTCTGCTTCCGGACGCGCCCGTCGTCGTGTGGTGGCCCGGAGACGGCCCGCACAACGCGTCCCAGTCCGCTCTCGGTCGAATCGCCCAGCGCCGGATCACGGATGCGGCCGCGGCATCCAACCCGCTCGCGGCACTCGAGCACATCGCAAAGACCTATGCGCCCGGCGACACCGACTTCGCGTGGACCCGCCTGACGCTCTGGCGTGCGCAGCTCGCCGCGGTACTCGACCAGCCGCCGTTCGAGCCCATCACGGGTGTTGAGGTGGATGGCTCCGTGGATTCGCCGTCGACGGTTCTGCTTGCGGCGTGGCTGCAGGAGCAGCTGCAGGTCGAGGTGAAGCTCACGATGTCCAACCGCTCGACCGGGTCCAGCGGTATCCACGGGGTTCGCCTTCATCGCGCCTCCGGCACGATCGAGCTCGAGCGCGCGGTGCCGAACATCGCGACGCTCAAGCAGCCCGGACAGCCGACGCACGACATCTCACTCCCCCGCCGCAGTCTGCGTGACTGTCTCGCCGAGGAACTGCGGCGACTCGACCCGGACTGGCTGTTCGGCCAGGTCATCCAGGATGGCGTCGCGCAGCTGGAGAAGACCGCCCACATCGGATCGGGAGCAAAGGCCAAGGCGAAGAAGTGACCTCCGAACGTCGGGTGTTTGTTTACCCCGACAAGCAGACCCTGGCCGACACCATTGCCGAGCGCCTGCTGGCCAAGCTGGCGAAGTTCATCAAGGCTCGCGGAGAAGCGACGATCGTCCTGACCGGCGGCACAATGGGCTCCGCGTCGCTCGCTGCCGTGAACGCCTCTCCGAACCGGGACAGCGTCGACTGGTCCCGGGTCAACATCTGGTGGGGCGACGAGCGCTGGCTGCCCGACGCCGATCCCGAGCGCAATGAGACACAGGCCCGCGAAGCACTCCTCGCGCACATCGCCGTCGATGACGAGCGAGTGCATCCGTTTCCCGCCTCCGACGGCGAGCTGTCGCTCGATGAGGCAGCGGAAGCGTACGCCGCCGAACTTCGTGGCTTCGCGGCCGAGGGCGCGGACTATCCGTCGTTCGACATCACGTTCCTCGGTGTCGGTCCGGACGGCCACATCGCGTCGCTCTTTCCCGAGCGGACGGGCATCCGTGAGGAAAAACTCACGGTGATCCCGGTGCGCAACTCACCGAAACCGCCGCCCGAACGACTCAGCCTGACCCTGCCGGTGATCAACTCATCCGAGCGGGTCTGGCTCATGCTCGCCGGTGCCGACAAGGCCTCAGCCCTCGGGCTGGCGCTTGCCGACGCGAGCGTATTCGAGGTGCCGGTGTCCGGTGCCCGTGGACGTCGCAGCACCAAATTCCTGGTCGATCAGGATGCGGCGGCCGAAGTCCCCGGAAACCTCATCACGCCGGACACCTACTGGACCGCAGAAGACGATCCCCACTGAGCCGCCCCCAGATCGCTTCGCGATCCGCCGGGCTGCGGAGCGTGGGCCCAATTAGTGCGACGGGACTAGTTCGTGACCTTGCCGCGGCGAGCACGCAACTGCTCGAGAGCCTCCTCGAGGAGCTCGGCCGCTTCCTTCTCGGTGCGGCGCTCCTTCACGTAGGCAAGGTGAGTCTTGTAGGGCTCGAGCTTGGCCACCGACGGCGGGTTCTCGCGGTCGCGACCGGCGGGCAGTCCCGTCGAGGGCGAGTCGATGATGTCCGGGATCTCCTCCTCCGGCAGGTTCGCCGCGAAGTTGCGCACGGTCTCGTTGCCGAGTTCGTCCCAGTACGAAATCTGGATGCGCTCCGCGTGGAAGCCACGATCCTGCTCGCCCATTGGGCCAGCTCCGACACGAGAACCGCGAATAGCACTACCGCCTGAAGCCACGGGGACTCACTTTCGAACCAGAATGTTGCGGGATGGGGACCAGAACCGGGCGGGTTAGCTCGAGAACTTGAGAATCAGTCCGAGCACGATAATGCACGTGATCCAGACCAGGCACAGGATGACCGTGATTCGGTTGAGGTTGCGCTCCGCGACTCCCGAGGCACCGAGGTTGGAGGTGACGCCACCGCCGAACATGTCGGAGAGACCGCCACCGCGTCCGCGGTGCAGGAGGATGAGCAGGGTCAGCAGAAGGCTCGCGAGCCCGAGGATGACCTGCAGTACGACCTGGAGAATTGCCACAACAAACCTTTCAGCACGGCCAGAAGGCCAGAGGTAAGCATAACTGATAGACGGCAGGACGCCGCGTGCTTCTAGGTTCCGACGTGCTTGCGGAACTGCGCGATGGAAGCGAACTCGTTGATGTCGAGGCTCGCTCCCCCAACCAGCGCGCCGTCGACGTTCGGCTGGCGCAGGAAACCGGCGATATTGGTCGACTTCACGGAGCCTCCGTACAGGATGCGCGTCGCGTCGGCGACCTCGCCGCCGAGCACCTCGGCGATCACGTACCGCAACTGCTCGGCAACCTGCTCGGCCTGCTCCGGCGTCGCCGCCTGCCCGGATCCGATCGCCCAGACCGGCTCGTATGCGACCACGATGTTGGTGGCACCGCCAGCCAGAGCGAGCGCACCGTGCAGCTGCTGAACCGGAACGGCACTCGGACCATAGAGGTCGAGGTCCTCTGCCGTCTCACCGACGCAGATGACCGGCACGAGCCCGTTCTTCAGCGCGATCGCGACCTTCTCGGCGATGTGCTCGTCGTTCTCGTGGTGGTACTGCCGACGCTCCGAATGACCGATGATCACGTACTGCACGTCGAGAGCCTTCAGAAACTCGGCCGAGATCTCGCCCGTGTACGCGCCGTTCGGGTGCGCCGAGACATCCTGTGCCCCGAATCCGAGTTCGATCTTGTCCGCGGAGATCAGGGTCTGAACGGAACGCAGGTCGGTGAACGGTGGGAATACGGCGACCTCGGTGACCGAATAATCGTGCCGTGCGTCCTTGAGGCTCCACGCCAGCTTCTGCACGAACGCGATCGACTGCAGATGGTCGAGGTTCATCTTCCAGTTGCCAGCGATGAACGGGATGCGTTCGCTCTGGTTGTTCGACGCCATCAGTTGCCCTGCCATCCGAGTACTTCGAGGCCTGGGAGCTTCTTGCCTTCGAGGAACTCGAGGCTCGCACCGCCCCCGGTGGAAATGTGTCCGAACTGGTCGTCAGAGAAACCGAGTTCCCGCACCGCGGCTGCGGAGTCCCCGCCGCCGACGACCGCGAGGCCATCCACCCTGGTCAGGGCCTCGGCGATCGCCCGGGTTCCCGCGGCGAACGGCGGGAGCTCGAAGACGCCCATCGGGCCGTTCCAGAATACGGTCTTCGAGCTCTCGATGATCGAGGCGAAATTCCTGGACGTGTCCGGTCCGATGTCGAGGCCAAGACCCCCGGCTCCGAATTCGGTGTCTTCGATCGCGTCGGCGGCCGCAACGACGTGGCGAGCGTCTCCACCGAACTTCTCGGCAACGACGATGTCTGTGGGGAGCACGATCTCGACTCCGAGCTCCGTCGCCTTCTCGAGGTAGCCCTTGACCGTGTCGACCTGATCGGTCTCCAGCAGGCTCCCGCCCACCTTGTAGCCCTGGGCGACGAGGAAGGTGAAGAGCATTCCGCCGCCGATCAGGAGGCGGTTCACACGGGGAAGGAGTGCACCGATGACGTCGAGCTTGTCCGAGACCTTCGAACCGCCGAGAACAACCGTGTATGGGGCCTCAGGCGTACTCGTGAGGCGCTCGAGAACGTCGAGTTCCTGTTCGATCAGCAGTCCCGCCGAGCTCGGCAACTCCTCGGCCAGTTCGTACACGCTGGCCTGCTTGCGGTGGACGACGCCGAATCCATCAGAGACGAACGCGTCGCCAAATCGGGCGAGCTTCTTCGCGAAGTCTCTGCGCTCCTGCTCGTCCTTGCTGGTCTCACCCTCGTTGAACCGAAGATTCTCGAGCACGACGACGCCCTCGCGGTCGAGACCGTCGACGGCCTCCTGCGCGGACGATCCAATGGTGTCGGTCGCGAACGCGACGGGACGGCCGAGAAGCTCGTGCAATCGCTGGGCGACCGGCGCGAGGCTGTACTTCTGTTCGGGCTTACCCTCCGGACGCCCGAGATGCGAGATCACGACGAGTTTCGCATCGCCGTTCAACAGCGTATTCAGGGTCGCCAGCGAGGCCCGAATCCGCCCATCGTCCGTGATCTGCCCGTTCTTCAACGGAACGTTCAGGTCACAGCGGACGATGACGGTCTTGCCCGACAGGTCTCCGAGAGAAGAAAGCGTACGGAGTGCCAAGACGGCCCCTACAGTTTGCCGGCGACGTACTCGGTGATGTCGACGAGGCGGTTCGAGTAACCCCACTCGTTGTCGTACCACGACGCGACCTTGACCTGGCTGCCGATGACCTTGGTCAGGCCGGCGTCGAAGATCGACGAGTGCGGGTCGCCCTGGATGTCGCTCGAGACGATCTCGTCCTCGGTGTACTTGAGGATGCCCTTGAGCGGTCCCTCAGCGGCAGCCTTGTACGCGGCGTTGATCTCGGCGACGGTCACGGTCGAGCTGGTCTCGATGGTGAGGTCGGTGATCGAGCCGGTGATGACGGGAACGCGAAGCGCGTAGCCGTCCAGCTTGCCGGCGAGCTCCGGGATGACGAGGCCAAGAGCCTTCGCAGCCCCCGTCGAGGTCGGGATGATGTTCTGCGCCGCGGCGCGGGCACGACGCCAGTCGCTGTGCGGACCGTCCTGCAGGTTCTGGTCCGCCGTGTACGCGTGGACCGTCGTCATGAATCCACGCTCGATACCGAATGTGTCCAGGAACACCTTGGCGAGCGGCGCGAGGCAGTTCGTGGTGCAGGACGCGTTCGAGATGATGTCGTGGGTGGACGAGTCGTATGTGCCCTCGTTTACACCGAGCACCAGCGTGGCGACGTCGTCACCGGTCGCGGGAGCCGAGATGACGACCTTCTTCGCGCCGGCCGTGATGTGCTGGCGGGCGTCCACAGACTTCGTGAAACGCCCGGTGGACTCCACAACGATCTCCACGCCCAGCTCGCCCCAGGGCAGCTCAGCCGGATTACGCTCCGCGAGGACCTTGATCGCCTTGCCGTTGACGACGATGGAGTCACCGTCGACCTCGACCTTTGCGTTCAGTCGGCCGGCGACGGTGTCGTATTTGAGCAGGTGAGCCAGGGCGGCCGGGCTGTCGAGGTCGTTGACCGCGACGATCTCGAGGTCGCTGCCCTTTTCGAGAGCCGCGCGGAAGAAGTTGCGGCCGATGCGGCCGAATCCGTTGATGCCGATCTTGACGCTCAATGAAACTCCTGCTGATCGTGCGCCCCAGAAACCAGGCGCGTGGGTTGTGGTGGTAGAGGGAAAACGAGGCGTGGCCGGGGCACCCGCAGTATGCGAATTACCCCGGCCACAATGCCTTTACGAGAGTAGCAGTAGCGCACCGGCACCGGCGCGCGCCGCTTCGAAGCGGGCCGACGCATCCGCCCAGTTCGCGATGTTCCAGAACGCTTTGACGTAGTCGGCCTTCACGTTTACGTAGTCGAGGTAGAAGGCGTGCTCCCACATGTCGAGCTGCAGCACGGGAATGGTACCGAGCGCGGTGTTGCCCTGCTGGTCGTACATCTGCTGGATGAGCAGCTGCTTGCCGACGGCATCCCAGGACAGAACTGCCCAGCCGGAGCCCTGGAGGCTCGTTGCTGCGGCGGAGAAGTGGGCGACGAACTTGTCGAACGAGCCGAAGTTGTCATCGATCGCCGCGGCCAGCTCGCCGGTGGGCTTGTCGCCGCCGTCCGGCGAGAGGTTCTTCCAGAAAATGGAGTGGTTGATGTGGCCACCGAGGTGGAACGCGAGGTCCTTCTCGAGCTTCGGGATGTTCGCGAAATCGCCCCCATCGCGCGCCTCCGCGAGCTTCGCGAGAGCGGTGTTCGCTCCGGCGACATAGACCGCATGGTGCTTGTCGTGATGCAGCTCCATGATGCGAGCGCTGATGTGCGGCTCGAGCGCTGCGTAGTCGTAAGGAAGATCAGGAAGTGTGTACTCAGCCATCGAATTCTCCTAGCAAATTGCCCCAGACAGCGCGAATTCGTCGAGCCGGGGGTGACCTGTTCAGTCTATCTACGACAACCCAGCGCGCTTTCGGATGCTTCCCAGTTAGGAGCATCCTCGGAGGGTTTTACTCGTCGAGATCGGGCGGAAGGTTCGCATCCGTGCCGGGGATACCGAGATCCTGGGCGCGTTTGTCGGCCATCGCGAGCAGTCGGCGGATGCGACCGGCGACGGCGTCCTTCGTCATGGGCGGGTCCGCGTGATGTCCGAGTTCGTCGAGGCTCGCGTCGCGGAAACGCAGGCGCAGGTCGCCCGCATAGCGAAGGTGCTGCGGAACGTCGTCGTCCAGGATCTCGAGAGCCCGTTCGACTCGCGAGCAGGCGGCGACGGCGGCCTGGGCGGAGCGCCGAAGGTTGGCGTCGTCGAAGTTCACCAGCCGATTGGCCGTCGCGCGCACCTCGCGCCGCTGGCGCAGTTCTTCCCACGCGCTAACGCTGGTCACAGCACCCATGAGGACGAGCATCGCGCTGATGGCTTCGCCATCACGAATGACGACGCGGTGTACCCCACGCACCTCGCGAGCCTTCGCGGGTACGTGAAGTCGTCCCGCAGCCCCTACGAGCGCCATTGCGGCCTCGTTCCCGGGGCAGACCACCTCGAGGGCGGCCGAGCGGCCCGGATCGGTGAGCGTGCCCCTGGCCAGGAATGCTCCGCGCCAGACTGCAGCGAGTTCCTCACGGGATCCTGTCGTCAGGCGGTTGGGAAGTCCACGGATCGGGCGGCGACGCGCATCCAGGAGTCCCGTCTGCCTGGCCAGCGTCTCTCCCCCGTCAACGACGCGCACGAGATAGTGGCTGGCCTGACGGGTGCCCGAGGCGGAGACCACGGCGACCTCACTGCGAACGCCGTAGAGCTCGGCGAGGTCCTTGCGAACGCGACGACCGAGAATCGGGCTGTCCAGCTCGGCCTCGACCGCGATGCGGTTCGAGATGACGTGGAGCCCGCCGGCGAAGCGGAGGATGGTCGCGAGTTCGGCCGCTCGGACTGTTGTCTTGCTGACGCCGATTCGCGCGAGTTCCTCTTTGACATCGGCGGTCAGTGCCACAGTGCAATCCTCTTCATTTCGTTCAGTTGGTGTGGGCGACGAGTGCTCGCCGACGGGCCGGGACTATTCGCGCCCGAGATCGCGATGCTTCACGGTGACGGCGACGCCGGGCTCGGCTCGCAACAGCGAAGCCAGTTTCTCTCCGACAGCAACTGAGCGATGCTTACCACCCGTGCATCCAATGGCGATCGTAGCGTGTCTCTTGTTCTCGCGTTGGTACCCGGCGAGCACGGGAGACAGCGCCTTGGCGTACGCCTCCACGAATTCCTCGGCGCCCTCGCCGCCCAGAACGTAGGCGCTCACCTCCGGGTCGAGGCCGGTCAGCGACTTGAGTTCGGGAATCCAGAATGGATTCGGCAGGAAGCGCATGTCGGCGACCAGGTCCGCGTCCGCGGGAAGCCCGTACTTGAACCCGAAGCTCACGATGGTAACGCGAACGCCCGGGGCCTCGGCCTCGGCGAACTTCTCCGCGATTGTGGTGGAGAGCTGGTGGATGTTGAGTTCCGACGTGTCGACCACGATGTCACTCGTCTCGCGCAACGCCTCGAGCCGCCGGCGCTCCTCACTGATGCCGTCGAGCAGCGTGCCGTCACCCTGAAGCGGATGCGGCCGGCGCACCTGCTCGAATCGGCGCACCAGCACGGCGTCATTCGCGTCCAGGAACAGGACGCGAACGCGGGCACTGGCGCGCAGCTCCTGCAGCGCCTCCTGCACGTCGGTGAAGAGCTTTCCACCGCGGATGTCGACGATCGCGGCGATCTTCGGAAGGGACCGGCTTGCCCGCTCGGACAGGTCGACGAGGGGGCGCAGCATCTGCGGCGGCAGGTTGTCGACGACATACCAGCCGAGGTCCTCGAGCGCATTGCCCACCGTAGAGCGGCCAGCGCCGGACATCCCGGTCACGACGAGCAGTTCCTGCCGTTCGCTGTCCTCGGTCATCCTGCCCTCGATTGAAGCGATAAGTGAAACGCCAGTTTAGCCTCGAAGACGCTCGTAGATTTGGCGCGCGAGCACTTCCCCGACGCCCTTGACCTCCGTGATCGCCTCCGGCGTCGCGGCACGAAGTCGGGCGACCGACCCGAAGTGCTTCAGGAGCTGCTTGACCCGAGCCGGGCCGAGGCCTGGGATCTGGGACAGCGTCGACGTGACGTCGTTGGAGCGGCGCTGGCGCTGGTAAGTGATCGCGAACCGGTGCGCTTCGTCACGGATGCGCTGGATCATGAAGAGTGCATCGCTGTTGCGCGGAAGGATGACCGGGTAGTCGGAGTCCGGAAGCCAGATCTCCTCAAGTCGCTTGGCGATCCCGCAGAGCGCGATTCCCGTGATGCCCGCATCGTCCAGGGCGCGCTTCGCCGCAGCAACCTGCGGTTGTCCGCCGTCGACAACGAGCAGGTTCGGCCGGTATGCGAACCTGCGTCGGGGGCGCCCCTCGATCTCCTCCGGTTCCTCGGCGTCGGCATTAAGCTCGGCGCTTTGCTCTTCGGCTCGCGTTCCGTCGTCGTCGATGTGGGCCAACCGTCGGGTCAGCGTCTGGTAAATCGATTCCGTGTCGTCCGTGGAGTCCGGAATGCTGAAGCGTCGGTACTGGTCCTTTTTCGGCAGGCCGTCCTCGAACACCACCATGGACGCGACGATGTTCGTTCCGCTGAGGTGGGATACGTCGTAGCACTCCATCCGCAGCGGAGCGTCCGGCATGTCCAGTGCCTCCTGGATGTCGGACAGCGCTTGGGATCGTGCGGTGAAGTCGCCGCTGCGACGCGTCTTGTACAGCACGAGGGCGTTCTGCGCGTTCGTCGCCACGGTGAGTGCGAGAGCGGCCTTCTCGCCGCGCTGTGCCGTCCTCAGCGAGACCTTGGTAGCGCTGAGCTTCCCCGCGATTCGCAGGTTCGCGAGCCACTGCTCCAGCTCGGCCGCGTCCTCCGGAATCACCGGCACGACGATTTCCCGCGGTGGCGCATCCTCGGCGCTGTACGCGTTCTGCAGCACCGTCTCGACCAGCTCGGGCAGTTCGACGTCGAGCTCCTTGTCGACGACCCAGCTCTTCGTACCGCGGATGCGACCTCCGCGAACGATGAACTGCTGGACAGCTGCAGCCAGCTCGTCGTGCGCAATTCCGAAGATATCCGTGTCGATATCCTCGGACAGTACGACGACGTTGCGGGACATCGCGTTGTTCATGGCGCCGAGCTGGTCGCGGTATCGCGCCGCCGCCTCGTAGTCCATGTCCGCGGAGGCCGCCCGCATCTTCTTCTCGAGCTCACCGACGAACTTCGAGTCGTTGCCCGACATGAAGGAGGCGAAATCGACGGCGATCGACTTGTGGTCCTCCTTGCTGATTCGACCGACGCACGGCGCAGCGCACTTGCCGATATCTCCCAGAAGACACGGTCGACCGGTCTGCTGCGCCCTGCGGTAGGTCGTGTCCGTACAGCTGCGCATCGGGAACGCCTTCAGGAGGGTATCCACGGTCTCTCGGATGGCCCAGACCCGGGAGTACGGTCCGAAATATCGGGCGCCCGCGATCTTCCGATTGCGGGTCACGAGCACTCGCGGGACATCCTCCTGGAGGGTGATCGCGAGATATGGATACGACTTGTCGTCGCGGAACTGAACGTTGAAGGGCGGGTCGAACTCGTTGATCCACGTGAATTCCAGCTGCAGTGCCTCGAACTCGTTGCCGACGACGGTCCACTCGACCGAGGAGGCCGACGTGACCATCCTGCGGGTGCGCTGGTGCAGGTTCTGCAGTGGGGCGAAGTAGTTGCTCAGTCGGGAGCGGAGATTCTTCGCCTTGCCGACGTACAGCACGCGACCGGTCGAGTCCCGGAAGCGGTAGACCCCGGGCGAGGTCGGGATCTCCCCCGCCTTCGGTCGGTAGCTCACCGTGTCAGCCATGACCTAGGAACCCTTGCTCTCGACCCGGGGATACCGGGTACTAGTTGCTGGCACTCGCGAGCAGCGCCGGGCTCAGTATCTCGCGAAGGAACGTGGCCGTGTGGCTGTCGGGGTTATCGGCCACCTCTTCCGGCGTTCCGACGACGACAACTTCGCCACCGCCCGCGCCGCCCTCGGGACCGAGGTCCACGATCCAGTCCGCGGACTTGATGACGTCGAGGTTGTGCTCGATCACGATGACCGTGTTGCCCTTGTCGACGAGGCCGTTCAGCACCAGCAGCAGCTTACGCACGTCTTCGAAGTGCAGTCCCGTCGTCGGCTCGTCGAGAACGTAGACGCTCTTGCCGGTCGCCCGACGCTGCAGTTCGGTCGCGAGTTTGACGCGCTGCGCCTCGCCGCCGGACAGCGTCGTCGCGCTCTGCCCGAGCCGGACGTAACCGAGTCCGACCTCGACCAGCGTCTTCAGGTAGCGGTGGATGCTCGAGATCGCCTCGAAGAAATCGGCGGCCTCGGCGATCGGCATGTCGAGGACCTCGGCGATGTTCTTGCCCTTGTAGTGCACGGTCAGGGTGTCGCGGTTGTAGCGCGCACCCCCGCAGACCTCGCAGGCGACATACACGTCGGGAAGGAAGTTCATCTCGATGGTGATCGTTCCGTCGCCAGCGCAGTTCTCGCAGCGACCGCCCTTGACGTTGAAGCTGAAACGACCCGGCAGGTAGCCGCGAGCCTTCGCCTCCGCCGTCTCCGAGAAGAGTGTCCGGATCTTGTCGAAGACACCCGTATACGTCGCCGGGTTGGACCGCGGAGTGCGTCCGATCGGCGCCTGGTCGACGTGCACGACCTTGTCGAGCAGCTCGAGACCGGTGACGCGCGTGTGGCGCCCGGGGATCTGGCGCGCACCATTGAGTTCGTTCGCGAGCACCTTGTACAGGATGTCGTTGACAAGCGACGACTTGCCGGATCCGCTCACGCCGGTGACCGCGGTGAATACGCCGAGCGGGAAGCTGACATCCACGTTCCGCAGATTGTTCGCCTTCGCCCCGAACACTGTGAGCTGGCGATCCGGATCGGTCGGACGACGGCGCCCCGGGGTTTCGATCTCGAGCCGGCCGGACAGGTAGTCGCCGGTGAGTGACCGAGTGTTGTCTAGCAGGGATTCGTACGAACCGGAGTGGACGACCTCGCCACCGAGTTCACCCGCGCCCGGACCGATGTCGACGACCCAGTCTGCGGTGCGGATGGTGTCCTCGTCATGTTCGACCACGATGAGGGTGTTCCCGAGATTCTTCAGCTTCACGAGCGTCTCGATCAGACGACGGTTGTCCCGTTGGTGGAGCCCGATGCTCGGCTCATCCAGCACATAGAGAACACCCGTCAGCCCGGAGCCGATCTGGGTCGCCAGCCGGATTCGCTGGGCCTCTCCACCGCTCAGCGTTGCTGCCGCACGGGCGAGGTCCAGGTAGCTCAGGCCCACCTCGATGAGGAACTCGAGGCGAAGCCGCACCTCGCGAAGAACCGCCGCCGCGATGTGCGCCTCGCGGTCGGTGAGAGTCAGGGCCGCCATAAACTCCTGCGTGCGGACGAGACTCAACTCACAGACATCCGAGATCGAGAAGTCGTTGATCGTCACCGCCAGTACTTCCGGGCGAAGCCGCTTACCGTTGCACACGGGGCAGGGCGTCTCGCGGAGGTAGCTCAGGTAGCGCTGCTTCGACCACTCAGACTCGGCCTCGAGGTTCTTGCGCTGAATGTAGGGAATGACGCCCTCGAAGCCGGTGGTGTACTTCATCTCGCGGCCGAAGCGGTTGCGCCAGCGAACCGTGACCTCGAAGTTGTTTCCGTTGAGGATGGCGTCCTGAATCTCGGGTGACAACTCGCCCCACGGGGTGTCCAGCGAGAAGTTCAGGTCGTCCGCGAGACCCTGGAGCAGGCGTTCGAAGTACTGCGCGACTCCCTTGCCCGCCTGCGCCCATGGCAGGATGACTCCGTCGCGGAGGCTTACCGAATCGTCCGCGATCAGGAGTTCGGCGTCGACGGTCATCTTCGTGCCGAGACCGGAGCACTCCGGGCAGGCGCCAAAGGGCGCGTTGAAGGAGAACGTGCGCGGCTCGATCTCGGTCAGCTGCAGCGGATGCCCGTTCGGACACGACAGCTTCTCGGAGAAGTTGCGCCAGGCGGCGTCACCCTCCTCGTCCACAAAGTTGATGGCGACGAGCCCGTCCGTCAGGCGCAGCGCCGTCTCGAGCGAATCGGTGAGTCTCGTCAGGATGTCGTCGGCCGCCACGAGCCGGTCGACGATGACGGCGATGTCGTGCTTGTACTGCTTCTTGAGTGTCGGAGGTTCGCTGAGCTGGATCTGCTCGCCGTCGACGATCGCGCGCGAATAGCCACTCGCGGCAAGCGACTGGAAGAGGTCGACGAATTCGCCCTTCTTCTGCGAGATGACGGGGCTCACGACCTGGTATCGGGTACCCGGCGTCAGCGTCATGAGCTGGTCGGCGATCTGCTGTACGGTCTGGCGCTCGATTTTCTCGCCACAGATTGGACAGTGCGGAACCCCGATACGCGCCCAGAGGAGGCGCATGTAGTCGTAGATCTCGGTGATGGTGCCGACCGTGGACCGCGGGTTGCGGTTGGTCGATTTCTGGTCGATCGAGACGGCGGGACTCAGACCCTCGATGAAGTCCACGTCCGGTCGATCGACCTGGCCGAGAAACTGCCGGGCGTACGCGGAGAGTGACTCGACGTAGCGGCGCTGTCCCTCGGCGAAGATGGTGTCGAATGCGAGCGATGACTTTCCCGAGCCGGAAAGCCCCGTAAATACGACGAGCGAATCACGCGGGATTTCGAGGTCCACGTTTTTCAGATTGTGAACACGTGCACCGCGGACTTTTAGTGCAGAAGCGCTGAGCTTCGAGGAGCCGGGGACGGATGAAATCGACACTCTCTATAGTCTACGGAAGCCACCGACATCGGGTTGGTCGTTCGCTCACCGCGAGACTTGGCGGGCTAGCCCGGATAGCCGCAGGCGAGCGAGAAGTAGTGGTAGTACTCGAACTTCAGCGTGTTGCTGAGCACCAGGCCGAAGTATCCGTTCGAGTAGTCGGCCGTCTTCACGTGAAAGGGCACAACGGTGCCGATCTTGTCTTCGCTGAGCGCGTGGGTTTCGCAGCGACTCGGTGTCACGGTCAGTGTCAGGTGAAGGGGCGCCGACTTCGCCGACAGCACCAGCGGGTAGGTCGTGTTGAGCGACATCTCGAAGAGGGTCGTCTCATCGATCGAGTTGAGCGTGACCGTTCCCGGGGCACCGGTCGGTGTGAAGTCCATGTCGAGGTGCGAGACGAGCGCACCGCTGGCGTCCTTCGCCCACGTGACCTTAGGCCCCGGGGTGATCTTCACCACCTTCTCGAACGTCGCCTGCGCGCAATCGTGCGAGTGGATCTCGTTCAGCGTGTTGTACAGGACCCTCGGGGTGACGGTCGCGCTTCCCTTACCGGTCGAATCCGTGAAGTCGACCGTGACTCGCGGGGCAGGTTTCGGAGTGTCGCAGGCAGCGGCCGGGAGGGCGACAGGAAAGGCGATTTCGTCCCCCGGCGCCAGGTCGTAGGGCAGATACTGCATCTGGACCGGTCTCGCAAAGAAGGTCGAAGCGAAACTTCCGGACCGCAGCGTGACAACGTGCTTCGTCGTGTTGTGCACCTGCACCTCCAGGTGCCGGATCGGAAAGTCCGACCGGTTCTGGAACAGGCTCACGTTCACCCCGGCGGGGAGCGCCGTCTGCGCGCTTGGCGCGGCAGCGCATCCGGCCAGGACGCCGGCCGCGAGAAGTGCGCCGACGACGAGCGAGACGGTTCTCTCGATGCCGCGCCGGCGTTGGATGCTCACGCGACGACTCTAATTCTGTGCCAGCACCCGCAACGGAAAGGATGCCGAACGGTTATTGAAGGTGCCCGGCCGCGACCATCTGACGAAGCTCCTTCTTGAGGTCGGAGACCTCATCCCGGAGCCGTGCCGCGAGCTCGAACTTGAGCTCCCCTGCGGCTTGCAGCATCTGCTCGTTGAGGTCGGCGATGATTGACTCGAGGTCGTTGCCGCCAGCCGCAGCGAGGCCCGCGAACCCGGTATCCGTTCGGAGGTTCGGTGTTGGCGACCGCTTCTTGCCGTCCCTGCCGCCGCGCCCGGATCCGAGCAGCTCGGCGGTGTCTGCGCCCTCGCGCAGGAGGGCGTCGGTGATGTCGGCGATCTTCTTCCGCAGCGGCTGCGGATCGACGCCGCGCTCCCGGTTGTACTCGACCTGCTTCTCACGACGCCGATTCGTCTCATCTATCGCCTGCGCCATCGAGTCGGTGAGCTTGTCGGCGTACATGTGCACCTCGCCGGAAACGTTGCGAGCCGCACGACCGATCGTCTGGATGAGCGACGTGGAGGAGCGCAGGAAGCCCTCCTTGTCCGCGTCCAGGATGGCGACGAGCGACACCTCGGGAAGGTCGAGCCCTTCTCGCAGCAGGTTGATACCGACCAGCACGTCGTACACGCCCTGGCGCAACTCGGTCAGCAGCTCGACCCGGCGAAGCGTGTCCACATCGGAGTGCAGGTAGCGCACTCGAACGCCGGCCTCGCCGAGGAAGTCCGTGAGCTCCTCGGCCATCTTCTTTGTCAGGGTCGTGACCAGGACACGTTCGTTGCGCTCGACACGGAGGCGAATCTGCTCCAGCAGGTCGTCGATCTGCCCCTTCGACGGTTTCACAACGATCTGGGGGTCGACGAGGCCGGTCGGACGGATGATTTGCTCGACCATCGAGTCCGTCACGCTCTGCTCGTACCGTCCGGGCGTGGCCGACAGGTAGACCTTCTGTCCCACCCGGTCGAGGAACTCTTCCCACTTGAGCGGCCGGTTATCGAGTGCGCTGGGAAGCCGGAAGCCGTGCTCGACGAGCGTGCGCTTGCGGGAGGCGTCGCCCTCGTACATCGCTCCGATCTGCGGCACCGTGACGTGCGACTCGTCGATGACCACGAGGAAGTCCTCGGGGAAGTAGTCGAGGAGGCAGTTCGGCGCCTCGCCCGGAGCCCGGCCGTCGATGTGACGCGAGTAGTTCTCGATGCCGCTGCAGAAGCCGATCTGCTCCATCATCTCGATGTCGAAGGTGGTGCGCATCCGCAGGCGCTGCGCCTCGAGCAGCTTGCCCTGGCGCTCCAGCTCGGCGAGGCGCTCCTTGAGCTCCACCTTGATGGTGACAATCGCCTTGCGCATCGTTTCGGTGCTGGCCGCGTAGTGGGTTGCCGGGAACACGGAGACCGAATCGATCTTCTTCAGTACCTCGCCGGTGAGCGGGTGCAGCGCATAGATGGCTTCGATCTCGTCGCCGAAGAGCTCGACGCGAATGGCGTGCTCCTCGTAGACGGGAATGATCTCGATGGTGTCGCCGCGGACGCGGAACTTGCCACGGGAGAAGTCGACGTCGTTGCGCTGGTACTGCATATTCACGAACTGCCGGATGAGGAAGTCCCGACCGACCCGATCGCCCACTTGGAGCGCGACCATCGCACCCAGGTATTCCTCTGCCGCACCGAGGCCGTAGATGCAGGACACGGTCGAGACCACGATGACATCGCGACGGGACAGGAGCGAGTTGGTCGTCGAGTGCCGGAGCCGCTCAACCTCGGCGTTGATCGACGAGTCCTTCTCGATGAAGGTGTCCGTCTGCGGGACGTACGCCTCGGGCTGGTAGTAGTCGTAATAGCTCACGAAGTACTCGACCGCGTTGTTGGGCATGAGTTCGCGGAACTCGTTGGCGAGTTGCGCCGCCAGCGTCTTGTTGTGCGCGAGAACGAGGGTTGGCCGCTGAACCTGCTCGATCAGCCAGGCCGTCGTCGCCGACTTTCCGGTTCCGGTCGCACCCAGCAGCACGACATCGGTCTCGCCCGCGTTGATTCGCCCCGCCAGTTCGGCGATCGCCTGGGGCTGGTCGCCGCTCGGGACGTACTCGCTGATGACCTCGAACGGTCGAACGACACGAGTGGGCTGCATACCTCCAGCTTAGGCAGCGCCTACGACACGCGCAGGGCGGGACCTATACGGGTTCGAACGCGTTCACGCCCGTCAGGCTCGCGGAAAGTGCCCACAGTCGGGCTGCCGAATTCCGATTGATCGCGTACGGCTCGACGCCCCGAATGCGAGCGTCCGGGCTGCCCAGTACGGTCAGTTCGGCGATGTCGCAGTCCTCGCAGTAGACACCGCCTCTTCCCGCGAGCTCGGGTGAGGTGGCCGCCCAGACAGACGTCGCGGCGCCCTGCTCCGGCGATTTAAAGCGCTCATTGACGGAACCGTCCGCGGACATCCACCCCGCGGCGATCATCTCCTCCTTCGGGAGATGCCGCTGCAGCTCGGTCATGATGCCGCCCGGGTGGACGGCGAACGCCCGCACCCCAAACGGTTCGCCGAGCGCATCCAGCTGGATCGCGAACAGGCTGTCCGCCGTCTTCGCCTGCCCGTACGCCTTCCACTTGTCGTAGCCCGTCGTGAACTGCGGGTCGTCCCATCGAATATCCGACTGCTTGTGGCCGGTGGAGGTCAGAGCGACAACGCGTGCTCCCCGGCCGTCGACCAGCGCCGGCCAGAGCCGGTTGGCCAGTACGTAGTGGCCGAGATGGTTCGTCGCGAACTGGGACTCCCAGCCGTCGCCGACGCGACTCTCGGGTGACGCCATCACGGCGGCGTTGTCGATCAGGATGTCGATGCTCCGGCGGGAGTCGAGGAATCCAGTAGCGAACTCGTGGACGGTATCGAGGTCGGCGAGGTCCATCTTCTCGACCTCGACAACCGACAGGCCCGCGTCGTCCAGCACCTGCCGCGCGTGGTCCGGGCGGCGGGCGGGCACCACCACGGCCGCTCCTGCGGCGGCCAGGGCACGGACGGTCTCAAGCCCGAGCCCCGAATAGCCGCCCGTCACGATCGCGAGCCTGCCCGACAGGTCAATGCCGGCCACCACCTGCTCGGCGGTGCTTCGAGCGCCAAAACCGGAACCGAGAGGCTTCTGGGGAGTGATCATGTGTCCACACTACGAGCGCCGCGAGCGACTCAGTGCTTCGCGAACCGCTCCCAGAGGCGGTCGACCTGGTCGAGGGTTTGATCGAGGGTGCCATTGCTGTCGATCACCACATCGGCGAACCTCAGCCGATCCTCGTCCGACGCCTGTGCTCGGAGGCGACCGTCCGCCTCGGCGCGGCTCATGCCACGAAGCTCGACCATCCGGTCGATACGCTTCTCAATGTCGGCCTGAACGACGACGATCACGTCGAACTTCATCGGGCGATCGGCCGCAGCCTCGGCGAGCAGCGGCACGTCGTACACGATCACCACATCGGGGTCCTTCGCCTCCGCGTCCGCGAACAGCTCCTTGCCACGCTTCCAGATCGCAGGGTGAGTGATGGCGTTCAGCGCCTCACGCTTGTCGGTATCCGAAAAGATGATCGCGCCGAGTGCGGGGCGGTTCAGCGACCCGTCCGGCGAAATAACGGACTCCCCGAATTCCTTCCGGATGGCGGCCAGCCCGGCGGTGCCCGGCTCGACGACCTCGCGCGCGAGCACATCCGCATCGACCAGCACCGCGCCGTGCTCGACGAGCCTCGACGCGACCGTCGATTTGCCCGAAGCAATTCCGCCCGTCAGCCCGATCAGCTTCATATCTCAACCCTACTTAAACCGAAATGGCCGGCAACCCGAAGGTCGCCGGCCAGTTCGTGAACGAACTAGTTGCTGGAGCTGAGCTTCTCGCGAAGCGCGGCGAGTGACTCGTCGTCGGCAAGTGTGCCGGTGGACGAGTCGGCGTCCTCGCTCGAGAACGAGGATGCGCCGGCCGGAACACCGGTTGAGGGCTGGTCCTCTTCGAGAGCCGCAGCCGCAACCTGCTTCTTGTGAGCCTCCCAGCGAGCCTGGGCGGCAGCGTAGTCCTGCTCCCACTTCTCGCGCTGGGTCTCGAAGCCGTCGCGCCACTCGTTGGTCTCCGGGTCGAATCCGTCCGGGTACTTGTAGTTGCCCTGCTCGTCGTACTCGGTGAGCATTCCGTACAGCGCCGGGTCGAACTCGGTGCCGTCGGGGTCCACGCCCTCGTTGGCCTGCTTGAGGCTCAACGAGATGCGGCGACGCTCGAGGTCGATGTCGATGACCTTGACGAACACGTCATCCCCGACCGAGACGACCTGCTCGGCGAGCTCAACGTGCTTACCGGACAGCTCCGAGATGTGGACAAGGCCCTCGATGCCCTCCGCCACGCGAACGAACGCGCCGAACGGAACGAGCTTGGTGACCTTACCGGGGGCAACCTGGCCGATCGCGTGCGTACGCGCGAACACCTGCCACGGGTCTTCCTGGGTGGCCTTGAGCGAGAGCGACACGCGCTCGCGGTCGAGGTCCACTTCGAGGATCTCGACGGTGACCTCCTGGCCAACCTCGACAACCTCGGACGCGTGCTCGATGTGCTTCCACGAAAGCTCGGAAACGTGGACGAGTCCATCCACTCCGCCGAGGTCGACGAACGCGCCGAAGTTGACGATCGAGGAGACGACACCCTTGCGAACCTGGCCCTTGGAGAGGTTTCCGAGGAACGTGGTGCGGCTCTCGCTCTGCGTCTGCTCGAGCAGTGCACGACGGGAGAGGACGACGTTGTTGCGGTTCTTGTCCAGTTCGAGGATCTTCGCCTCGATCTCCTGGCCGAGGTACGGCGTGAGGTCGCGCACGCGGCGAAGCTCGATGAGCGACGCCGGCAGGAAGCCGCGGAGGCCGATGTCGACAATCAGGCCGCCCTTGACGACCTCGATGACCGAACCGGTCACGATGCCATCGGCATCCTTGATCTTCTCGACGTCACCCCACGCACGCTCGTACTGGGCGCGCTTCTTGGACAGGATGAGCCGACCCTCCTTGTCCTCCTTCTGGAGAACGAGAGCCTCGACCAGGTCGCCGACCTTGACGACCTCGGTTGGGTCGACGTCGTGCTTGATGGAAAGTTCGCGAGAGGGGATTACACCCTCGGTCTTGTAACCGACGTCGAGGAGAACCTCGTCACGATCGATCTTGACGACGGTTCCTTCGATGAGGTCACCGTCATTGAAAAACTTAAGGGTCTTTTCGACCGCGGCAAGGAAATCTTCAGCAGATCCGATGTCGTTGATGGCAACCTGCTTGGGTGCCTTGTCGGTCGTTACGAGTGTCATGTAGTTGTTGCTCCGATATGGACATAGTTTGGCCGTCGACGGAGAAGAGCTAGTTTTTGTTCGCCGAAGGCAGGCGGATAGAAGTCACAATTGCGACATTCCAGCTTAGCCGACTGTGTCTACCCGCGCCAACACGGTGTTCATGTACTCGAACTCGGTGTCGTAGACGTGTGCGGACTTGACCACGAAGTCGAGCCGACCAACAGGAATCCCGAGCGCCGAGGCCACGTGCTCCTGCAGCCATGCGAGCTCGACCAGGTTCCCGTACCCCTTCGCCCCGAAATCGATGCTGTGCGCGTAGACGACCTGCTCGAGTGCGCCGTCCCGGACCCAAAAGTCCAGAAGACTGACGCACGGGATGTAGGAGGTGTCGAGGAGCGGCTCGAATGTCGTAATGGTTGCCGATCGAGAGGTCGGGTCGGCGCGCAACCGCTCGATGATCCAGCCCACCTGGTCGCGGCCCGCTCCGGCGTAATCAAACAGTCGGCTGGCATAGCTGCGGGCATCGCCGAGTTCGCGAACGAGCGAGTGATCCGTGAAGTTGGTGTGCATCCAGTCGAGACGCCCGGGATCGCCGAGCTCGGACACGATCAGATCGTCGGTTCGCGGGAAATCGATCGTCAGCGTGGCGCGCGGAACCTCCAGGATCGGCAGGTCGTCGTACCGGCTCGGCACTCCCTCGGTCAGGATGCGACGGGCAATCCCCAACCACGCCTCGCCGATGGTGTCGGTGTGGATGGCGATGTCCTCCGTCACTTCAGCAGCGCGTCTTTCAGGGTGTCGAGTCCGATGCCGCCGAGATCGAGTGCCTTCTTGTGGAACGCCTTGGCGCTGAATGCCGCGCCCTCGCGGGCCTTGTACTCATCGCGGATTTGCTCCCAGATGCGCTGTCCGACCTTGTAGGAGGGCGCCTGGCCAGGCCAGCCGAGGTAGCGGTTCACCTCGAACCGCACGAACTCCGGCGACATGTGCACGTGCCTGGCCATGAAGTCGAAGGCGTAGTCACCTGTCCACGGGCCCTTGCCGTCCGGGCGCTGCTTCTCCAGGTGCACGCCGATGTCGAGGACCACGCGGGCCGCGCGCATCCGCTGTCCATCGAGCATCCCCAGGCGATCGGCCGGGTCGTCGAGGTAGCCGAGCTCTTCCATGAGTCGCTCGGCGTAGAGAGCCCACCCCTCGGCGTGACCCGAGGTCCCCGCCAGCAGCCGACGGTAGCTGTTGAGCGTCACGCGGTTATAGACCGCTTCCGCGATCTGCAGGTGATGCCCGGGAACACCCTCGTGGTACACGGTGGTCAGCTCGCGCCAGGTGTTGAACTCGGTGACTCCCTCGGGGACGGACCACCACATCCGCCCCGGGCGGGAGAAGTCGTCGGTCGGACCGGTGTAGTAGATGACTCCGGTGTGGTTGGGCGCGATCATGCACTCAAGCGTGCGGATCTCCTTCGGAATGTCGAAGTGCGAGCGGCCGAGCTCCTCCACCGCCCGGTCGCTGGTCTCCTGCATCCAACGCTGGAGCGCTTCGGTTCCGTGAAGCTTCCGCGACGAGTCGGAGTCGAGGAGTTCGATGGCCTCCTCGACGGATGCGCCGGGCTTGATCTCGTTGGCGATGCTGGTCTGCTCGTCGACCATTCGCTGCAGTTCGTCGACACCCCACTCGTAGGTCTCGTCGAGGTCGACGGTTGCGCCGAGGAACGAGCGCGAGGCGACGGCATAGAGGTCGCGGCCCACCGCATCCTTCTCGCCCGCCGCCGGCAGCAGCTCCTTCTCGAAGAAGTCGGCCAGGGTGCCGTATGCGGCAGCCGACGCGAGCGCACCCTTCCGCAGGTCACTGCTGAGCCCATCCGAGATCCCGGATGCGCCGCCCACGAGGCCCGCGAACAATCCGTCGGGGTCGGCCGACTCGCGGCACTGCAGGATCACTTCGAGCACCTGGCGCTTCGCCGGGACCACGCCGCGCTCGATTCCGAGTCGCAGAGTCTCGATGTACTGGTCGATAGCTGTTGGCGCCGTGTTCAACCGTGACGAGACATTCGCCCAGTCGTCCTCGGTGTCGGTCGGCATGATGTCGTAGGTCTCGCGCAGCGTCTGCACCGGCGAAGCGAGGACGTTCACGTCGCGGAGGTGGAAGTCGAGGTCGTGCTTCTCGATCTCGAGCTTCAGAGTGCTGAGGAGGTCGTCCTTGGTGACGGCGTCGACGTCGTCCGCGGGCGAGAGGGGCTCGAGCTCGGCGATGACCGCTTTCGCGGCGGCAGCAGTCGCATCGTGTCCCGCCGGGGAGAAGTCTTCCCACTCCCCCAGTTTTCCGCGATCGAGGCCGATGTACGTGGCCAGGGTCGGCATGAGGTCGCCGAGGGTTTCCACCCATTTCTCGGCAACCGCGTCGATGGCGGTGGGCTTGCGAACAGCGGGGGACGTTTCGTCAGCGGTCATACTTTCAGCCTAGAACAGGCGCCTTCCGCCGCGGTGACTACCGGCGTGCAGCTAACTTGCGAGCAGGGCGCGAACGCGCTCGGCGGTTGTGGCTTCGCGCAAGGATGTTGCGCGACCGTCGTCGAGGAGCGCGGTTGCCAACTGGCTGAGAAGCGTGATGTAGCGCCGACCGTGGGCGGCGATACCGATAACGAGGGTGACGGGTTGCCCCGCCCAGTCGACCGGCGTCGCGAGCAGGAGGAGCGAGAGTCCCTCGTTGACAACGTCGCTCTTTGCGGTGAGGGTGCCGTGGGGCAGTGCGATGCCGTCTCCGACGAACGTCGACACCACGCTTTCGCGCTCGAGCATCTGAACCACGTAGTCGGGTTCGACCGCACCGGCGCCGACGAGAAGGGCGCCCGCCTGGCGGATCGCATCGTCGCGGCTGGTGGCCGTGGCGCGCAGGTTGATGGAACTCGCCGGGAGCAGCTGTACCAGCTCGTCAAGCGTTGGCGCCATAACCCAAATCTACCGCGCCACTAGTGCGCGGCTTCGTCCCAATTCTCGCCGGTACCGATCTGCACATCGAGGGGCACTCGAAGGTCGGCGGCGTGTCCCATCCGATCGCGGACGATTCCGGTGAGCTCGTCGAGTTCCCCGGCCGCTACCTCGAACACGAGTTCGTCGTGAACCTGCATCAGCAGATTGGATTTGAGTTCGCGATCGTGCAGGTCGTCCGCGATTCCCAGCATCGCGATCTTGAGAATGTCGGCGGCGGAACCCTGGATAGGGGCGTTCAGCGCGGCTCGCTCGGCGTTCTCACGAAGAACGCGGTTGTTCGAGGTGAGGTCGCCAAATGGGCGCCGGCGCCCGAAGATCGTCTCGGTGTACCCATCGACCCTGGCCTGCTCGACCACGTTGCGGAGATATTCACGCACCGCGCCGAACCGCAGGAAGTAGTCGGCCATGAGCTGCTTCGCCTCGGCGGTTTCGATCCGCAGCTGTTTACTCAGTCCAAACGCGCTCAGCCCGTACGCCAGTCCGTAGGACATCGCCTTGACCTTGGTGCGCATGATCGGGGTGACGGCGGAGGGCTCGACACCGAAAATTCGCGATCCGACGAAGCGGTGCAGGTCTTCGCCCTCGTTGAAGGCAAGGATCAGTCCCTCGTCACCCGAGAGATGCGCCATGATCCGCATCTCGATCTGCGAGTAGTCGGCCGTCAGCAGCGTCTCGAATTCCGCCCCACTGCTGTCTTTGCCGACACGGAACGCGGTGCGAATCTCGCGGCCCACGGATGTCTTGACCGGGATGTTCTGCAGGTTCGGGTCGTTCGACGAGATTCGGCCCGTGCTCGTGCCGGTCTGGTCGTAGGTGGTGTGTATGCGAGCATCCGTGGCGATGCCGCGCTCGAGCGTCTCAATGATCTGCTTGAGCTTGCTCGCGTCTCGGTGCTGCAGCAGAAGATCGAGGAACGGATGCGGTGCCTGATCCTGCAGGTCCGCGAGGGATGCCGCGTCGGTCGAGAATCCGGTCTTGTTCGAGCGGGTCTTCGGCATGTTGAGTTCCTCGAACAAGACCTGCTGCAGCTGTTTCGGCGAGCCGAGGTTCACCTCGTGACCGATCTCCGCGTAGGCGCGCGTAGCCAGGTCTGCCGCGGACTCGGTCAGCGATTTATTGAGCCGGGCGAGCACGGCCGCGCTCACGGTCACGCCGACCGTCTCCATTCGGGCGAGCACCGGGACGAGCGGCAGTTCGATCGTCTCGAGTACCCGAAGCGAGCCCGCATCGAGCCGTTCGGCCAGGTACAGCGAGAGCCGAAGTACGTACCATGCCTCGGTTGCCGGGCTAAGGGCCTCGACGTCGGGCACGAGCTGGTTCGGGTCCGCGCGGCTCAGCGACTCGGAGAGGAAGTAGTAGACCTGGTCGACCAGGTCCTGGTTCTTACCGCCCGGCTTGAGGAGCCACGCCGCGAGGGTCGTGTCAAACGCGATACCGTTCAGTTCGAGACCGGAGTGCTGGAGCCACTTCAACTCGCGCTTCGAGTCGAACAGGTATTTCGGCGCGGGCCCGCGCAACCACTCCTCGAGCGCGAGATAGTCCGGTCGACCGGCAGCCCACGGAACGAAGGCGGATTCTGCTTCGCTCGCGATACCGAGTCCGGTGACCTCGCCCGACGTGACCTCGACCCGCAGTCCGAGCGGTGCCGTGCCCCGTTTCGACTGGGTGTCCAGCCACTTGGCCAGTTCCTCATCCACCATCGTGCGGACGGGCGGAGCACCCGTGCCCGCGTCGTCGAGGAATGCCTCGGTCGGATCCTCGACCGCGCCATCCTGGGCCGCGATCTTCAGCACGCGCTCCTGGAGGGTGCGGAACTGGAGGCGATCGAACACGTCACGGATCGCCGCGAGGTCCATTGGTTTGCGCTCGAGATCGGCGGGACCGTATGGGAGTTCGATGTCGGTCAGCAGGTGGTTGAGCTTTCGGTTGCGGATCGCCCGATCTTTCTGGTCGCGCAGGTTCTGCCCGACCACTCCCCCGATCTCGTCGGCGTGCTCCAGCACGGCGCTGAGACTGCCGAACTGGTTGATCCATTTCACGGCGGTCTTCTCGCCAACCTTGTCGATACCGATCAGGTTGTCGCTGGTCTCACCCACGAGCGCCGCGATGTCGGGGTACTGGTGCGGTTCGATGCCGTAGCGCTCGAATACGGTGTCGCGGTCGTAGCGCTTCAGCTCGGAGACGCCTCGCGCGTTCGGGTAGAGCAGGGTGACGTTGTCGTCGATCATCTGAATGGCATCGCGATCGCCGGAGACGACGAAGACGGTGAAGCCCTCCGCCGATCCCTTGTGCGCGAGGGTGGCCAGGATGTCGTCCGCCTCGAAATCCTCTTTCGACAGCGTCGGAATGCTCATGGCGTGGAGCGCCTCTTCGAGCAGCGGGATCTGGCCGACGAACTCGGCTGGCGTCGCGTCCCGGGTTCCCTTGTATTCGGGGTATTCACGCGTTCGGAACGAGTAGCGCGAGATGTCGAACGCGACGGCGACGTGCGTCGGCTTCTCGTTGGCAAGCAGGTTGATGAGCATCGAAATGAAGCCGTGGATGGCGTTCGTGTGCTGCCCGTCGCGGGTCGTGAAACTGTCTACCGGCAGAGCGTAGAACGCCCGGAACGCCAGCGAATGGCCGTCGATGACCATGAGGGTAGGCTTCTGCGAGTCCGTCACTTTGCCAGCCTAGTGCTGCCCACCGACGATGAAACTGCCCGGAAGGAAGCCGATGACGACCTACCCCGACGACCTCGATCCCGAGCTCTATCGTCGACTGATCGAATCCCGCGGCGGGGCGCTGACCGACAAGATGGGCATCGAATTCGTGGAGCTCGGAGCCTCGCGATCGGTGGCCCGGATGCCTGTCGAGGGCAACACCCAGGTGATCGGCCTGCTCCACGGCGGAGCTCACGTCGTGCTCGCCGAGTCTCTCGGTTCGGTGTCCTCGGCCATCCACGCCGGGCCCGGTCGCTACGCGGTCGGCATCGAGATCAACGCGACCCACAGCCGATCGATCACCGAGGGGTGGGTCACCGGAACCTGCACCGCGCTCGTCCTTGGGCGCACACTGGCCACTCACGAAATCGTCATGACCGACGATCAGGGTCGACGGCTGTCGACGGTGCGCATGACAAACATGCTTCGTGACCAGTGAGCGGGAGAGCCGTCGCCTCAACCTCGAGAACGCGTGGGACCTGGGTGGACTTCCCACGGGTGTCGGATCCACTCGTTCCGGTCAGCTTTTCCGATCGATGAAGCCCGACGCGCTCGATATGAATGGATGGGCGGCCATGATTGCGAGCGGTGTGACCACCATCGTCGATCTTCGCAACGACGATGAAGTTCTCACCGAGACGCTGCGGCCGGTTGCCCTGGTCGTCCACCGTCGGCCGGTTGAGGACCAGGGCGACGACGACTTCATGGCGGAGTGGGGCAATCGACTCGGCTCCCCCGTTGTACTACCCGGAGGTGCTGAGGCGCTGGCCCGCGCCCATCGCGGCCGCCATCGGCGCAATTGCCGATGCCCCGAGCCCGGTGCTGTTCCACTGCGGGGCCGGACGAGACCGCACAGGGATGATTCGGCCATGATCGAGGAGCTGGTCGGCGTCGACCGCACCGCAATTCTCGACGACCATGCCGACGTGGTGCGAGCGTTCCACGGATGGAAGCGGTCCGACGAATTCCGTGAAGCACCGCAGACCGACGACCAGCTGGATGCCAATCTCGCGACCGCGCTCGCGGAGCTCGGCACCTTCCTCGACGCGATTGACATCGAGCAGTACCTGCTCGACGCTGGTCTGTCTGACGAGCAGCTGTCTCGCATCCGACCGCGACTGCTCGACGACTAAAGCGCAACAAGCTCGCGACCGCAGATCTAACTCGCGTTGTGCAGGGGTTACCCGCTCGCAATCACATGTTGAGTTGGATGCAGAGCAGTCGATCGCGCAAACACCTGCAGAACGGGAGTCAGCCGTCCTCGCCGTCGGGTGCAGACGCTATTTCTTGGCGCTGAGCTGCTCGATGATCGCGGCGGACACGTCGTGCATGGTCAGTCGACGATCCATGGATGCCTTCTGGATCCACCGGAACGCCTCGGGCTCGGTGAGACCCATCTTCTCGTTCAACAGGCCCTTGGCACGATCGACCAGCTTGCGGGTCTCGAAGCGCTCGACGAGGTCGGACACCTCCGCCTCGAGCGTGAGGATCTGTGCGTAACGGGCGAGAGCGATTTCGATCGCCGGCAGCAGGTCGTTGGGAGTGAACGGCTTGACGACGTAGGCCAGGGCGCCCGCCTCGCTCGCGCGCTCCACCAGTTCCTTCTGGCTGAACGCGGTCAGGAGCACGACGGGCGCGATGTGATTCTTGGTGAGTCGCTCGGCCGCCGAGATGCCATCGAGCTGCGGCATCTTGACGTCCATGATCACGAGATCCGGACGAAGTTCGGTGGCAAGGGCGACAGCGGTCTCGCCGTCGGCTGCCTCACCGACGACCTCGAATCCGTTGTCGCGAAGGGTTTCGACGATGTCGAGGCGAATGAGTGACTCATCCTCAGCGACCACGACACGGCGGGGTGCCGAGGAACCCTTCTCCACTGGCGCTGATGCCTGATCGCTCACGTTCCAACCCTACGGTAAAGTTCGATGCGTTGTTGTGCGCCGGTGTGGCGGAATGGCAGACGCGGAGCACTCAAAATGCTTTGCTCGAAAGGGCGTGTGGGTTCGACCCCCACCACCGGCACAAACGCAATGGATCGGCCGTTAAACGGGAAACGCGGGCACCTACCCGAAAGGCACCCGCGTATGTCCAATCCCCCGATTGGATTCGAACTTCCCCCGCAGCTCCAAAAGACATGGAGAGTGGTTGGAGATTCCGCCGTAACCCGAAAGGCAGAACGAAACTCTCATTCGAAAGATATTACGTTTGACGTCTACTGTCAAACACCTTCGGATGCTAGCGTGACGCAGTAATTGAAGGGAACTCAGGTGAGCGACTCCGTACCCTCCACCGACCCGGCACCGTGGCGACCACGACGTGGAGCGCGCCTCAGCGTCGACGTCGCCGCAGATGTCGTGGACCGCATCGTGCGCGGTGTGCTCGAGCCTTGGACGACGCTGCCGAACGAGGCCGGGCTCTGTGACTATTACGAAGTCAGTCGCCCGGTCATTCGTGAGGCGCTCAAGCTCGTCGAGCAAAAGGGCCTGATCCGAATTCGCCGCGGCGACGGCACGACCGTGCTCCCGAAGGACGAATGGATGCTGCTCGACGCGGATGTGCTGCGCATCTCCCTCGAAATGGATTCGTCCGGCGTGCTTCGCCGGGACGTACTCACGCTTCGCCGTGACCTCGAGATGGGCATGATCGAACGCGCTGCCGGCCACCTGAGCCTCGCCGACTTCGAAGAGCTGGATCGGATGCTCGACCAAATGGACGCCTCGGACGACTGGCGCGACGTCCAGGCCCTCGACGATCGCATCCACCGACTCATGCACCGCGCATCCGGCAACGATGTCGCCCGTGCCGTCGTCTTCCAGCTCGTCAACGAGGTGCGCAACCTGGGCGCGCTCTCGTTCACTCGCGAGGAATACAACGAGTCGAACGCCTCGCTGCGACGAGTGCGCGATTACCTCGTTGCAGGCGACGGCAAAGCTGCCGCCGCCGCAATGGGCGAACACATCGCCGACAACTGGTTCTTCGGGCAGTACACCGACGATTAGTCGTGGTGTTCGGGCTCCGGAGCGTTTGCCGCGTCGCCCACGATGTGGACACGCAGGTCGTTGGTCGAGCCGGACACCCCGGGAGGGGAACCGGAGATCACGACGACCTTGTCGCCTGGCTCCGCCAGTCCCTGACCGAGCAGGATCTCGTCCACCTGGTGGTACATCGCATCGGTGTGGGTGACGCGTTCCACGACGAATGACTCGATGCCCCAGAACAGTGCCATCCGACGACGGATGGCGGGTTCCGGAGTGAATGCCTTCATCGGCACCTTGTAGCGAAGGCGGGACATGCGCCGGGCGGCGTCCCCCGACTCGGTGAAGACGCAGACGAATTTCGCGTCGACGAAGTCAGCGACCTCAACGGCCGCGAGGGTGATCGCACCGCCCTGCGTGCGCGGCTTCGTGCCAAGCGGTGGGATGCGCTCGAGGCCATGGTCCTCCGTGGATTCGACGATTCGCGCCATGGTCTGAACCGTGATGACCGGGTAGGCACCGACGCTCGTCTCGCCGCTGAGCATCACCGCGTCCGCGCCGTCGAGCACCGCGTTGGCAACATCCGAGGTCTCGGCGCGCGTCGGGACGGGCGACGAGATCATCGACTCCAGCATCTGGGTCGCGACGATCACGGGCTTGGCCATGCGACGGGCCAGTTCAACTGCGCGCTTCTGGACGATCGGAACGGCCTCGAGGGGAAGCTCGACGCCGAGATCGCCACGGGCGACCATGATCGAGTCGAATGCGTCGATGATCTCCTCGAGGTGGTCGACGGCCTGCGGCTTTTCGATCTTGGCGATCACCGGAACCCGGCGGCCCTCCTCCTCCATGATCTCGTGCACGCGCGTGATGTCGCTGGCATCGCGAACGAACGAGAGGGCGATCAGATCGCAGCCGAGGCGCAGGCCCCAGCGGAGGTCGTCCTCGTCCTTCTCGGAAAGCGCGGGCACGTTCACGGCGACTCCGGGAAGGTTGATTCCCTTGTTATTCGACACCGGGCCGGCGACGATCACCTCGGTCGTGACGACCGTGCCATCCGTCTCGAGGACCTTGACCTTCACCTTGCCATCGTCGATAAGCAGGAAGTCGCCGGGCGAAACATCCTGCGGCAGTCCTTTGAAGGTGGTGCCGGAGAGTTCCTTCGTGCCGAGCACGTCCTCCGTCGTGATCTTGAAGATGTCACCGACACCCAGTTCGTAGGGACCCGCCTCGAACTTGCCGAGTCGGATCTTGGGTCCCTGCAGGTCCACCAGCACTGCCACGGCCTTGCCGGAATCCTCGGCCGCCTTGCGCACGTTCTTGTAAACCTCTTCGTGCACCTCGTACGAGCCGTGGCTCAGGTTCATTCTCGCGACATCGACACCGGCATCGATGATCGCGCGGATGTTCTCGTAGCTCGACGTGGCTGGGCCAAGTGTCGCGACGATTTTTGCTCGTCTCATTGGGTCCTTCTGTGGTGGTGGTGGTTGGTGGTGCAGAGTCTGTGCAGGGAAAACGAAATCGGGTGTGAAACCCACCGCTGGCGAGCGGCGCTACAGGGACAGCGCGCGGTCGGAGGGCTTCACTGGGAATGGCAGCTCCGTCGAGCCCTCCAGGAATCGATCGACAGCGGATGCGGCAGCTCGGCCCTCGGCGATCGCCCAGACGATGAGCGACTGACCGCGACCGGCGTCACCGGCGACGAAGACACCGGACGTAGCTGTTTCGTACTGCTCATCGCGAGAAAGGTTACCCCGATCATCGAACAGGAGCGAAAGCTGCTCGGAGATCCCGGCATCCGCCGGCCCCGTGAAACCGAGAGCGAGCAGAACCAGATCGGCCGGAATGTCCCGCTCTGTGCCCGACTTCGGAACGCGCCGACCATCCAGGTACTCGGTCTCGGCCACCCGTATCCCGCGGACTTCGCCGACCTCGTTGGAGAGGAATTCGACCGTCGAGGCGAGGTACACGCGCTCGCCGCCCTCTTCGTGTGCGCTCGACACCTCGAAGAGGTTCGGGTACATGGGCCACGGCTGGTAATCGGGACGCTCGTTCGGCGGCTGCACACCGATCGCGAGATTCGTGACCGAGAGTGCGCCCTGGCGGTGTGCCGTGCCGATGCAGTCCGCACCCGTGTCACCGCCGCCGAGGACGACGACGTGCTTGCCCTGCGCGGTGAGCTGCTCGCCGACGAAGTCGCCGGCACCGACGCGGTTCTGCTGCACCAGGTAGTCCATGGCGAAATGCACGCCCAGCAGGTCGCGCCCGGGCACTGACAGGTCGCGCGGCTCCATCGCACCCGTCGCGACGATCACGGCGTCGTACCGTGACTTCAGCTCGGACCAGCTGATGTCCACGCCGATCTCGACGCCGGCACGGAAGCGTGTTCCCTCGGCCTGCATCTGCGCCAGGCGCGTCTCGAGGTGCTTCTTCTCCATCTTGAAGTCCGGGATCCCGTACCGCAGCAGGCCGCCGATGCGGTCATCCCGCTCGTAGACGGCGACCGTGTGGCCGGCGCGCGTGAGCTGTTGGGCAGCGGCAAGACCAGCCGGTCCCGATCCGACGACCGCGACCGTCTTGCCGGTCAGTCGCTCGGGCGGATGCGGCGTCACCCAGCCGTTCGCGAACGCCTGGTCGATAATCGAGACCTCGACCTGCTTGATGGTGACCGGGTCCTGGCTGATACCGAGCACGCAGGACGACTCGCACGGCGCGGGGCATAGCCGACCGGTGAACTCCGGGAAGTTGTTGGTGGCGTGAAGCCGCTCGATCGCGGCGCGCCCCTCGTCCCGCCAGGTGAGGTCGTTCCATTCCGGAATGAGGTTGCCGAGCGGGCAGCCGTGATGGCAGAACGGGATGCCGCAGTCCATGCAGCGTCCGGCCTGGCGCTTCAGCGTGGCCGCGTCGCCCTGCTCGTAGACCTCTTTCCAGTCCATGAGCCGGAGTGCGACGGGTCGACGCGGAGGCGTCTCGCGATCGGGAACCTTGAGAAAGCCCTTCGGATCAGCCATCGGTGACCTCCACGCGGTTAGTGAACACAGCCGGGACCGTAACTTGTACAGCAGGGACCGTAACTCCTGCGGGGCTAGCCACCCGTCACCTCCATGATTCGAGACCAGACGACATCGCCGTCGGGGTCCAGGCCCTCGGCAAGCGCGAGTTCCCTGGTTTCCAGCACCGCCGCGTAGTCGCGCGGAACAACTTTGGTGAATTCCGCGCCGGCGGCCGGCAGATCGGCGAGCATCCGGCCCGCTACTGCCGACTCGGTCTCGGCCAGGTGCCGCTCCAGCAGATCCTGAAGGATCTCGAGATCGGCGCTGCCCAGCGACTCGAGCCGCAGCTCGCCGCTGCCGAGGGACTCGCGATTGACGTGCTCCGAGCGGAGCCGGTAGATGTACGCCGTTCCGCCCGACATCCCTGAGCCGAGGTTGTGCCCGGTCTCCCCCAGGATCACCGCGAGACCGCCGGTCATGTACTCGAGCGCGTGGTTGCCCACTCCTTCGACCACCGCGGTCGCACCGGAGTTGCGCACCAGGAACCGCTGTCCGACCGTGCCGCGCAGGAACAGGCTGCCCCGCGTCGCGCCGTATCCGATCACGTTCCCGGCGATCACGTTGTCCTCGGCGGTGAGCGTCGCTTTCTCGTCGGGACGGATGATGATCTCGCCGCCGCAGAGTCCCTTGCCGACATAGTCGTTGCTGTCACCGAACAGTCGGAGGGTGATTCCACTCGGCATGAAGGCGCCGAGAGACTGCCCTGCCGAGCCGCGCAGTGTCACGTCGATCGTGCCGGACGGAAGTCCGTGCTCACCGTGGCGAACCGTGATCTCGTGGCCGAGCATCGTGCCAACCGCGCGCTCCGTGTTGCGGATCGGCAGGTCGATCGACACCGAACCGCGTCCCTCGAGTGCGTCCGCGCCGAGGCGGATCAGTTCGTTGTCGAAGTGCTTGTCGAGGTCGTGCTTCTGCCCGTGCTCGTTGTGCCGCGGTTCGTCGGCAGCGAATTCCGGCCCCACCAGAACGGGCGCGAGGTCCAGTCCGGACGCCTTCCAGTGCTCGACGGCACGATCGACGTCCAGCAGCTCGGAGTGACCGACGGCCTCCTGGATGCTGCGGAAGCCGAGCTCGGCGAGGTATTCGCGAACCTCCTGCGCCAGGAATTCCATGAAGTTGACGACGAACTCCGGCTTGCCGGTGAAGCGTTCGCGGAGGACCGGGTTCTGGGTCGCCACTCCGACCGGGCACGTGTCCAGGTGACAGACCCGCATCAGGATGCATCCGGAGACGACCAGTGGTGCTGTTGCGAAACCGAATTCCTCTGCGCCGAGCAGCGCGCCGATGATCACGTCGCGTCCGGTCTTCAACTGGCCATCCACCTGGACGACGACGCGCGAGCGCATGCCGTTGAGCATCAGCGTCTGCTGGGTCTCGGCCAGCCCGATCTCCCACGGGGTTCCCGCGTGCTTCAGGGAGCTCAGCGGGCTTGACCCCGTTCCACCGTCGTGACCGGACACGAGAACGACGTCGGCGAGGGCTTTGGTCACCCCGGCGGCGACCGCGCCGATCCCGGCCTGGCTTACCAGTTTGACGTGCACCCGGGCGGCGGGGTTCGCGCGCTTCAGGTCGAAGATCAGCTGTTTCAGGTCCTCGATCGAGTAGATGTCGTGGTGCGGCGGCGGCGAGATCAGCCCAACGCCCGCCGTGCCGTGGCGTGTGCGGGCAATCCACGGGTAGACCTTGCTCGAGGGCAGCTGCCCGCCCTCTCCGGGCTTCGCACCCTGCGCCATCTTGATCTGGATGTCCGTGGCGTTCGTGAGGTAGAGGCTCGTGACGCCGAACCGTCCGGACGCGACCTGCTTGATCGCGCTGCGGCGAGCCGGGTCAAGCAGTCGATCGACGTCTTCGCCGCCCTCGCCAGTGTTGGACTTGCCACCGATCGAGTTCATCGCGATGGCGAGCGTCTCGTGCGCCTCCTTCGAGATCGATCCGTAGCTCATCGCGCCGGTCGAGAATCGCGAAACGATGGCCGAGACGGGCTCGACCTCATCGATCGGCACCGCCGGGCGCGCACCCTTTCGCAGGGTGAAGAGGCCGCGCAGCGTCATCAGGCGCTCGGCCTGTTCATCAACGAGTCGCGTGTAGTCGCGGAAGATGTCGTAGCGGCGCGCCCGAGTGGCGTGCTGGAGCTTGAAAACGGTCTCCGGGTTGAACAGGTGCGGCGGACCCTCGCGGCGCCACTGGTACTCGCCGCCGGTCGCGAGCCGCTCGTGGATGCTCACGGCACCGTCTTCCGGATACGCATCCGCGTGACGTGCGGCGTTTTCGTCCGCGATCACGTCGATGCCGACGCCGCCGAGGAGGCTCGTCGTTCCGGTGAAGTACTGGTCCACGAATTCCTGTGACAGGCCGATCGCCTCGAAGGCCTGCGCTGCCGCGTACGACCCGACGACGGAGATCCCCATCTTCGACATCGTCTTCAGCACGCCCTTGCCAAGCGCTTTGATCAGGTTCTTCACGGCCTTCTCGCCCGTGACGCCGGTGATCATGCCGTTTCGCACCAGCTCTTCCGCCGTCTCCATCGCCAGGTACGGGTTGATGGCCGATGCTCCGTAGCCAATCAGAAGGGCGACGTGATGCACCTCGCGAACGTCGCCGACTTCGGCGACGATGCCGATCTTCATCCGGTTCTCGGAACGGATCAGGTGGTGGTGCACGGTCGCGACCATGAGCAGGGACGGGATGGGCGCGTAGTCCTTGTTGGAATCGCGGTCGGACAGCACGATGAACTGCGCCCCGGCCTCGATCGCCTCGTCGACCTCGACGCACATCTTCGCGAGTCGCTTCTCCATGGCGCGCTGGCCCTTGTCGACGCGATAGAGCCCACGAATCGTGGTGGTCAGCGCTGATCCGGGCGTCGGGTCGATGTGCTGGATCTTCGCGAGTTCGTCGTTATCGATCACCGGGAAGTCGAGGATGACCTGCTTCGCGTGTTCCGGCGTCGCCGTCAGCAGGTTGCGCTCCGGCCCCAGTCCAAGGCTCATCGAGGTGACGGTCTCTTCGCGGATCGAGTCGAGAGGCGGGTTGGTCACCTGGGCGAACTGTTGGGCGAAGTAGTCGAACAACAGCCGCGGTCGCTCGGACAGCACCGCGATCGGGGTGTCCGAACCCATCGCGCCGAGCGGCTCGGCACCGTTCTTCGCCATCGGGGCGATGAGCATGCGCACCTCCTCCTCGGTGTACCCGAAGGTGCGCTGGCGGCGGGTGACGGAAGCCGGCGTGTGCACGATGTGCTCGCGCTCCGGAAGGTGCTTGAGGTTGATGCGGCCCTGGTCGAGCCACTCGCCCCACGGCTGGGATGCCGCCAGCTCCGATTTAATCTCGTCGTCGTCGATGAGGCGACCCGCCTCCGTGTCGACGAGGAACATCCTGCCGGGGCGAAGCCGACCCTTACGGACGATCTTCTCGGGGGCGATGTCCAGCACGCCGATCTCGCTCGCGAGCACGACGAGGTCGTCGTCGGTCACGAGGTAGCGACCGGGGCGAAGGCCGTTGCGGTCGAGGGTCGCCCCCACGAGGGTTCCGTCCGTAAACACCAGAGCCGCTGGTCCATCCCACGGCTCCATGAGCATCGAGTGATATTCGAAGAAGCTTCTCCGCACCGGGTCGATGTCTGGCTGGTTCTCCCAGGCCTCCGGCACCATCATCATGATCGAGTGCGGGAGCGAGCGTCCGGTGAGGCTCAGCAGTTCGACTACCTCGTCGAACGACGCCGAGTCGCTTGCCCCGGGCGTCACGATCGGAAGGAGCGGCGCAATGTCGCCGATCAATTCGGACTCGAGCTGGGACTGGCGCGCGCGCATCCAGTTGCGGTTGCCCTGCACGGTGTTGATCTCGCCGTTGTGCGCAATCATCCGGAACGGCTGGGCGAGCGGCCACGACGGAAACGTGTTCGTCGAGTAGCGCGAATGCACGAGCGCGAGCTTCGACGCAAATCGCTCGTCGGAGAGATCCGGATAGAACGGCTCAAGCTGCAGGGTCGTGACCATGCCCTTGTAGACGAGCGTCCGGCACGACAGGGACGGGAAGTATGCGCCGAGTTCGCGCTCGGCTCGCTTACGCAGCCGGAAGGCGAGACGGTCGAGCGCGATTCCCTGAACGTTCCCGGATCGTGCAGACCCGACGAAGAGTTGCTCGAATGCGGGCATCGCCTCTCGGGCGAGGTTGCCAATCTGCTCGGGGTTGACCGGAACGTCGCGCCAGCCGAGAACGGTGAGGCCCTCGCTTTCGGCGATGGTGCCGATACCGCTCTTCAGTTCCGCCCGCTCGGCCGCATCCGTCGGCAGGTAAGCCATGCCGACCGCGTACGAACCGACGGCAGGCAGCTCGAACGGAACGACCGCGCGCAGGAACTCATCCGGGATCTGCGTGATAATGCCCGCGCCGTCCCCGGTTCCGGCATCGGAGCCGATCGCGCCGCGGTGCTCCAGGTGACGAAGGGCTTCGAGCGCGAGCGCGATGATGTCGTGACCCGCAGTCCCGCGCAGCGTCGCCACCATGGCGAGCCCGCACGCGTCCTTCTCGGACGCCGGGTTGTAGAGTCCGGCGGCCGCCGGAACGGAGCTGAAAGCGGCGCCGGGCAGGCCGGCGCGGAACGCGGTGCCCCGGGAATCCAGGGGCGAGGGTGGCGAAACAGCCATGACTTACCGTCCTCACGAGAACGCTAGTTCGTCGGGACGTCGGCGGCCCAGGGGATCAGGAGAGAACTCGGCGCACCGGGATAACTGCGGCCATGAGTAGTAGAGGCAAAGGAACGAGTTGCCCGTGTAGAGGGCTTCGCTGAGCTCAGACGCTTGCGCCGCTTGTGGCGGTGCTGCTTTTCACTGACCTATCGGGCTTCTCGGCGGCATCATTGTCGTCATCGCTATCCGAATAGGTCTCTGGCGAGTCTACCGCAGAAGCGCTCGGCGACCACTCCTTGCCGGGCCGGTACACACTTGGCTCGATGCCGGGATGGCGGCGCGACTGCACTATGAAGATCACGATGCCCAGAGCGATGGCGAACAGCGCTCCCCAGACGTTGGATCGAAGCCCCAGGTATACCTGGCTCGGGTCGATGCGGATCGACTCGAACCAGACGCGGCCGATGCCGTAGAAGATGAAGTAGAGGGCGATCAGTTTGCCCCAGCGGAAGTGGTCGTGACGTTCGACGAGAAGCAACGTCGTCAGAACCAGCAGGTTCCAGATGATCTCGTAGAGGAACGTCGGATGGAACAGCGTTCCGGCGGGCAACCCGATCGGGTAGGCGGCGTTGCTCGACTCGATCTGGAGGCCCCACGGGAGCGTCGTCGGCTGGCCATACAGCTCGTGGTTGAAATAGTTGCCGAAGCGACCCATCGCCTGGGCGAGGATGAGGCCGGGCGCGAGAGCATCCGCGAAGCTCCAGAACCGGATGCCGGTGATGCGGCAGCCGATGTACACGCCGAGCGCCCCGCCCAGCAGCGAGCCGAAGATCGCGATTCCGCCCTGCCAGATGTAGAAGGCGGTCATCGGGTCTTTGCCGGGGCCGAAGTAGTCGTTGTAGTGCGTGAAGACGTGGTACGTCCGCGCACCGATGATGCCGAGCACGACGGCGGGGATGGCGATGTCGAGAACCACACCCGGTTCGGCGCCCCGTGATATCAGTCGACGTGAGGTCACGATGACCGCCGCAATAATGCCGGCCAGCAGGCAGAGGGCGTAGGTCTTGATGTCGAGGCGGTAGTCCGCGCCGATCGCCGGAATGATGTTGTGGATCCAGCCGAGCGGGATGTAAATGTCGGCCCAGGCCTTCGGCGGACTGGGAATGCTCAGGGGGACGAACAGCTGCGAAGCGTACAACGAACCAACGCCTTTCAAACCGGGATCTGGCTCTCGACAGGAGAACTAGGCAAGCCTAATGCGCCGAAGCTCGGGTTTTGCCCGTCGCCAGCCGCGCGGCGGCCGCACCGACCGCATCCACTCCCCCGTCGGCGAGTGCTTTGACCAGCAGGGAGCCGACGATGGCGCCGTCGGCGTATTCGATAACCTCCCGAACCTGTTCGGGCGTGGAAATTCCGAGCCCGACACAGGTGCTCGTTGCGCCCACCGCGCGCAGCCGGGAGACGAGCCCTCGCGCCGCCCGATCGACATCGGTGCGTGCGCCGGTGATTCCCATGGTCGAGACCGCGTACACGAATCCCCGACTTCGTTCGACGGCCTGCCGCAGCCGCGCGTCGGTCGAGGACGGTGCCGCGAGAAAGACGCGGTCGAGATCGGTGCGGTCCGAGGTGGCGAGCCAGTCGGCCGCCTCGTCCGGGATCAGGTCCGGCGTGATCAGTCCGGCTCCGCCCGCAGCCACGAGTTCGTCGGCGAACCGATCGACGCCGAACTGCACGACCGGGTTCCAGTACGTCATCAGCAGCACCGGGGTCTCGACGCGCGCGGTGATAGCCGCGACGGCCTCGAATCCGTGGCGCAACCGAAACCCACCGGCGAGGGCCGCCTGGGTCGCCTGCTGGATGACGACGCCATCCATGACGGGATCCGAGTACGGAAGACCGAGTTCGATGGCGTCCACGCCGTTTTCTGCCAGCGCCACCGCAGCTTCGATGCTGGTGGCGAGATCGGGGTAGCCGACCGGGAGATACCCGATCAGCGCGCCACTGCCCTCGGCCTTCCGCGCGGCGATGACATCCGCGACGCGGCTCATTCGCTCGCTCCCGTTCCGAGCTCGTCGGGCCGGACGGGAGCGACATCCTGGTCCGCCAGGGCGGCGGCATCGAGGATGTCGAAGTACTTTCCCGCGGTCTCCATGTCTTTGTCGCCGCGCCCGCTCAGATTGACGAGGATGGTCGAGCCGCCGCCAAGTTCCCTGCCCAGCTTGATCGTGCCGGCCAGTGCGTGGGCGGACTCGATGGCGGGAATGATTCCCTCGGTCAGACTGAGCAGCCGGAGAGCCTGCATGGCCTCGTCGTCGGTAATCGGCAGGTACGTCGCGCGACCGATGTCGGAGAGCCAGGCGTGTTCCGGCCCGACGCCCGGATAGTCGAGGCCGGCCGAGATGGAGTGCGATTCGATCGTCTGGCCGTCCTCGTCCTGGAGCAGGTAGCTCCGCGCACCGTGCAGTACACCGGGGCGACCGCGCGTGAGGGTCGCGGCGTGACGCTCCGTCAGATGCCCCTCGCCCGCAGCCTCGTACCCATACAGCGCGACGCCCGGGTCATCCAGGAAGGCGTGGAAGATGCCCATCGCGTTGCTACCGCCTCCAACGCAGGCCGTGACCGCGTCGGGAAGGACCCCCGTCAGCTCGAGCACCTGCGCCCGCGCCTCCTCACCGATGACCTTGTGGAAGTCGCGGACCATGACCGGGAACGGATGCGGCCCGGCCACTGTCCCGAGCAGGTAGTGCGTGGTGTCGACGTTGGCGACCCAGTCGCGAAGCGCGTCGTTGATCGCATCTTTCAGCGTGCGGGACCCGGTCGTCACGGGGATGACCGTCGCGCCCAGCAGGCGCATGCGAGCCACATTGAGTGCCTGGCGCTCGGTGTCCACCTCGCCCATGTAGACGACGCACTCCATGCCGAACAGCGCCGCAGCCGTCGCCGTGGCGACTCCGTGCTGCCCCGCACCCGTCTCTGCGATCAGACGCTTCTTGCCGAGTCGACGGGCGACGAGCGCCTGCCCCAGGACGTTGTTGATCTTGTGGGAGCCCGTGTGATTCAAGTCCTCGCGCTTAAGGATCACCCTGGCACCGCCGGCGTGCTGTGCGAACCGAGGCACTTCGGTGATGATCGAGGGCCGACCGGTATACGTCTTCTGCAGCTCCAGGAGCTCGGCCTGGAACGCCGGATCGACGCGTGCGGCCTGATAGGCGGCATCGAGCTCGTCCAGCGCGGCAATCAGGGATTCGGGAACGAAGCGGCCGCCGTATTCACCGAAATACGGGCCGAGCTGGTCACGCAATGCCATGGGAGTGTCCTTTTCAGACCGAACGGAATTCGTGCAGCGTCGCGATCGGGTCGCCACCGGTGACGAGGGCCTCGCCGACAAGAACGACGTCCGCACCCGCCTCGCGATAGTGGGCGACATCCGCCGACGTCTTGACCGCAGATTCGGCGACCCGGATGACACCGGACGGTATGGAGTCGGCCAGCGACCCGAAGAGGTCGCGGTCGAGGCCGAACGTGCTCAAATTGCGGGCGTTCACGCCGACAATGCTCGCGCCGACGTCCAGGGCGCGCTCGACCTCCTCGGCCGAGTGCGCCTCGACGAGTGCCGTCATCCCCAGTTCACCGATCAGATCGAACAGTTCCTGCATCGGGCCCTGATCGAGGGCGGCGACGATCAGGAGAACGAGATCGGCGCCGGCTGCACGCGCTTCGAAGACCTGGTACAGGTCGGAGATGAAATCCTTGCGCAGTATCGGGATGGACACGGTCGCGCGAACCAGCTCGAGGTCCTGGAGTGAACCGCCGAACCGGCGACCCTCGGTGAGAACACTGATCGCGCTCGCTCCGCCGGTCTCGTACGCGGAAGCGAGGACTGCGGGATCCCGGATCTCGGCGAGCGTTCCTCGTGAGGGACTGGCGCGCTTCACTTCCGCGATGATCTTCACTCGCTCGGCGGGGGCCAGCGCCGCCAGCACGTCGAGGGCGGGCGCGCAGCGGGTAGCGGCAGCTTCAACCTGCGCGAGGGGGACAGCAGAGCGCCTGTCCGAAGCGTCTTCGAGAGCCCCGGCGACCAGCTCGGCAAGCATGTCGTTAGAAATGAGCCGACTTACGCGTGTGATTTGGGTTGGTAGCGATCGCCGCCGACACCGAAGCCCGCGAGCTTCAGCACGAGGCCGACCAACCCGCCGACAACGAGCAGGCCCGCGGATGCCCACACGAGCCACGGCACGTCGAACCAGAAGGCGAAGGTACCGATCACGAATGCGACGAGCATAATGATGACGGCAGTCCACGCTGCGGGCGAATTACCGTGGCCTGGGACGGTACCTGCTGGCACGATTCTCCTTGGGTTCTCTCGTGTAACTGTGGCTCTACTTTACCGGTTTCACCGGCCCGGCCGGGCCAGGCTCCGCGGTGGGATCCGTGCCCTCGCTGAGCGCATCCCAGTCGACCACGGCATCCCGAGGGCCGTCCGCGGGCTGGAACCGGACTGCCTGGTAGCGACGCGAGGCTGCGGGCCAGACCCGGAAGGTCAGCAGCAGCCAGATGCCGAGAACGAACGCGACGAAGCCGAGCGCCACCGCGACAAAACCCCACGGGGTAAGTGTCACGGACTTGATCAGATGGTCGATGGAGGCGGACCCGGCAATTCCGGTGGCGGTCTGCACGGCCGACTCAGATGGCTGGTCCGGATGCACCAGCGACAGGATCGTGGTGAACACGATCGTGAACGAAAGCAGCAACTGCAGCAAGCCCAGCACGAGGCGGAACACGGGGCCGGCGAGAGCGAGAGCGGCGGCAAGCACCACCGCACAGAGCGCCAGGGCCGCCAGCGCCGGTCCGGCAACCGTGCCGGCGATCGGCAGCGAACGCGTGGCCAGGCGAAGCGTCCACCACGTCTGCGTGGTCGTCAGCAGCGTGAGGACCGCAACGAGCCCAATGGCCACAATCGTGTAGAGCCGCAGTTTCCTGGCGCGTGCCTCCGGAACCGTCACGTCGACCTGCCTAGCTACCGCCATCCTCTGATCCAATCACGGGTTCGAGGGGATCGACATCGAAGCACGCGTGCGCACCGGTGTGACACGCCGGGCCGACCTGGTGGACGGTGACGAGGAGTGCATCAGCATCGCAGTCGAGCGCGGCCGCGCGAACGTACTGCCGATTGCCGCTCGTGTCGCCCTTGCGCCAGTACTCCTGGCGGCTCCGCGACCAGAACGTCACCCTGCCCTCGGTGAGTGTGCGACGCACCGCCTCGTCGTCCATGTAGCCGAGCATGAGCACGTCGCGCGTGCCCTCCTCCTGGATGATCGCCGGAACGAGCCCCTTCGCGTCGAAGGCGATTCGGTCGATCACGGCCCGCACATCGGTCTCGTTCATCTGGTCAGCACTCCCGCCTCGGCCAGCGCGTGCTTAACGTCGCCCACCGTCAGTTCACCATCGTGGAACACGGATGCCGCTAAAACCGCGTCCGCCCCAGCCGCGATCGCCGGAGCAAAGTCGCCGAGAGCTCCCGCGCCGCCGCTGGCAATCACCGGGACCGAACTGAGTTCCCGCATCAGCGCAACGAGTTCGAGGTCGAATCCCTGCTTAGTCCCGTCGGCGTCGATCGAGTTGACCAACAGCTCACCGGCGCCTCGCTCGATTGCTTCGCGCGCCCAGTCGAGTGCGTCCAGTTCGGTCTCGAGCCGTCCACCGTGGGTGGTGACGACGAATCCGGAACCGCGCGCCGAACCAGAAGAGGCGCGTTTCACATCCAGGCTCAGCACCAGTACCTGGGCTCCGAACCGATCGGCGATCTCATCGATCAGGTCGGGCCTGCGAATCGCGGCGCTGTTCACGCCCACCTTGTCTGCTCCGCTCGCCAGCAGGCGCGCCACATCGTCGACCTCGCGCACTCCCCCGCCAACGGTCAGCGGGATGAACACCTGCTCGGCGGTCGCGGTCACGACGTCGTACATCGTCGCGCGGTCGTCGACCGTTGCCGTCACGTCGAGGAAGGTGATCTCGTCCGCACCCTGCTCGTAGTAGCGTGCGGCGAGCTCGACCGGATCTCCGGCATCGCGCAGGTTCAGGAAATTGACGCCCTTCACCACTCGACCGGCGGCGACGTCGAGGCACGGGATGACTCGAACGGCGAGCGTCATGTCAGAGCCTCGCGGCCAGAATGGACGTCACCAGGATCGCTCGCGCACCGATCTCGTAGAGCCGGTCCATGATCTGGTTGATCTCCGCGCGGGGAACCATGGCTCGCACCTCGACCCACTCCGGATCCTGCAGCGGCGAGATCGTCGGCGAATCGCGCCCGGGAGTAACGGATGTCGCGGCCCCGAGATATTTCACGGGTACGTCGTAATCCACCATGACGTACTGCTGCGCCACGAGCACGCCCTGCAGCCGACGCTGCAGGGTTGCGATACCGGGAAGGTCCACGTTCGCGCTGATCAGAACGGCACTCGACTCCAGGATGACCGGGCCGAAGATCTCCAGGCCCTGGGCGCGAAGGGTCGAACCGGTGGACACGACGTCGGCGACCGCATCCGCGACTCCGAGCTTCACCGCTGACTCGACCGCGCCGTCAAGGGCGACGAGCTCGGCCGTGACTCCGTGGGACTTCAGGAAGGCGCCGACGAGCCCCGGATAGCTGGTCGCAACCCGCACACCCTCGAGTTCGCCCAGTTCGCTGAAGCGTCCGGTGGTGCCGGCGAACCGGAACGTCGACCCGCCGAAGTCGAGGCTCGCGATTTCGACAGCACTCGAACCGGAATCGAGCAGGAGATCCCGTCCGGTAATCCCGACGTCGAGAGCGCCCGAGCCGACATAGGTCGCGATATCACGCGGCCGCAGGTAGAAGAACTCGACGTCGTTACGTGCGTCCGCGACGGTGAGGGCGCGCGGGTCACGACGGCCGGCGTATCCGGCCTCCAGCAGCATTTCTGCCGCCGTCTCGCTCAGCGAGCCCTTGTTGGGTACTGCGATTCTCAGCATTCGGCATATTCCTCAGGTAACAACCGCGGCGCGCACGTGCGGGGCCTCGGCTAGAGCTAGTGGTGGGAGGGTGCGAAAAGCTCAGAGATGTCGATAGACGTCGACCGGCGTCAGTCCCTTCGCGACCATCAGTACCTGCAGGTGATAGATCAACTGCGAGATCTCTTCGGCCGTCTCGGTCTCGGACTGGTATTCGGCGGCCATCCAGACTTCGGCCGCCTCTTCCACGATCTTCTTGCCGATGGCGTGCACTCCCGCATCCAGCTCGACGACCGTTCCCGAACCCTCGGGTCGCGTGGTCGCCTTCTCACTGAGTTCCGCGAACAGCCCCTCGAAGGATTTCACCCCCCAAGGCTACAGGCGCACGGAGGGGAATTCGGCTCGTTACTTGACGCCGAGCAGGTCGATCACGAAGATCAGGGTGCGACCCGAGAGGCGATGGCCGCCGCCGGCGGGGCCGTACGCCAGGTGCGGCGGGCAGATGAGTTCACGACGACCCCCGACCTGCATGCCGGGGATGCCTTCCTGCCAGCCCTTGATGAGGTTGTTCAGGGGAAAGTCGATCGACTGGTTGCGGCTCCAGGACGAGTCGAACTCCTCGCCGGACTCGAAGTCCACGCCGAGATAGTGAACGTCGACGGTCGATCCCGGCTGCGCCTCGGCGCCCGTGCCGACCTCGATGTCCCGAATGACCAGCTCGGTCGGCTCGGGGCCGTCGTAGAAGTCGATTTCTGGCTTGGTCTTCTCAGTCATACCTCTATCCAACCAGACGTCGAACGTTAGTGCGCGTGTGCCTCCGCGGCCGCGCGGAGACCCGCGATCGCGACCGTCGGATCCTGTGCACCGAAGACGCTCGATCCCGCGACGAACGTGTTCGCGCCGGCCTCGGCCGCGACGACGATCGTCTCCTCCGTGACCCCTCCGTCGACCTGCAGCCAGATGTCGAGGCCGGTGCGATCGACCACCTCGCGGAGCGCAACGAGCTTCGGCATCATGTCGGCCATAAATGACTGGCCGCCGAAACCGGGCTCGACCGTCATTACGAGGATCTGGTCGAATTCCTCGGCGAGTTCCAGGTAGTCGTCGACCGGTGTGCCGGGCTTGAGCGCGAGCCCCGCGCGAGCACCGATGTCACGGAGTCTCCTCGCCAGACCGACTGCATCTCCGGTCGCCTCGGCGTGAAATGTGACCGAGAACGCGCCCGCCTCCGCGTATCCGGGAGCCCACCGATCCGGGTCCTCGAGCATCAGGTGCACGTCCAGTGGTTTTGGTGTCACCTGCTGCAGCCGCTGGACCATCGGGAGGCCGAACGTGAGATTGGGCACGAAGTGGTTATCCATGACGTCCACGTGGATGAGGTCCGCCGCTGCGATCCGCTGGAGCTCCGAATCGAAGTTGGCGAAGTCCGCGGACAGGATCGACGGGCTGATTCGAACGGTCATGACCCCAACCTACCGATGCTTCTCGAACAGCTGGATGAACATGGCATCGGTGCCGTGCCGGTGCGGCCACAGTTGCACGTGCGGAGCCTCGGGCAGATCGAGCGGCATCCGCGTCAGGCCCGCGAGAACGGACTGCGTATCGAGCAACGACAGCGTGTCACCGAGCTTCCGCATTGCCGACTGAACCGCAACCCGCGTCTCGCCCAGGTGAGGCGAGCAGGTGACGTAAGCCAGCACACCGCCCGGCCGCAGCGCGTCAACTGCGGAGCGCAGCAGCTCGAACTGCAGGGCGGCGAGGTCCGCGACATCCTTTGGCTGTTTGCGCCAGCGGGCCTCCGGCCGTCGGCGGAGCGCCCCCAGTCCCGTACACGGCGCGTCCAGCAAAATGCGGTCGAACGACTCCCCGTATCGTTCGCCGAACGTCGTCCCATCCGTTTCGAGTACCTCGGGGGTCGGATCGAACACCGCCAGAGCGTTTCGGACGAGTGTCGCGCGCGCGGGAACCAGCTCGTTCGCCACGAGCGTGGCTCCGCCGAGCGCCGCTTCCGCGGCAAGTAGGGCGGCCTTGCCCCCCGGCCCGGCGCACAGGTCGAGCCAACGCTCCCCCGCGACTACCGGCCGGGCGCGACTCAGCGCGAGGGCCGCGAGCTGGGAGCCCTCATCCTGCACCCGGACGCGACCGGCCCTGACAAGTTCGACGCGCGCGGGGTCGCCACGCTGGAGCGTCGCCCCGACGGGCGAGTAGATACTCGGCTCCGCCGCCAACTCAGCCACTGTCGACTCGCCGGGCAGTGCCGTCAGGCTGACGCGGGGTGGAGCGTTGTCGGCGGACAACAGGGCTTCCAGTTCGTCCTCGCGGCCCTCGGCTGCAAGGGCCTGTCGAAAGGCCCGCAGCACCCATTCCGGGTGGGAGAACTCGGCCGCCAGTCGCTCGTCCGGACTCGCTGCAGCAGCAAGGACTCGCTCGCGCCACTCCTCCGCCGGTGTGCGGGTGATCGTGCGAAGAACACCGTTTACGAAGCCCGTCGCCGAGTTGGATCCGACCGACCCGGCCTGGCTCACCGCCTCGTCGACGGCGGCGTGCTGTGCGACCCTCATCGACAGCAGCTGGTGGCAGGCCAGTCGCAAGACATCCAGGATTCGACCATCGATCTCGGTCGACGGTCGGTGAGCGGCGATCTCGATCACCCGGTCGTAATAGCCACGGAGCCTCAGGGTTCCGTAGGTGAGCTCGGTGGCGAGCCCCGCGTCGGCTTCGGACAGCCGAGCACGTTCCAGTCGTACCGGAAGGAGCAGGTTCGCGTAGGCGTCGGTCTCGCGGACGGCGATCAGGATATCCAGGGCGATCTGGCGCGCAGGCTGGACGCTTCCGCGCCGCCGCGGCACCTCACGAGCGCTCACCGGGCAATCCTCCCGGCATCGGTCGGTCGACCTCGCCACCAGTCTGCCGCGGCCATCGGCTTCTTGCCGGCCGGCTGTACGCGCACCAGTTCGATCGGATCGCTCGCGGTTCCGATCAGCAGTCGACGTCCGTCCAGGTTGAGCGCACCGGGCGGTAGCGGAGGTGCGTCGCGGGCGATCGCGGCATCCAGAACCTTCAGTCGGCCCTCATCGATCGTCGTAAAAGCCCCCGGCTCCGGCGTCACACCGCGGACGAGGTTAGCGACATCGTTGGCGTTCGCCGTCCAGTCGACGCGTCCGTCTTCGAGGCTGAGTTTCGGCGCCAGCGAGACGTCGCCCGCCTGTTGGACGGCGCGCGCCGTTCCGTCGGCCAGGGCGTCCACGACGCGCACGAGCAGCTCGGCGCCCGACTCGGCGAGAGACGTCAGCAGGTGGCCCGCCGTCTCCAGGGCGCCGATCGGTTGGGTGAGGGTTCCGAAGACGTCGCCAGCGTCCAGTTCCGGGACCAGCTGGAAGACGCTTGCGCCGGTAAGGTCATCGCCCGCCATGATGGCCCGCTGCACCGGCGCCGCGCCGCTCCAGCGCGGCAGAAGTGAGAAATGGAGATTGATCCAGCCGAGCCGAGGAGTCGAGAGCAATGGCTCGCGCACCAGGCCGCCGTAAGCCACAATCACGCCCAGATCGGGCCTCAGGTCGGTGATCGCCTCCGTGGCCTGGCCGGCGAGCCGATTGGCGCGGATAATCCGCAGGCCGAGCGCTTCGGCTGCCTCTGCGACCGGTGTCTCGGTCAGGACGCCGCGACGGCCGTGCGGAGCCGCCTCACGCGTGAGGACCGCCGCGATGCGGTGCTCGGTGCGATGCAGTGCCAGGAGGCTGGGTACCGCCGCCGCAGGCGAACCGGCGAAGACGAGCGAGAGCGGGGGCACGCCTCCATTCTCTCAGGCGGCGGACGGTGGGCCGTTACTGACCGAAGGGTTCGACGTCGTCGAGGCGAACGCGCAGGTTCGGCGGAAGTGGGCCGGAGAACCCTTTCGCGGCGAGAGAGCGACGGCGCGACGTTGCGCTACGGATGATCTCAGCCCGAAGCTCCGCCGCGATCTCGGCACCCGCGGCGTAGTCGAATCGGAGAATCGTGCGCACACTCCCCTGCCCCGTCTCCACCGGACCGAGTACATCTTCCGGTGCGATCGACACGGTCGCCACCGCTTTCGACACCGCTTCCAGGGCGCCAGTCACCGAGGCGACGCGGATCGCGGGCGGGAATCGGAGTCGCCGACGATCCGCAAGTTCTGCCCGCGCGTAGTCGGCTTGCCGCCAGGTCGAGAGAGCGCTCGCCAGCGCGCCGCCGACTCCCACCAGGAAGACCGGTGCGCCGCGCGCAGCCAGCGCGGTCGCGTTCGACCACCACCGCAGACAATCCTCGCCGACGCGCAGGCTCTCGCGCGCCGCCATCCGATCCCCGTCGAGCAGCAGGACCGCGCGGTATCCGCCGGCCGCCCGCGGCTCGGCGCCGCGGGTCGCGATGACGATCGCCGGTTCGGAACCGACAGACAGGATGGGGCGCTCGCCATCAGCCACCACAATTCGCACGCCCGGGAAGGCCCTCCCGAGGTCCTCGGCCGTACGGGAGGCGCCGCCGGCACCAACCAGCCGGAGCCGCGTCCCCTCGCAGTTCTCGCAGTGCCAGTCGACCGCCAGAGCCCCACACCACGAGCACGCGGGGATCGAACGCGACGTCTTCTGGGCTAGCGGTCCCTCGCAGCGAAGGCAGCGAGCGGACTGGCCGCAGTCGACGCAGGCGAGCCGCGGGGCGTACCCCGGACGCGCGACCTGCACCAGGACCGGGCCCGTTTTGGCCGCATCGCTCGCCTGACGCCAGGCGCTGGACGGGATCCGAGCCTGCGCCGCCAGTCGATCCCCGGACAGTTGAGCGGCCGTCGGGATGACCTTCGGCCGCATGCTCGGAGTGGGCGCGACCGACTCGAGCCAGCCGAGCTCGACGAGCCGCTCCACCTCGGTGCTGCGCGAGTGACCGACGAAGAGGAGCGCGCACTGTTGCTGCTCCTGACGAAGCAGCGCCGCATCGCGGGTGTGGACGTATGGGGCCAGCGGTTCGCTGTGCAGTGGATCGCCGTCATCCCACACTCCGATCAGGCCGAGGTTGCGTGCCGGCGCGTAGATGACCGAGCGATTGCCGATGATTACCAGGGCATCGGAACCGTGACATCGAAGGAATGCGCGGTAGCGATCCGGGTTGGACTGGCGCGCGTCGAGATGTACGACGCGGTTCTCGGGTAGCGCTGCGGCGAGGGCTGCGGCGAGCTGTTCCTGGTCGCGATAGTCGGGAACGGCGAGGATGGCAGACTTCCCCGCGGCGACAGAGATACTGGCGGCGGCGGCGAGTGTAACGGCCCACTGGCCGACCCACACGCCCGGGGCGACCTCGACCCCGAGAGGGATCGCATCCACGGCAAGGCGGCCACCGGAGGCGACCGTCGACTCGATGAGGTCGGCGACATAGCCGGCAACTGGAGCGGCCTGGATCGGAGGCAGCTCAGAGGCGGGCTTGGCGGCCAGCCAGGCCTTTTCCACGCGGGCCTGACGCCCGGGAACGGCGACCCGCACGATGTCAATCGCCGAGCCCGCCGCGCGATCCGCTGCCCTGCGGGCCAGCATTGCCACCTCGGGAGCGAGCACCGGCACGGCGGATACGACCGCCTCAACCTCGCTCAGAGCGCCGGTGAACTCCACCCGGTCGGCCAACTCGATCACGTAGGCATCGACGAATCGCCCCGCCGAGCGCCACGGCACACGCACGCGCACACCGACGCTGATGTCCGCGGACAGCGTCTCGGGGATCCGGTAATCGAACAGGCGATCGAGCTGCGGAAGGGGCGAATCCACCCACACCCGAGCGATCGACGGCCCGGACGGCACTGCTAGAGCCTGGCGGCGCTGCGCAGCGCGTCTACTCGATCAAGCTTCTCCCACCCGAAGTCGGGCAACTCGCGACCGAAGTGCCCGTACGTCGACGTCTGCGCATAGATCGGACGGAGAAGGTTGAGTTCCCGGATGATGCTCGCCGGACGAAGGTCGAAGACCTCGCGGATGGCGGAGATGATCGTCTCGTCATCGACGTGTCCGCTACCGAAGCTCTCGACGTACAGTCCGACCGGTGCCGCCTTGCCGATCGCGTACGCGACCTGCACTTCGAGGCGATCCGCCAGACCGGCGGCCACGGCGTTCTTGGCCACCCAGCGCATAGCGTACGCGGCGGAGCGGTCGACCTTCGACGGGTCCTTGCCGCTGAACGCACCGCCACCGTGACGGGATGCGCCGCCGTAGGTATCGACGATGATCTTGCGACCGGTGAGGCCAGCGTCGCCCTGCGGTCCGCCGATGTGGAAGACGCCGGTCGGGTTGATGAAGGTCTTCTTAGCGGACGAATCGAGCTCGACCCGGGCAAGTACGGGGTCGATGACCAGCTCGATCATCGCGGCGCGGAGGTCTTCAATGGAGATCTTCGGGGAGTGTTGGGTCGACAGCACCACGGTGTCGACGGTTCGCGGGACAACGCCGTCGTAGCCGATCGTCACCTGCGTCTTACCGTCCGGGCGCAGGTAGTCGACCAATCCCGACTTACGAACCTCCGCCAGCTGCTCCGCCATGCGGTGGGCCAGCCAGATCGGCAGGGGCATGAACTCGGGGGTCTCGGTGGTGGCGTAGCCGAACATGATGCCCTGATCGCCCGCGCCCTGGGCGTCGTCAGCGTCCGTGCTGCCGGACTCGCGCGCCTCCTGCGCACTGTCCACGCCCTGGGCAATGTCGGGAGACTGGGAGCCGATGGAGATCTCAACTCCACAGGAGCGGCCGTCGAACCAGACTTCAGAGGAGTCGTAGCCGATATCGGTGATTCGCTTCCGAACGATCCCCGGAATGTCCACGTAGCCACTCGTCGTGACCTCGCCCGCCACGTGCACGAGACCCGTCGTGACCAGCGTCTCGACGGCGACGCGGGAGTTGCGATCTTCCGTCAGGAGGGCATCCAGGATGCTGTCGCTGATCTGATCACAGATCTTGTCGGGATGACCCTCGGTCACTGACTCGGAGGTGAACAGGCGCAGTTCTCGGCTCATCGAGGGTTCTCCACAGGATTTGGTGACTACAGGAGCACGTCCAAAATACGATCGGCCACCGCTCGTTTCGAGCCGCTGGCCTCGCCAACTATATCGCCAGCCGCGTTCAGGATTCTGACGGCGTTGCCCTCCGTGGCGAAGCCGGTGTTCCAGCCGACGCTGTTGAGGACGAGGTAGTCGCAGCCCTTCCGAGCGATCTTTGCGCGGCCCAGCTCCAGCAGCGCGGCCTCGTCCGTCTCGGTCTCTGCGGCGAATCCGACAACAACCTGACCGTGTGAACGGGACGCCGAGAGATCGGCGAGGATGTCGGGATTTCGTACCAGAGTGACGCTCAGGATGTCGCCCTGAGTCTCTTTCTTGATCTTGGAGCCGGCGACGGTTTCCGGTCTGTAGTCGGCTACGGCCGCCGCCATGATCACGACTTCCGCGTGTGTTCTGCGGTCCTCGACCGCGGCGGCCAACTCTGCGGTGGTTCCCACGCTAAGGACGTCGATACCGTCGGGGAGCGGAACCTCCACGTTCGCCGTAATCAGCGTGACATCCGCACCACGAGCGCGGGCCGCGAGGGCGAGCGCAATTCCCTGTTTACCGCTCGAACGGTTGCCGATAAAGCGAACCGGGTCCAGTGGCTCGCGCGTGCCGCCGGCCGTGATCAGGATTCGTCGACCTGCGAGGTCATGCGAGCTCGCGATCAGTGCCAGAGCGGTCTCCACGATGTCCTCCGGCTCGGACATCCGTCCCGGGCCCGAATCGGCGCCGGTCAGCTGCCCGACGGCGGGGCCGACGATCGTCACGCCACGCTCGCGCAGCAGTGCCACGTTGGCCTGGGTCGCCGCGTTTTGCCACATCTCCGTGTGCATCGCCGGAGCGACCACGAGGGGTGCGCGGCTTGCGAGGATCGTGTTTCCCAGCAGGTCAGGCGCGAATCCGCCCGCGAGCTGAGCCAGGAAATTCGCAGTCGCCGGCGCGACCACGATGAGGTCCGCGGCCTGGCCGAGCGCCACGTGCCGCACCTCCGCGACGCCCTCGTACAGCTCGCTGTACACGGGGTTGCGGCTGATCGCCTCGAGCGTCGGCTTCCCAACGAATCGGAGTGCGGCGTCCGTCGCAATGACCTGCACGGAGTGGCCGGCGAGCACGAGGGCGCGCACGACACTCACGGCCTTGTAGGCCGCGATTCCCCCCGTGATCCCGACGACGACCTTCATGTGGATGGGGTTCTCGAGGGTGAGAGGGTACTTACTCTTCGATCAGCGACGTGAGAACGAGACGGTCGTCGTTGATTTCACGGAGAGCGACGGAGAGTGGCTTGTCGTCGATGGTGGAGTCGACGAGCGGCCCCACGTTGTCGAAGAGGCTTCCCTCGTGCAGGTCGGCGTAGTAGTCGTTGATCTGGCGCGCACGCTTCGAGGCGAAGATGACGAGCGCGTACTTCGAGTCGACCTTCGACAGCAACTCGTCGATGGGCGGGTCGATGATTCCGGTCTGCTTGTCAGCCATGGGAGTTCCTTTGATAGAAGCGAATGCCGCCAGGGCCTAGGGCCTGCGGGAAGACAGTGTCATCAATTCTACGACCTCTCGCGCCGCTGCGCCGACCTCGGTGTTCACGACACGAAAATCGAACTCGTCCTGGGCCGCGAGTTCGACCTTCGCAGTCTCGAGTCGACGGGCCTGTTCCGCCGGGTCTTCCGTGCCGCGTCCCGTCAGCCGTCGAACCAGCTCTTCCCAGGTCGGCGGCAGAAGGAACACCAGAACGGCGCTCGGCACCTCGGCGCGAACGTTGCGCGCGCCCTGCAGATCGATCTCCAGCAGGACGCGCATTCCGGCGGCGAGCGCGGCGTCGATGGGCGGCCGGGGAGTGCCATATCGGTACGAGTTGTGCACGACCGCCCACTCGAGCAGCTCGTGATCGTCGATCATCCGGTCGAACTCGGCGTCGCTCACGAAGTAGTAGTGAACACCGTCCACCTCGCCGGGACGAGGCGGGCGGGTGGTGGCGGAGACGCTGAAATGGATCTCCGGGTAGTTCTCGCGGATGTAACTGGAGACCGAGCCCTTGCCCACGGCGGTCGGCCCGGCGAGCACGACCAGTCGGCCGGGCGCCGTTCCGCCCTCGCGGCTCGACAGGTAGTTCCAGAGCTCGGATCGCTGTCGCACGCCGAGCCCGGCGGCCCGCTTCGATTCCGCGATGCCCAGCTCCCCCATCACCTTGGCGGCGCGAACGGGGCCGAGGGTCGGCACGCTCGTCAGCAGTTCACGTACTCGAAGCCCCGCCTCGGCCGAGTGCGGGTTCGTCCACGCCGTGTCAAGAACATCCCGTGCCGTGCGCGCGTGCGTCGCGATGTCGTGCTTCACCGCGGCGCGGGCGCGGCGGGCCGCTACGGCCGCGCGCGATGCTGCGACTCGGTCGACTTCGGGCGGATCGGGACGCGGGCTCATGCGGCGAAGACTCGTTCGAGCTCGACCGCCTGCGCCGAGATCGCTGCCCGAACGCCGCCCGGTCCCGCCTCCAGGATGCCCCGGGACGAACTGACGATCGTGTTCGCGGCGGCGGCGCCATACGTCGTTCGAAGCGAACCGAGTCCGGCCCCCTGGAAACCGAAGCCGGGAGCGAGGATAGGGGTGACCGACAGGTCGTCGCCGGTGAGCCCGAAATCGGCCAGCGAGACGGTTGCACCGATCACGACGCCGAACGAGCCAAGTGGTGCCGCGTTGCTCCTGTTCACCTCGTCCACGATACTCGCGGCGACCGTTCGTGGAACGGCCTGTCCACCACCCACTACTGCCGTCTGCGTCACGAAGGACTCCGGGTTGGACGTGGCCGCGAGGATGAACAGTCCCTTGCCGTGCTCCCGGGCGAGGATCATCGGCGCGGACAGCGAACCGACGCCCTGGTAGGCGCTCACTGTCATTGCGTCCGCCTCGAGCGGGGCGCCGGGCGTGAGCCACGCCTGCGCGTAGGCCTCGACGCTGGTCCCGACGTCGCCACGCTTTGCATCGGCGATCACGAGCAGACCAGCCTTGCGCGCATCCTGAAGCGTGTGTTCCAGCGCGTCGTAGCCAGCCGAACCGTGGCGCTCGAAGAAGGCCACCTGTGGCTTGACGATTCCGACCGTGCCCGTGGCCGCCGCGACTACGCGCTTGCCGAATTCACGCAGGCCGTGCCCGCTCTCGGGAAGGTTCCACTGCTGAAGGAGGTATGGATGGGGGTCGATTCCGACACACAGGTGCCCGGAGTTCCTGAAGACGGCAGACAGGCGCGTGCCGAAGTCGTCGACACTCACCCGGCGACCTCCGCCTCGAGACGCGCGGCCCGATCGAGGGCGTAGTCCTGCAGGCTCCGGACGTCGAAGCCGTCGCGAATCGCCTCGAACGAAGCGACGGCAGCTGCCAACTGGGCGATCGTCGTGAACAGCGGCTTGTCGGCGGCGACGGTTGCCGTACGGATCTCGTAACCGTCCGCGCGGGCGCTGCGTCCGCTGGGCGTGTTGATCACCACATCCACTCGGCCCTCGTTGATCAGTTCGACAATTGACGGCGAGCCGGCCGAGGACTGCTGCCCGAGGAAATACTTGCGGACCACGGTCGAGGGGATTCCATTGCGACTGAGAATCTCCGCGGTTCCTTCGGTGGCCAGGATCTCGAACCCGAGCTGGCTGAGCCGCAGCACCGGCAGGATGATCGCGCGTTTGTCCCGATCGGCCACCGAAACGAAGACCGAGCCCGTTGCCGGCAGACCGCCGTAAGCCGCCTCCTGGCTCTTGGCGAACGCGCGCGGGAAGTTCGAGTCGATTCCCATGACCTCACCCGTCGAACGCATCTCCGGGCCGAGAACGGAATCCACAACGTTGCCCTCGCGCGTCCTGAAGCGTCGGAACGGCAACACCGCCTCCTTCACCGCCACCGGAGCATCCATGGGAACCACCGAGCCGTCCTGGACCGGCAACAGTCCGCTGTCCACCAGCTCGCGTATCCTACGACCGATCATGATCAGCGAGGCGGCCTTGGCGAGCGGAATGCCGAGCGCCTTCGAGACGAACGGGACCGTGCGCGACGCGCGCGGGTTGGCCTCGAGGACGTAGAGCACTCCCTGGCCGATCGCGAACTGCACGTTGAGGGGCCCGCGAACGCCGATTCCCTCGGCGATACCGAGCGTCGCGTCGCGCACGCGATTCAGCACATCCCGACCGAGCGTGACGGGTGGCAGCGTGCACGCCGAGTCGCCGGAGTGGATCCCGGCCTCCTCGATGTGCTCCATAATGCCGCCGATGTACAGCTCGTGCCCGTCGTAGAGGGCGTCGACGTCGATCTCGATGGCATCGTCGAGGAAGCGGTCGACGAGCAGCGGCGAACCGGGCCCGATGATGCCGAGGTCGCGGACCCGATCGAAGTAGTCGATCATCGCCTCGGTGTCGTACACGATCTCCATGCCGCGTCCGCCGAGCACGTGAGACGGTCGGACGAGCACCGGGTAGCCGATGTTCTCTGCTACAGCGACGGCGTCACGGCCATTGGTCGCGGTGCCGTTCTTTGGAGCCAGCAGCTTCGCCCGCTCGAGGATCTTCGCGAACAGGCCACGCTCCTCGGCCAGGTCGATTGCCTCGGGCGACGTGCCGAGGATCGGAACGCCAGCATCCTTAAGTCCCTGTGCGAGACCGAGTGCGGTCTGGCCGCCGAGCTGCACGATCACGCCGACGAGCTCACCGCTCTGGCTCTCGGCATGGATGATCTCGAGCACGTCCTCGAGTGTGAGCGGCTCGAAATAGAGCCGGTCGCTGGTGTCGTAATCGGTCGATACGGTCTCGGGGTTGCAGTTGATCATCACGGTTTCGTACCCCGCGTCGTGCAGGGCGAATGAGGCGTGCACGCAGCTGTAGTCGAACTCGATGCCCTGGCCGATGCGATTCGGGCCGGACCCGAGGATGACCACCTTGCGCCGGTCGCTCGGGATCACCTCGGTCTCGAGGTCGTAGCTCGAGTAGTGGTAGGGGGTGAGCGCCGGAAACTCACCGGCGCAGGTGTCCACGGTCTTGTAAACCGGTCGAACCCCGACGCTCCAGCGCGCCGCACGTACCTGGCTCTGGTCGAGCCCGCGCAACTGCGCAATCTGTGCGTCGCTGAAGCCGTGGTCCTTTGCGAGGCGGAAGAGAGCTGCATCAAGCGGCCGCAGGGTTGCGACCTCGGCAGCGACCTCATTGATGAGGACGATCTGATCGATGAACCACGGGTCGATGCCGGTCGCCTCGAACACCTCGTCGATTGTCGCGCCGGCACGCAGCGCCTGCTGCACCGTTACGATCCGTCCGTCCGTGGGTACGGCGGCGATCTCGAGGAGCGTCTTCTTATCGCCGGGTTCTCCCGACCAGTGGAAGCTGCTGCCGCGCTTCTCGAGCGATCGGAGTGCCTTCTGAAGAGCGGTCGAGTAGTTCCGACCGATCGCCATGGCCTCGCCCACGGATTTCATCGTCGTCGTCAGGGTGGTGTCGGCGGCCGGAAATTTCTCGAACGCGAAGCGCGGGACCTTCACCACGACATAGTCGAGGGTCGGCTCGAACGAGGCGGGCGTGACCCTGGTGATGTCGTTCGGGATCTCATCCAGTCGGTAACCAATGGCGAGCTTCGCCGCGATCTTCGCGATCGGGAACCCCGTGGCCTTCGACGCCAACGCGGAGGACCGCGAGACGCGCGGGTTCATCTCGATGACGATGACGCGCCCGTTCCTGGGGTCGACAGCGAACTGGATGTTGCATCCACCGGTGTCGACGCCGACGGCCCGAATGATGTCGATGCCGATGTCGCGGAGGTTCTGGTATTCGCGGTCGGTGAGGGTGAGCGCGGGCGCAACTGTGATCGAGTCGCCCGTGTGCACGCCGACCGGATCAACGTTTTCAATCGAACACACGACAACCGTGTTGTCGGCCGTGTCGCGCATGAGTTCGAGTTCGTACTCCTTCCAGCCGAGGATGGACTCCTCCATCAGGACCTCGGTGGTGGGGCTCTGATGCAGACCGTCCGTCACCATGCGGATCAGCTCGGTCTCGTCGTACGCAAACCCGGAGCCGAGGCCACCCATCGTGAAGCTCGGCCGGATCACCAGCGGATAGCCGAGATCCGCGGCCGCCGCGATCGCCTCGTCGACGGTGTGAGCGATGTGACTGCGCGCGACATCCGCGCCAGCGTCGAGGACGAGCTGTTTGAAGATCTGACGATCCTCGCCCTTGTTGATCGCCTCGAAGTTGGCGCCGATCAGCTCAACGTCGTACTTTTCCAGGATGCCGTGGTCGTGCAGCTGGATCGCCGCATTGAGGGCCGTTTGGCCGCCCAGCGTGGGCAGGATCGCATCCGGTTTCTCTTTGGCGATGATCGTCTCGATGACCTGCCACGTGATCGGCTCGATGTAGGTCGCATCGGCGAAGTCCGGGTCGGTCATGATGGTGGCCGGGTTCGAGTTCACGAGGATGACGCGCACGCCCTCCTCGCGCAGAACGCGGCACGCCTGGGTGCCGGAGTAGTCGAACTCTGCGGCCTGCCCGATCACGATCGGCCCGGAGCCGATGACGAGGACGGACTTGATGTCGTCGCGCTTGGGCATTAGTTAACCTCTCCGGTCGCTGAGTTCGTCGAAGGGCGCGAGACCACGAGGTCTCGAAAGCGGTCGAACAGGTAGTTGGCATCGTGCGGACCGGCGGCCGCTTCCGGGTGGTACTGCACCGAGAAGGCGGGGATGTCGAGGGCGTTGAGTCCCTCGACGACGTTGTCGTTCAGGTTCACGTGGCTCACCTCGACGCGACCGAAGCCGGCCGGCGACTGGGTGACCTCGCCGATCGGCGCATCCACTGCAAAGCCGTGATTGTGGCTGGTGATCTCGGTACGACCGGTCGAGACATCGACGACCGGCTGATTGATGCCGCGGTGGCCGAACGGGAGCTTGTAGGTGCCGAAACCGAGTGCGCGCCCGAGCAGTTGGTTACCGAAACAGATCCCGAAGAATGGCAGGCCCTCCCGGAGCACGCCCTGCAGCAACTCGACGTGCCGGTCGGATGCGCCCGGGTCGCCGGGGCCGTTCGAGAAGAACACCGCGTCCGGCCGGGCGGCGAGCAGGTCCTCGAGCGTGATCGTCTGCGGGACCACGTTCACATCGAAGCCGCGCGCCGCGAGATAGCGGAGCGTCGACGTCTTCACCCCGAGGTCCAGGACGGCGACACTTCCGACCCGATCGCCTTCGGCAGCAAGCGTGTATCCGTCGGTCGTAGAGACCACCGAGGACAGGTTTTGTCCGACCATCGATGAGGAGCCCGCCACCAGCGCGAGTTGATCCTCGGGTGCGAGCTGGGCATCTGAACCGGAGAAGATCCCGCCGCGCATGACTCCGGCGTCCCGCAGGCGGCGCGTCACCGCCCGCGTGTCGATCCCGCTGATGCCGACCACGTTCTCGTCGACCAGGTTCTCGTCGAGTGAGCGGGTCGCGCGATGGTTGGAGACAACTCGGGACGGATCCCGCACGACATATCCGGACACCCAGATCCGGGATGACTCCGGGTCCTCGTCGTTCACGCCGGTGTTGCCGATGTGCGGCGCCGTCATCACGACGATCTGCCCCGCATAGCTGGGGTCCGTCAGGGTCTCCTGGTACCCGGTCATCCCGGTCGCGAAGACGACCTCGCCGAACGCGGTTCCCCTGGCGCCATAGGCGTGGCCGCTGTACCGGGTTCCGTCCTCAAGGACGAGTACGGCAGGCTCGATCGTCACTGCGCCTTCTTTCCGGTTGGGAGCAGGCTGACGAGCGCGAACTCGAGCCCGTCGTTGTCTTCGACTCGCAGGTAGCTGTCGAGTTTTTGGTCACCGAGAGTCCAGGCGAGCAGCACGAGTCCGCCCGGTTCGACGACCCGGTCGATCGTGTAGTTGGAGCGCGTCACTTCGCGGACGGAGTCGCGCGGGATAAAGACGTTGTTCCCGGGCAGCGCGAGCACGACACCGGCATCGGCCACCGCGATCGTCGCGCGCGAACGGAAACCGAGTCCGCGGACAGCGACCCGATTGAGCGGTTCTCCATCGAGCGTGGTGGAGACGTAGAAGCCCTCGAACTCGCCGCGAACGGTGCCGATGTCCGCGGGCAGAGGCTCGGTCGCCGGAATGTTCCGTTGGCGACGGCGTCGCATGAGCCAGCCGAGGATCGCCAGACCGACGATCACGATGAAGCCGATGAGCACACACGTCAGCAGCATCGACCGCGTGGCGTTGTCATCGATATTGAGGAGAAAAATGGCGCTATGCACTGGGGTTCCCTGCGGTGAATTCGGCGGCGTGGGCTGCGACTTGGTCTGGCTCGACGAGTGCGCCGCCCTGCACCGTCGGATAGCCGTTGTGGATCGTGGTGATGATGCGGCCCGGCAGGGTCCGCCCCAGGTAGGGGGTGTTCCGTCCCTTGCCGTACAGGTCGTCGAGAGCGAACACTCGACTGAACGATGCGTCGTGGAGCGTGACGTTGGCCGGGCTTCCGATTGCGAAGGGCGCAGCGTATCCCGGCAGGCCGCCGATTTCCGCCGGCTTCGACGACAGGATGCGGGCGACATCTGACCAGCCGATGAGTCCGGAGTCGACCAGGGCCAGCTGCACGACGCTCAGCGCCGACTCGAGACCCACCATGCCGAAGGATGCCTCGTCCCAGGTGCACTCCTTCGACTCGAGAGGGTGCGGGGCGTGGTCGGTCGCGACGATGTCAATGGTGCCGTCGGCGACCGCTTCGCGGAGCGCCCGCACATCCTCGTCCCGGCGCAGCGGCGGATTGACCTTGAAGCGCGAGTCGTACGAGCGCGCGAGGTCCTCGGTGAGAAGCAGGTGGTGGGGGGTTGCCTCGGCTGTGACGTCGATTCCCCGTGCCTTGGCCCAGCGCACGACATCCACGGAGCCCGCGGTCGACACGTGGCAGACGTGGAGGCGGGCACCGACGTGCTGGGCGAGAAGCACATCGCGGGCGATGATGGCTTCCTCGGCGACGGCCGGCCAGCCGGTGAGGCCGAGTTCCCCGGAGAGCTCACCCTCGTTCATCTGCGCGTTCTCGGTGAGCCGTGGCTCCTGGGCGTGCTGGGCGATGACGCCGCCGAAGGTTTTGACGTACTCGAGCGCGCGCCGCATCAGGAGCGCATCCGAAACGCACTTCCCGTCGTCGGAGAACACGCTGACTCGGGCGCGAGAACTGGCCATCGCGCCGATTTCGCTGAGTCGCTCCCCCGCCAGCCCCATCGTGACCGCGCCGATCGGGCGGACCGTCGCATAGCCGTGCCGCGCGCCGAGAGAGTGGACCTGTTCGACGACGCCCGCCGTATCGGCCACGGGCGAGGTATTCGCCATGGCATGCACCGCCGTAAACCCGCCGGCCGCGGCGGCACGAGTGCCGGTCAGCACGGTCTCGCTCTGCTCGAACCCCGGCTCGCGCAGGTGGGTGTGCAGGTCGACGAGGCCCGGTAGCGCGAGGAGGCCGGCGGCATCGATCACCGTTGCCTTCGTGCCAGCGCTCTCGGCGAAGCGGCCATCGGTCACGAAAAGGTCCGTGGTCGAGCCGTCGGGAAGGGTCACGCCCCTGAGGACGAGGTTCACCGCTCACCGCCTTCACTTGCCAGCAGCAGGTAGAGCACGGCCATCCTTATCGAAACCCCATTGGCAACCTGTTCGAGCACCGTCGAGCGAGCCGAATCGGCCGCGCCGGCGGATATTTCCAGCCCGCGGACCATCGGCCCAGGATGCATCACCATCGTATCGGGGCGCAGCCGGGCGACCCGTTCGTCGTCCAGTCCCCACTCGCGCGAGTACTCACGCGAGTTCGGGAAGAACGCTGCCTGCATCCGTTCGGCCTGGATGCGAAGCATCATCACGACATCGGGGTTGTCGTCGATGGCGGCGTCTAGGTCGTAGCCGACGGAGACCGGCCAGCCGTCGATTCCGGACGGCAGCAGGGTCGCCGGCGCGACGACTCTTACGTGGGCACCGAGCGTTGCGAGCAGCCAGACGTTGGAGCGTGCGACCCGCGAGTGCAGGATGTCGCCCACGATTGTGACGTTGAGCCCGTTCAGGTCTTTGCCGCGAGAGGCATCACCGTGAAGCCGTTTGCGCATCGTGAAGGCGTCGAGCAGTGCCTGGGTGGGATGCTCGTGCGTCCCGTCGCCAGCGTTCAGCACTGCCGCGTCGATCCAGTCGCTCTCCGCCAGCACCTGGGCCGCACCGGACGACGAGTGCCGGATCACCACCGCATCCGCGCCCATCGCCGCGAGCGTCTGGGCGGTGTCCTTCAGCCCCTCGCCCTTGGAGACACTCGAGCCCTTCGCGCTGAAGTTGACGAGATCGGCGGAGAGTCGTTTGGCCGCGAGCTCGAAGCTCGTTCGCGTGCGGGTCGAGTCCTCGAAAAACAGGTTGATGACGGTCTTGCCGCGGAGTGTCGGGAGTTTCTTGACCTCGCGCGTAGCTACGTCCGCCATGTCCTCCGCGACATCGAGGATGCCCACTGCCGCGGCCTGGTCCAGATCCTTCGTGCTCAGGAGGTGTCTCATGACTCGATCGTCACTTCCTCGACACCGTCGATTTCGGCGAGGCGGACGTGCACGCGCTCACCGTCCGCAGTGGGGAGATTCTTGCCGATGTAGTCGGGGCGGATCGGAAGTTCCCGATGACCGCGGTCCACCAGCGTTGCGAGACGCACGTAACGCGGTCGGCCGATTGCGCTGAGCGCGTCGAGTGCGGCCCGGATCGTGCGCCCGGAATACAGCACATCGTCGACGAGCACGACGAGTTTGCCGTCGATGCCGCTGGCGGGAACCGCCGTTTTGGCCGGTGCGCGAGTGGGCTTCCGACCGAGGTCGTCGCGGTACATGGTGACGTCGAGCGAGCCGACCTCGACGGTCACGTCGGTGGCGGCTTTCAGGGTTGCGCCGATCCGGTCGGCGAGGATCACCCCGCGCGTCGGAATTCCCAGGATCACCGTGTCCAGCGACTCGCGATTGGACTCCAGGATCTCGTGGGAGATCCGAGTCAACGCTCGCGTGATGTCAGCGGGCTGCAAAACAGTGCGTGCAGTCACTCTGACCTCCTTCCCCGCCTCTCTGGACGGAACTTAAAGGATGTCTGTTGGCTCTACGTTAGCAGGCCTCGCGGGCCTCTCAGCGTCGGTCCGAGACTAGCTCGCGTTCAGCCACCCCGCGAACGCGTCGAATGAGTAGTCGCGACCCAGAAAGTCGCGCACTAGCTCCGCGGCATCCTTGCTGCCGCCGGGTGCGAGCACGAGGTCACGATAGCGTCCGGCCACGGATGGATCGAACAGGTCGTCGCGGTTGAAGGCGGAGAACAGGTCTTTCGCGATGACCAGGCTCCACATGTATGTGTAATAGGCGGACGAGTACCCGGTCAGGTGGCCGAACGACGCCTGGAAGTGCGTGCCCGGAACGTAGGCGTACAGGTCGTAAGTGTCCTGCAGTCGCTCGATCTCGGACGTGCGATCGGCCGGTCGATCGCGGTGGAGATAGAACGAGACCGCAGAGTAGAACGTTTGAGTGCGAACGAACAGGCCGTTTCCGAATTCATCGGCCGCGCGCATCCGCTCGACCAGGTCGGTCGGGATGGGACGGCCCTCCGCATTGGTCGCGAACGTCTGCAGAACGCCGGGGTCCCACGCCCACTCCTCGAGCATCTGGGATGGCGCTTCGACGAAGTCCCACTCGGTGGAGATGCCAGCGAAGTTGGCGTACTTCTGGTCGTTCGAGACGATGTGGTGCACGAGGTGACCGAACTCATGGAAGAGCGTCGTGACATGCGAGTGTTCCATCAACCCGGTCGGGAAGTTGCACACCAGCGCGCCCTCGGCGAGCTGCTCTCCTGCGATGCCCTGCGTGATGTCGAACATTGCGGCGTGCTTGTACTTGCCCTCCCGCGGATGGAGGTCGAGGTGGATCCGTCCGATGCGTCGTCCGTTCACCGCGACGTCGTAGACGGAGACGTCCTCGTGCCAGGTCGCGGCATCGGGAACGGCCGTGTACTCGAGCCCCAGCAGTCGGCCCGTGACATCGAGGAGTCCCTGCTTCACCTTCGTGAAGTCGAAGTACTCGCGCAGGTCCTGCGAGTCGACGTCGAAGGATTCGCGACGAACGAGCTCAGAGTAGTACGACGCGTCGGCCGCATCGATGGTCATCGCTCCGGCCACATCCTGCGCTCTGCGCTCGATCAGGCGCTGCCGGTCGCGCCGGCCAGCGGTGTCCGCGGCCGCGGAAAGCTTCTGGATGAAGTCGTCGATCGCGTCGGCGCTGCGCACCATCTTGATCTCGGCATCGAAGTCGGGCCAGGAGTTATATCCCAGCAGTGTCGCCTCCTCGGCGCGGAGATCGAGCAGCTCGCCGAGCAACCCGTCGTTGCCTGGCCACGCCCGATTGTTCGATTCGATGAGCAGGGCGCGACGAGCGTCGGCGTCGCGGGAGAACATCCGGAACGGCACGGCGTCCGGGTAGTCCGTGGTGATCGTGGCGAGGCCGTCGTCGCCGACCGGGTGCGCCGCGAGATAGTCGGCCGGGAGTCCTTCCAGGGCGGACGCGGGAACGTGGATGGAACGCACGTCGTCCCGGATGGCACGCGAGAAGTCCTGATCCAGGATGGTGGAGCGCTCAGAGATCTCCCGCAGGCGGTTCCGCGCTGGCTCATCGAGTCCGATCCCGCTCCGACGGAACTCGAGCAGTACCTTGTCCAGAAGTCGGGTGTCGAGCGGATCGAGGGCCGATCCGGTAACGGCGGCCAGCACCTCGTAGAGCGCCTGATTCAGGCCGCGCTCGGTCGAGGCCTTCACGGCGCGTTGAGTGCCCTCCTCCGCGAGATCGCGCACTGTCTCGTCGGGATGGACCTCGGCCAGGAGGCCCAGAAAGCCGGCGGCGTTCCGCAACCCGAGTTCCGACTCGTTCCAGAGGTCCAGAACGTCCGTCGCGGATCGCTTCTCCCCGTCCGTCAGGGTCGCGACAGCGCGCTCGGATCGAGCGAGATTGGTATCGGCCCAGTTCCGGACAAAGTCGGGCCACGCACTCGCGGCCGACGGAAGGGAGACGGGAGGCAGCATTGAATCGCTCACTCCTGAACTCTAGAAGACGCTACGCGCGGAGCGCCGCGATCCGTCCGAGGAGCCCGTTGACGAATCCAGAGGAGTCCTCCGTCGACAGCGACTTCGCCTCCTCGACCGCCTCTGAGATCGCCACGCCCTCCGGAACCTCCGGGTTGTACAGGAGCTCCCAGATACCGATCCGGATTATCGCGCGATCCACGGCGGGCATGCGTTCGATCGTCCAGCCCTGCGAGTACGTCTCGATGAGTTCGTCGATCTCGTCGCCGTGTTCGGCCACACCCTGCACGATCTGCTTCGCGTACGCCCACGAGTTCGCGCGGCGTGTCGGGTCGGCGAGCTGGCGATTCTCCTCCGCGAGCAGGGAAGCGTTGATGGATTCCTCGCGGACATCCGCTCCGTAGAGCACGTCGATGGCGCGCTTGCGGGCCTTACCGCGCGAACCCGGACCCCGTTCCGCCACTAGTCGTTTACGCGGCCGAGGTAGCTGCCGTCACGTGTGTCGACCTTCACCTTGGTGCCCTGCTCGAGAAACAGTGGAACCTGGATCTCATACCCGGTCTCGAGCGTTCCCGGCTTGGTTCCCGCCGACGAACGGTCGCCCTGCAGCCCGGGCTCGGTGTAGGTGAGTTCGAGGACCACGGATGCCGGAAGCTCGACGTATAGCGGGTCGCCATTGTGAAGCGCGATCGTGACGTTCTGGTTCTCCAGCATGAAGTTCGGGGCGTCCCCGACCTGAGCGGCGCTCAGGGTGATCTGGTCGTAGTCGTTCGTGTTCATGAATACGTAGCCGTCGCCGTCCTTGTACAGGTACTGGAAGTCGCTGCGATCGACAGTCTCGGTCTCGATCTTGGCGCCCGCGTTGAACGTGCGGTCGACGACCTTTCCCGTCATGACGTTCTTGACCTTGGTGCGCACGAATGCGCCGCCCTTGCCGGGCTTGACGTGCTGGAAGTCGATGACGGTCCAGAGCTGGCCGTCCATGTTGAGGACGACGCCGTTGCGAATATCGCTGGTGGAGGCCATGCCTGTACCACTTTCACTACTGGGGATGTTGTTACTCGAAAAGAAGGCCGCGATTGCGCGACCCTCAATGCTACGGGGTTAGTCCGCCGTCCGCCCAATGGCATGGAGCGCCAGGACGTAGGACTGAAAGCCGAACCCGGCGATCACGCCCGTCGCGACACCCGAGATGACGCTGTTGTGTCGAAACTCTTCGCGGGCGTGCGGGTTCGAGATGTGGACCTCGATGACCGTGCCACCGTCTTTGGTGACGAGGGCGACGGCATCCCGGAGCGCGTAGGAATAGTGCGTGAAGGCGGCGGGATTGAGGATCACCGGAATGCGCGAGTCGGCCGCCTCGTGCAGCCAGCCGATCAGGGTGCCCTCGTCGTCGGTCTGCCGCAGATCGATGTCGCCCAGCTTCTCGGCTTCGAGCAGTTTCGCCAGTGCCGGCAGATCCTGGTCGCCGTAGACGTCGGGCTCGCGGCTGCCCAGCCGGCCGAGATTGGGACCGTTGAGCACGAGGACGCTTGTCATGCGGCAAGCCTAGTGAACGGGTATGCCCAAATCGTGCCTCTCGGAGTTACACTCACCCTCAAGAGACAGTTCGTTCTACCAGAGGAAGGTTCCATGCCGGCTTACGTCCTTCCCGCCATCTTCGGAGGGCTCACGTTCGTGATCCTCGTCGGAGGATGCATCTTCTTCCTGGTTCGTACGCCCAAGGCGGCTCGTCGCCTCGCCGACGGCAACACCAATCTCGCCCTCAACGAGTCCGAGCGCCAGACGGCACTCCAGAACCTCGGAACGGCCACGCAGGTGCAGATGCTCAGCCGGAACGTCTCGGGCGGCTCATAGCCCACCAGTTGGTGCAGAACCAGCTGACCCAGCAGCAACTACTGCAGCAGCAGCAGGCTCAGTCGGGCAACATCGTGGGCGGCCCCTAGTCGCCGCTCTCCGAGCCTGTGCGATGCGAGCTAATGCGAGTCGACATTCGAAACACGCGCGAACCGCAGGCTCTCTTCCACCAGACCCAGAACGATCTCCAGTTCGGCCTCGACTCGCGGGCCGTACACCATGATCTCGGTGCCGAAATCGCCGTATTGGTGGGGTTCGCCCCAACCGGACTCGCACACTGCACGCGCGCGGTCGGCCGGAAGGCACAGGTGAAGGCTTGTGTCTGCGACGCCGTGGATGTGCACGGGCTCGAGTGGTCCATCCGGCGCCAGCGACGTCTCGGCGATCACGACATCGAGGAGGTCGTCGAAGAGCAGAGCTCGCGACGTGGCCGGTGAGACGCTGCTGAAGTATTCGCGAACGTGAGGAAGGCCGGTTGCTCGCGCTATCAGCTCTCCCCAGAGCGCGGGGCTGGACTGGTCGGAGAGCTGACGGTGCGGCCCCTCGGTCGAGGTTAAGGGTCGCGTCCCGGTGCGACGCTCCACGCCCTAATCGCCGATTTCCTGGTACGCCGCAAATAACAACGACTCGTCCGGCGCCGTCAGAACCGATGGTTTCCCGGTGTCGTCCAGGACAATGAAACGCAGGTGACCCGCGCGGCTCTTCTTGTCCCTCTGCATCGTGGCGAGGAGCGTCTTCCACCGGCCGAGTGGGTAGGTCGTCGGGAGCGAGAGTGAGCGCAGGATGCTGCGGTGCCGGTCGACGGCCTCGTCGCTCAGCGATCCGGTGAGGCGGGACAGCTCCGCGGCGAACACCATTCCGACCGAGATAGCAGCGCCGTGACGCCAGCCGTAACGTTCTGCGTGCTCGATGGCGTGGCCGAGCGTGTGGCCGTAATTCAGGAACTCGCGCTGGCCGGCCTCACGAAAATCGGCCGACACGACACGTGCCTTCATAGCGATCGCGAGCTCCAGCAGCCGCCGGAACTCGGGCGTCTCCGGGTCGGTGGCCCGCTCGACCGAGCCCTCGTAGATGTCCAGGATCTCGGGTTCCGCGATGAACCCCGCCTTCACAATCTCGGCCGAGCCGGCGAGAATCTCGTTCTTGCTCAGGGTGTCGAGCAGGTCCAGATCGACGAGGACGGCCTTTGGAGCCCAGAACGCGCCGACGAGGTTCTTTCCCTCGGCCGTGTTGATACCGGTCTTGCCGCCGATCGCCGCATCCACCATTCCGAGCACCGTCGTTGGAATCTGGATGACGGCGACACCACGCAGCCAGGTGGCCGCGACGAAGCCGGCGAGGTCGGTCGTTGCTCCCCCACCCAGGCCGATCACGACATCGGTGCGCGTGAAGTCGGTCTGGCCCATGATCTGCCAGCAGAACGCCGCGACCTCGACGCGCTTGGCGGCCTCCGCATCCGGAACCTCAGCGAGCAGGACCTCGTACCGGTCGAGAAGACTCTCGCGCAGGGCCGCCGCGCGTGCTCCGAGGGTGGGCGCGTGCACGATGAGTACCTTGGTCGCTTTCGTTCCGATCTGGTCGGCGATACCCGCGAGGAGCCCTCGTCCGACCAGGATGTCGTAGCTCGACTCCCCCGTGACACCGATCACCGTCGTTGCGGTGCTCGACTTGTCAATGCTCGCTTTTTCAGTGCTCATCCCGGAGGGCCTCCCTCGAGTCGTCCGAAGCCGCCCAGTCGGCGATCTCCGCTGCGATCGCCGTCAGTGGGCGGGACGACGTGTCCCAGGTGCGGGTGGCGAGTCGTTCGTAGATGGCGCGACGGCTCTCCAGGATCTGCGCCCAGGAATCGATTCCGCCGGTCAGCAGGGGCCTCTTCGTTCCGCCGATCCGCGAGGCAACGGCAGCGGCGCTGACCATGATCAGAACCACCCGGCGAGTCGCGAGGTCGGCCTGCGTCTGCTCGTTCAGGATCGCGCCACCACCGAGTGCGACGACCGCGTCCTGGGCCAGCGCATCCTCGACGGCCACTCGCTCGAGTGCCCGAAAGTGTGCCTCGCCGAATTCGGCGAAAATCTGGGCAACCGTTCCATGCTGCGCGACGATCATCCGATCGGTGTCGAGAAACGGTTTGCCAAGGATGCCCGCAATGCGACGGCCGAGCTTGGTCTTGCCGGAGCCCATTGGGCCAATCAGAACGAGTGACACGGTTAGAGGGAACGTTCTGCCGTGCGGAGGTTCGTCGGAATGGCATCGAGGAATCCGCGCAGGTTGCGGCGCGTCTCCTCGAGCGAGTCGCCGCCGAACTTCTCCAGTACGGAGTTCGCCAGCACCAGGGCGACCATCGCCTCGGCGATCACCCCTGCCGCAGGCACCGCACACACGTCCGAGCGCTGGTGATGCGCCTCGGCCGTGCCGCCCGTGGCGACATCGACTGTGCGGAGCGCGTGAGGCACCGTGGAGATCGGTTTCATCGCGGCACGGACGCGCAGGACCGTGCCAGTCGTCATGCCACCCTCCGTGCCGCCGGCGCGATCGCTCAGCCGCGAGATGATCGATCCGTCGGTGACCAGCTCGTCGTGCGCGACCGAGCCGCGCCTGGTGGCACTCTCGAAGCCGTCGCCGACCTCGACACCCTTGATCGCCTGGATGCTCATGAGCGCGGCGGCGAGCTGGGCGTCGATCTTGCGATCCCACTGCACGTAGGAGCCGAGACCAGGGGGAACGCCGTACGCGAGAACCTCGACGACCCCGCCAAGGGTGTCCCCGTCGTCCTGGGCGCTGTCGACCTCCGCGATCATGCGGGCCGATGTCGCTGCGTCGAAGCAGCGCAGCGGATCGGCGTCGAGCCGGCCGACATCGGTTGGCTCGGGAAGCGCGGAGCCGTCCGGCACCCGCACACTCCCGATCGACAGCGTGTGCGCGACGGTGGTGATCCCGAGTTCGGAGAGGAACGACTTGGCGATCGCGCCGAGCGCGACCCTGGCGGCCGTTTCGCGCGCACTGGCGCGCTCGAGAACGTTGCGGGATTCCTCGAAGCCGTACTTCTGCATTCCGACGAGGTCGGCGTGCCCGGGACGAGGTCGCGTTAGGGGCGCGCCGCGACCCTTCGGCAGGCTCTCGATGTCGACCGGCTCCGCGCTCATCACATCGACCCAGCGAGGCCACTCGGTGTTGCCGATCCGGAGTGCAATCGGGCTGCCCATGCTCAGGCCGAACCGAACGCCGGCGGACAGCGCAAGCTCATCCTCTTCGAACTTCTGGCGGGCACCGCGACCGTAGCCGAGCTTGCGGCGGGCGAGGTCGGCGCGAACGGAGTCAAGCCCGACGGGCACGCCGGCGGGCAGCCCCTCGAGGACGGCGATGAGCTCTGGGCCGTGGGATTCGCCTGCGGTCAACCAACGAAGCATGGCCACAATCCTCCCACAGGCCCGCAGGGCGCCCGACTCACAGTCCGACAGCGGACAGCATGGCCGCGAGCACCTCGTCATCACGATCGAGAGGCTGCTCGGGGTCGCCGTTCACGAATGCCCGAACCTGTGCGTGGGCCTGAAGGACGAGCATCTCCAGGCCCCCGATGACGGTGAGTCCGGACCACGTCGCCGCGAGCGGCGTCGGCCACGGCGAATACGCGACATCGAACAGGGTTGCCTCACGAACGATGTCGGAATCGAGCGGAACGGCAACGTCGACGCCGTTGGGTAGCGTGCTGATCACGGCATCCAGGGGCTCATCAATCTGGATCAGCCGCTCGAGCTCGCGCACCTGCACGGTCACGCCCTGGGCGCGACCGATCTCGACCAACCCGGCGGCTCGGTCAGCCGAACGCACGCCGACAAAGATTGTCGATGCTCCGAGTCGCCGCGCCGCAACGAGGGCGGAGGCCGCCGTCGCTCCCCCACCGAGAATCAGGGCGGTGCCGAGCGAACGGACGCCCGCGCGCACGAATCCCTCGGTCAGCCCGTGGACATCCGTGTTAAAGCCACGCAGGTCGCCGCCGGATCCAAACACGACCGTGTTCGCCGAACCGGTCTCCCGAGCGACCTCCGAGACCTCGTCCAGCAGTGGCAGGATGTTCCGCTTCAGCGGCATCGTCAGCGACAGTCCGCGCCAGGTCGAGTCCCGTGATCGCACGAACTCCGGCAGGGCGTCGCCCGTCAGTTCGAGGGCGTCATAGGCCCAGTCGAGCCCGAGAACGCGATAGGCGGCGCGGTGCAGGTCCGGCGACAGCGAATGTGCGATCGGCGAACCGAGCACCGCCAGTCGCGCCGTTGCCATGACTAATCGACTCCTACTGGCCGTAACCCGGGTGCGCCTTCAGCCACGCCTGCCACTGCTTCGTCGCTGCAGCCTGTCCGGCTGCGGTCGTCGAGAACACGGACTCTCCCGTATCGCCGTTGACCAGCACGAAGTAGATCCACGGCCCCGCTACCGGGTGCAGTGCCGCATCGATCGCCTTGTCTCCGGGAGAAGCGATGGGACCCACCGGCAGGCCGGCGTGGGCGTAGGTGTTGTAGAGGTTGCTGGCGTCGGCGCGCTGCGCCGCGGTGGTGGCGATCGTCTTCGACCCGGCGCCGTAGCTGACCGTCGCATCGGACTGCAGCGGCATCCCCGCGGCGATGCGGTTCGCAAAGACTCGCGACACCTTGTAGTCGTCGGCGACGGATCCCGACTCCTTCTGGATGATCGAGGCCATGGTGAGAACCTTGAGCTCATCCGCAGGCGCGACACCGTGTGACTTCAGCGACTGGTTCATGCGGGTGACCATCGTCTGCAGCTCGACCTTCGCGGACGTGCCGGGGTCGAAGGAGTAGGTCGCGGGGAACAGAAAACCCTCGAGGCTCGGCGCGCCGGCGGGGAGGCCGAACTGCGTGTAGTTCTTCGCCTGGGCCTTGAGATCGCTGAGCGACGTACCGGTCTTCTGGTTGAGCCGGGTCAGGATCGCGTTCAGGTTGAAGCCCTCCGGGATCACCACCTTCGACACAACGCGGTTCTTCGGGTCGCTGATCTCGGCGAGAGCCGCCTTGGCGCTGATCTGCTGCCCGAGCTTGTACGTGCCCGGTTCGAAGTTCGGCGCCTTCTTCTGCTTGAGCAACAGGTCGTAGAACGCCGCCGAGGTCTTGGTGACGCCGGCCTTCGCAAGGCTGTTAGCGACATCCGCCCCGATCTGGCCCGGAAGGATCGTCACCGTGGCGCTCTGGCCGTTGCCTGTCGTGCTCGTGTAGTCGATGGACGGCTCCCAGCCCATGACGTGACGGATCTGGGGCCCGAACGCTGCATACACGATGCCGGCACCGGAGCCGCCGAGTACGACCAGGACGATGAGGACCCAGAGCCAGGTGAGCTTTCGCTTCGGCTTCTCGGGACGGTATCCACCGCGGTTGTTGCGCGGACCGCGCCCACCGCCCCGGCGAGCGGAGTCGTCGGCCGCGTCCGGTCGGAACGGATCGTCGACCTGCGGCGCGTGCGTGCGTGTGGGGGCGGAAGGGAGTTGGCTGACATAGGTTGGCTGAGCGGGCGCCTGCTGGACGAACGGCTGGGGCGGCTGAACCTGGGTCGGCTGAGCCGCCTGGGTCGGAGCCTGCTGCTGGGCCGGCGGCGCGACATTGGGCGCGGGTACGGACTGCGTCGGCACCGAGTGCGCCGGATACGTCGGGGTGTTCTGGACCGGGGCGGAGGGCGCCGAGGTCTGCACAGGCGGCTGCTGCTGGGCCGGAGGCTGCTGCACGGGAGGCTGCTGCGCCGTTGGGGTTAGCGGTTCACCAAAGAGGTCGTCCCAGGTCGGCTCATCGGCCATCGTGCTGCCCTTCGTCCGGGTGGGCGATCTCGCCCGGCGGAGTTCCCGCTGCGCGCTCCGAGTCGAGAGCGTGCTGCACGATAATAACAGCGGCAACCTGATCGATCACGGGACGCGATTGACGAGACGACCGTCCGGACGCCCTGAGCGCGGACTGCGCGGACACCGTCGAGAGTCGCTCGTCAACCAGCCGGACGGGCAAGGTCGTCGCTCCGGCCAGGCGCGATGCGAAGCCCGTCGCGTCATCCGTCGACGCCGTCGCGGTGCCCGCCAGCGAGAGCGGAAGCCCGACGATCAACTCCATTGCGTCCGTCTCCGCCGCGATGGCGAGGATGCGTTCGACGTCCCCGGAGCCGCGCGCAACGGTCTCCACCGGGGTCGCCAGCATCCCGTGCGGATCGCTGCGCGCAACGCCGATTCGGACCTTACCGACATCGACACCGACGCGAACACCCGGCCGCACGCGGCGCCTACGCCACGAGGGATTCGCGGATCGCGTCCAGTGCTGCACCGATCGCTGACACGTTGGAGCCGCCGCCCTGCGCCAGGTCATCCTTGCCACCACCGCCGCCGCCGAGCACTGACGCTGCGAGCTTCGCCAGTGTTCCCGCGTTCGCTCCGATTTTGCGCGCAGCTTCGTTCGTGGCGACGATCACCGACGGCTTGCCATCCACGGTGCCCGCCAGTGCAGTCACGGATGCCTCCGTACCCAGACGCTCGCGGACGCTCGTCGCCAGCGAACGAAGATCGTCCGTCGACCCCAGCGAGCCGACGTTCTCGACCACGAGCAGGACATCGCCGACGCGCGTCGCCGACTGCGCGATGGCCGGCACTCGTCCGCTGCGCTCACTGGCCTCATAGGCTGCGATCCGCTTTTCGGCGGCTTTCAGGTTCGCGGCGAGTTCTGCAACGCGCTCCGGCAACTGCTCGCGCGGGGTCTTCAGCGACGAGGAGATCGTGGAAACGATCGCTCGCTCGGCCGCGAGGTCCTTAAAAGCGTCCAGGCCGACGAGGGACTCGATACGACGATTGGTCGAGCCGATCGACGACTCGCTGACAAGGTTGATCAGACCGACCTCGGATGACCGGCTGACGTGCGTGCCGGCGCAGAGTTCGAGCGACCACGGGCTGCCGATCTGGACGACGCGTACCTCGTTGCCGTACTTCTCGCCGAACAGGGCCATCGCGCCGAGCGCCTTCGCCTCCTCGAGCGGGAGCACGCGCGTGGTCACCTCGAGGTTGTCAACTATCGCGTTGTTGGCGATGTTCTCGATCTCGCTGCGCGTCTCGTGCGAGAGCGGCTTGCTCCAGTTGAAGTCCAGCCGCATGTAGCCGGCCTTGTTGTACGAGCCCGCCTGATGCGCCTCCTCGCCCAGCGTCTGGCGGAGAGCGGCGTGGATGAGATGGGTCGCCGAGTGCGCCTGCGCCGCTGCGTGACGCCAGACCGGGTCCACGACGCTCGTCGCGGCGTCCCCGACGGCGACCTCGCCGCTGCGCACCTGCACGCGATGGCTGATCAGCCCCTTGACCGGCTTCTGCACATCCAGGACCTCGAGATCGAAGCCCTTTCCGACGATCGCGCCGGCGTCGGCCTCCTGGCCACCGGACTCGGCATAGAGCGCCGTCTCCGCGAGGATGACCTCGGCGATGTCGCCGACGACAGCCCTCGGCACCGACTCTCCCCCGACGATCAGGCCGAGAATCGTGCTCTCCGTGGTCAGCAGGTCATAGCCGGTAAAAACCGTCTCGCCGGCCGCCCGGAATTCGCTGTACACGGAGAGATCGGCCAGCGCCGTCTTCTTCGCCTTCGCATCCGCTTTGGCTTTCGTGCGCTGCTCGAGCATGAGCGTGTCGAACGCATTCCGGTCGACGGAAAGGCCAGCCTCCTCCGCGACCTCGAGCGTCAGATCGATCGGGAAACCGAAGGTGTCGTGCAGCAGGAACGCGGTGTCGCCGGCGAGCTGCGTCCCGCCCGCCTTCGCCGTCCGCTCGACCGCGACGTCGAGGATGCTGGTGCCCGACGCGAGCGTGCGAAGGAAGGTCTCCTCCTCGCCGAGAGCGAGCCGTGAAATGCGGTCGTACTCCGACGCGACCTCCGGATAGGAGGCCTTCATAGCATCGCGTGACGCCGGGAACAGCTCCGCGAAGGTCGGCTCCTCGACGCCGAGCAGTCGCATCGCGCGAACGCTGCGGCGCAACAGGCGGCGCAGAATGTACCCGCGTCCCTCGTTGCTGGGCGTCACGCCGTCGGACATGAGCATGAGCGAGGAGCGAACGTGGTCGGCGACCACGCGCATCCGAACGTCATCGTCATGATTGGCGCCGTAGCGCCGGCCCGACAGCGCTTCGGCGAGATCGAGGACGGGCCGAACCTGGTCGATCTCGTAGAAGTTCTCGACACCCTGTTTCAGGAACGCGACGCGCTCCATCCCCATGCCGGTATCGATGTTCTTCTTGGGCAGCTCACCGAGAATCTCGAAGCTCTTACCGCTGCCCTCGCCACGCAGGTACTGCATGAACACGAGGTTCCAGATCTCCACATAGCGGTCGTCGTCCGTCGCGGGACCTCCATCCCGGCCATAGGCGGGCCCACGGTCGAAGAAGATCTCCGAGCAGGGACCGGCGGGACCCGGCTGGCCGGTCGACCAGTAGTTGGTGTCCATGTCGAGCCGCTGGATGCGCTCCTCGGGCAGACCCGCGATCTTCTTCCAGAGCGCGATGGCCTCGTCATCGTCCTTATAGACCGTGACCCAGAGGTCGTTCGGCTGGAACCCGAGCCCGCCGTCGGATTCCGGCGACGTCAACAGCTCCCACGCGTACGCGATGGCCTGCTCCTTGAAGTAGTCGCCGAAGGAGAAATTGCCGTTCATCTGGAAGAACGTTCCGTGACGCGGTGTCTTACCGACCTCCTCGATATCGAGGGTTCGGATGCACTTCTGCACGCTCGTCGCACGCGGGTACGGGGCGGGCACCAGACCGGTCAGGTACGGGACGAACGGAACCATGCCGGCCACCGTGAACAGCAGGGTCGGGTCGTCGCTGACCAGCGACGCGGACGGCACGATGGTGTGCCCGCGGTCGCCGAAGAAATTGAGCCAACGGCTCTGGATGTCTGCAGTCTGCATGGGTTCCTGGGTCTAACGAGAGAAAAATACGATCCGGGCCAAAGCCGGGCTTAGAGGTGCGAGCGCAGCTCCGCCTCGCGGGCCTTGTAGCCGTCAATCAGAGCGGCGCTGAACTCTCGCGCGCGGTTGTCGACGTCCTCGAAGAACTGCTTGCCGGCGTCCGTCTTACTCACCTGGTGAGCGATCGCAAACCCGGCCGCAACACCGGCGACGAGCAACAGGATGTTCTTCATGGGACGCTCCTTCGTAACGGGGTGGATGTGTACGGCAAGCCTATCGGCGCAACAGCAACAGGGTGCCAGCGCGAACGCTGGCACCCTGTTGTGTGTGTGCTTGTTTGGTATCGAAACCTAGCGCGCTGCGTAGTACTCGACAACGAGCTGGACTTCACACGTGATCGGAACCTCGGCGCGCTTCGGGCGGCGAACCAGTCGCGCCTGCAGCTTGTCGAGCTCGACCTCGAGGTAGCCCGGGGTCTTCGGCAGGACATCCACGTGTCCGCCGGCGGCGGCAACCTGGAATGGCTCCATGCCCTCCGAGCGAGCCTTGACGTGGACGAGCTGGCCCGGCTTTACGCGGAATGACGGCCGGTCGACGAGCTGGCCGTCGACGAGGATGTGGCGGTGAACTACCATCTGGCGAGCCTGGGCGGTCGTGCGAGCGATCGCCGAACGCACGAGGATGGCGTCGAGGCGCATTTCGAGCTGCTCGACCAGGTTCTCACCGGTCAGGCCGGCGGAGCGGCGAGCCTCTTCGAACTGGATCTTCAGCTGTGCTTCGCGGATGCCGTACTGCGCGCGCAGGCGCTGCTTCTCGCGGAGACGGACGGCGTAGTCGCTGTCGGCCTTGCGCTTGGTGCGGCCGTGCTCGCCCGGAGCGTACGGACGCTTCTCAAGGTACTTGGCGGCCTTCGGGGTTAGTGCAATGCCCAGCGCGCGAGACAGGCGAGTCTTGCTGCGGGTACGTGACTTGGTTGACACGGATTCTCTTTCGTTGATGGAAGTTGGCTACCGGATGCTCGCGCCTTCGCAAAAGCGCGCAAAGCGATACGCGGTGAAAGTAGAGGATTTTCGCGACGATGCCCGATCGGCTAAAGATCAAGAACATCTTGTCCGGTTCGAAGCAGCAGCCGTGCGCAGAGAACCGGAATTACGCAGGTTTCAGGGTAGCACGGGTAGCCCGTGGGGTTAAAGCGGCGTGGATGTGCGCGTTCGGTTCAAATTGAAGGAAAAGTCGCGTCCCACGGGCTCCCCCGGCAGCATCTACTTCCCACGAATGATCCGCTTCAGTTTCTCCCAGCGCGCCGAGACGTCCCGCTCGTTGCCGTGATCGGTGGGCTTGTAATAGTTGACGCCGAGCAGTTCGTCGGGCAGGTACTGCTGTTCCACCACTCCGAGTTCCGAATCGTGCGAGTACGTGTAGCCCTTGCCGTGCCCGAGCTTCTTCGCTCCGGGGTAGTGGGCGTCCCGGAGCGGCGGTGGAACGCGCCCGAAGTTACCGGCGCGAACATCCATGATCGCGGCGTCGAGGGCCATGTACGAGGCATTCGATTTTGGCGCCGTCGCGAGGTAGACCACCGCCTCGGCCAGGGGGATCCGTCCCTCCGGCATACCGACGTACTGGACGGCGTCCGCGGCGGCTACTGCGATCAGGAGGGCCTGCGGGTCCGCCATCCCGACATCTTCCGCGGCACTGATCATCACACGACGGGCAATGAAGCGGGGATCCTCGCCGGCTTCGATCATCCGGGCCAGGTAGTGGAGCGCTGCGTCGGCATCCGAGCCTCGAATCGACTTGATGAAGGCGCTGATGACGTCGTAGTGCTCGTCCCCCTGCCGGTCGTAACGCAGGAGCGCACGATCGACCGCAAGCGAGACGATGTCGTCGGTAATGACCGGTTTCTCGTCGCTGTCCTCATCGAAGTCGGATGACGCCGTTGCCGAGAACGCGGCCGCCTCGAGCGCGGTAAGTGCTCGACGTGCATCCCCGGATGACAGCCGGATGAGTGCGCCGCGCGCCTCGGGAGTAAGGATCACGCTATCCGCGAGACCACGCGCATCCGTCACGGCCCGGTCGATGACGATGCCGAGGTCGTCGTCGGTGAGCTGTTCGAGTGTCAGCAGGAGCGAGCGCGACAGCAGTGGCGAGATGACCGAGAACGATGGATTCTCCGTTGTCGCGGCAATGAGGATGATCCAGCCGTTTTCGACGCCCGGAAGCAGCGCATCCTGTTGTGCCTTCGAGAACCGGTGGATCTCATCGAGGAACAGCACGGTCGTCACGCCGTACAGGTCGCGCTGCGACAGAGCCTGCTCCATCACCTTCCGCACATCCGCGACTCCGGCGTTGACGGCCGACAGCTCGACGAAGTTACGCCCCGAACTGTGAGCCACCGCCTGGGCGAGTGTCGTCTTACCGGTGCCCGGCGGACCCCACAGGATCACTGAGACGGCACCCTGCTCCCCCGACTTGTCGGCGGCGAGGCTCACCAGCGGCGAGCCCGGGCCGAGAAGATGCTTCTGGCCGGCGACCTCGTCGAGGCTGGTCGGCCGCATCCGAACCGCCAGGGGCGTAACGCCGCCGCGCAATCCTGGCCGGGAATCCATGGTCGCAATCGTAACGGGGGCTACCGGCACGCGCCGGGGCAGGGCATTTGGCTCCCCCAGACCCTCGCCCGTAAAGTTCTCTGGGGGCATCGCCGCCCCACGACCCCTGGAGGATACGAGTGGCACCGAGCAAGAACACCGACCGCGAGGCGCGTGAAGCCCGCGACCGGCTGCGTCGGTACAACGCCCGCCAGGCGGTACACACGCACCAGTCGAAGCGACGCGTGCGCGACAACGTCTTCGCGCTGATCGGCCTCGTCGTCGTCGCGACCCTCGCCACCTTCACCCAGATCTACTACTTCAGCTCGGGTCCCGGAAAACCGGTGGCGAAAGCATCCGCAACGGCTACACCCACGCCGACGGCAGCCGCGGGCAAGAACGTTGGGGCCGTCCCGAGCAAGTCGGTCGCGCTCGGAAAGGCGTGGACGGGGACGCTCGAGCTGAACAACGTGAAGCTCGGCATCTCGCTCCTCGGCGGGTCCGCGCCGCAGGCCGTGTCCTCGTTCCTTACGGACGCCAAGTCGGGCTACTTCGACGGCCTGCTGTGCTGGCGTATGACGAACTCGGCCAATTTCTACGTTCTCCAGTGCGGGACGTCCTCGGCAACCGGCGCCGACACGGGCGCCGCGTATTCGTTCGGACCGCTCGAGAACACGCCCAGCAACAACGTGTACCCGGCCGGCTCGATCGTTGAGGCTCGCACGAGCGACAACGCGTACGGCAACGGACACCAGTTCTTCATCACCTATAAGGACACGACGATCCCCGCCGACTCTGCTGGCGGCTACTCCATCTTCGGGAAGGTCACGAGCGGTCTCGCGGACCTGAATTCACAGATCACCTCGAAGGGGATCAAGACTCCGACCGGTGCGGACACGACCACGACGACGGACGGTCCGCCGAAGGTGACGACGAAGATCACCTCGGTAACGATCAAGTAAGGTTCGGGACGCCCTCGGAACCGCGTGCAATAGGCTTGAGCGCGGTCGTTCTGGTGGCGGCTGACCAACTGAACGACCGTCCCAGGATCGACCAACCTCAGTCTGGGGCAAGGTAAGACAAGGTGAGCATTGTGGCAACTGACGAACAGACCCCTTGGGGGCGCGTCGACGAGACGGGAACCGTCTTCGTTCGCGAGCCCGAGGGCGAACGCGCCGTCGGACAGTATCCGGATGGCACCCCGGAGGAGGCGCTCGCCTACTTCGAGCGCAAGTTCACCGAACTCGCCGGCCAGGTAACACTCCTCGAACAACGCGCGAAGCGCGGCGCTCCCGCGACGGATATCGCGAAAGCCGTCGCATCCCTGACCGCGTCCGTGTCGACCGCCAACGCGGTCGGCAATCTCGCCGCCCTCCACACCCGTCTGGAGGCGCTGGGCGGAACGGTGAGCGAACTCACGGAGAAACAGACCGAGGAGTCCAAGGCTCTCGTCGCCGCCGCTCTCACCGAACGCGAAGCAATCGTTGTCGAGGTCGAGCAGCTGGCAGCGCAGGATCCGGCCAAGGCGCAGTGGAAGCAGGTCAGCGCGACACTCGACGAGCTGTTCGCGCGCTGGCAGAAGCACCAGCAGGACGGCCCGCGCCTCCCGAAGAACGAAAGCAACGAGCTGTGGAAGCGATTCCGTGCCGCCCGTGCCACCATCGACGGTCACCGCAAGGCTTTCTTCGCCGAACTCGATAGCACCCACAAGGATGCTCGCGGCCGCAAGCAGGAACTCGTCACAAAGGCCGAGGCTCTCGCACCGAAGGGTGCAGACGGCATCCCCGCGTATCGCACGCTGCTCGACGACTGGAAACTCGCCGGACGCGCGGGCAAGAAGTTCGACGACGCCCTGTGGGCGCAGTTCAAGGCAGCGGGAGACGCGCTGTACGCGGCTAAATCCGAGGTCGACGCCAAGGACAACGTCGAGTTCGAGGCCAACCTGGCCGAGAAGCTGGAGTTGCTCACCGAGGCCGAGAAGCTCCTCACGGTGACGGATCGAGTCAAGGCGAGGGAGGCTCTCGCGAGCATCCAGCGTCGCTGGGACAAGATCGGCAAAGTTCCCCGCGACAAGGTCAAGGTCGTTGAGGATCGCCTTCGCCGGGTCGAGACCGCGGTTCGCAAACTCGACGAGGAGCACTGGCAGAAGTCGGATCCCGAGAAGCAGGCGCGAAGCGAGGGACTGGCCACCCAGCTGCACGAGGCGATCGCCAAACTCGAGCGCGAACTCGACGACGCGAAGGCGAGCGGCGACAAGGCAAAGGTAGCGAAAGCTCAGGAGGCTCTTGACGCTCGTCGCGTCTGGCTTGACGCACTGAAGTAGCCGCTCCTTCCTCTGGCTCGCAACTCCTTCCCGTCGGTCGAGGTCGTCGGGACCCCACAGGTGTGAGCGCTCCGCACGCGTCGCGCGGTCGAGCCCGCACAATTGCGGGATGCGCCTCGGTCCCGTCCTTTCCCGTCCCGATTTTGCCGCACCGGAGCTCGCGGCTCTCGTCCTGGATGGGGAGGCCTACCGTGTCGACGACTGCGTTGCACCAGTGGATGAGGTCGACGTACCGGCTCTCCGCGCCGCCGCTCTCGCGGCTGGCCTGCCGCCGCGATTTCTGGCCGAGCAGCACAGTGCGGCCTGGATCTGGGGTGCCCAGTTTCTGCCGCCCGCGCGTCACGAGGTGTGCGCGGACACCACCGCGCGCGCTCGACCCGCAACCGGTTCCCTGCTGGCCGTTCGTGAGGTGGTGCTGCTCCACGACGACATCGTCCAGCTGGCCGGGCTCGGCGTAACCACTCCGATGCGCACCGTGATTGACCTCGCGCGGTTCGTTGCCGTCTGGAACGACGACGAGTCCGCCATCGTCGCGCGGTTGCTCGAACTGGGCCGGTGCACGGTCCTCGACTGCGCGCGAGCGATGAATCGCAAGCGCAATCTCCCGAACAAGCGCATCGCGCTCGAACGGCTGGCGCGTCTCTAGCCCGAGTTCACCCGATACACGTCGTAGACCGCGTCGATGCGCCGCACCGAGTTCAGCACGCCGTCCAGGTGTGTCGTGTCGCCCATCTCAAAGACGAACCGGCTCAGAGCGAGCCGATCGCTCGACGTCGAAACGGTCGCCGAGAGGATGTTGACGTGGTTTTCGCTGAGAACACGGGTCACATCCGAGAGCAGGCCGGACCGGTCGAGCGCCTCGACCTGGATCTGCACGAGGAAGATGCTCTTCGATGACGGCGCCCATTCGACCTCGATCATCCGCTCCGGTTCGGTGAGCAGCGACTCGACATTGCGGCAGTCTCCGCGGTGCACGGAAACGCCTGCACCGCGGGTCACGAATCCAACGATCGAGTCGCCCGGAACCGGAGTGCAGCACTTTGCGAGCTTCACCAGGATGTCCGGTGCTCCGCGAACGAGCACACCGGAGTCGCTGTGCCGCAGCTCCTTACTGCTGCGCGAGCGCGGCGTAAAGACGAGCTCGGAGTCTTCGGCCTCCGCTTCGGTCTGCAGGGATGCGACGACCTTCTCGATCACGGACTGGGTGGAGACGTGTCCCTCTCCCACCGCGGCGTAGAGCGCAGAGACATCCTCGTAGCGAAGCAGCGCCGCGACCTCGGACAGGGAATCCTGCCCCATCAGCTTCTGCAGGGGAAGGTTCTGCTTGCGCATGGCGCGAGCAATCGCATCCTTGCCCTGCTCGACCGCCTCCTCGCGTCGCTCGATCTTGAACCACTGGCGGATCTTGTTGCGCGCCCGCGTGCTCTTGACGAAGTTCAGCCAGTCCTGGCTGGGCGCAGCATCCGGATTCTTGGAGGTGAAGACCTCGACCGAGTCGCCACTCAGCAGCTCGCTGTCGAGTGGAACCAGCCGCCCGTTGACCTTCGCACCCATCGTGCGATGGCCGACCTCGGTGTGAACCGCATAAGCGAAATCGACCGGAGTCGCGCCCGCGGGCAGGCCGATGACCTTGCCCTGGGGCGTGAACACGTAGACCTCCTTCGCGCCGATCTCGAAGCGAAGGTTGTCGAGGAATTCGCCGGGGTCGCTGGTCTCCGCCTGCCAGTCGGAGATGTGGGCGAGCCACGCCATCTCGGTGTCGGCGACCTGGCCGGCGGTGTCCCCCTTGCCGCCGTTCACCCGCTCCTTGTATTTCCAGTGGGCGGCGACGCCGAACTCCGCGCGCTGATGCATCTCCGGTGTGCGGATTTGGATTTCGACGGCGCGACCCTGAGGTCCCAGCACCGTGGTGTGCAGCGACTGGTAGAGGTTGAACTTCGGTGTGGCGATGTAGTCCTTGAAGCGGCCGGGCAGCGGCGTCCAGCGGGCGTGGATACTTCCCAGCACGGCGTAGCAGTCGCGTACCGAGTTGACGAGCACGCGGATGCCGACGAGGTCGTAGATCTCGTCGAAATCGCGCCCGCGCACGATCATCTTCTGGTAGATCGAGTAGTACTGCTTCGGCCGACCGACGACGGATCCCTTGATCTTGGCCGACTTCAGGTCGTCGCCCACCGCATCGATGACCTGCTGCACGAATTCCTCGCGCTGCGGTGTGCGCTGTTTGACCAGGCTCTCGATCTCGATGTACAACTTCGGATAGAGCACGGAGAAGGACAGGTCCTCGAGCTCCCACTTGATGGCCTGGATACCGAGCCGGTGTGCGAGCGGCGCGTAGATTTCGAGCGTCTCCTGGGCCTTGCGGGTCGCCGACGCTTCATCGACGAAACCCCAGGTGCGAGCGTTGTGGAGGCGATCGGCGAGCTTGATGACCAGTACGCGGATGTCCTTGGACATCGCGACGACCATCTTTCGGACCGTCTCGGCCTGCGCGCTGTCCCCGTACTTCAGCTTGTCGAGCTTGGTGACGCCGTCGACCAGCATCGCGACCTCGTCCCCGAAGTCCTTGCGGAGCATGTCCAGGGTGTAGTCAGTGTCCTCCACGGTGTCGTGCAGGAGTGCCGCGGCGAGAGTCTTCGTGCCGATGCCGAGGTCGGCCAGAATCTGGGCGACCGCGACCGGGTGCGTGATGTACGGCTCACCGCTTCGGCGCTTCTGACCGGAGTGGGCGCGTTCGGCGGTTGCGTAGGCCCGCTCGAGAAGAGCCAGATCCGATTTCGGGTGATGCAGTCGAACCGTCTTGATCAGTCGATCTACGGCGCCCGAAGGCTGCGCTCGAGAAAAGATTCGCGGAATGAGAGTGCGCCGAGATGACGGAGTCGGCGCGGAAGGGGCCGGCGTCGCCGGGGTCAGCTTCGCGGGCGCAGACGACGTGGTCGAGACGCCGTCGGAAGTGTCAGTCGACACGCATCCTCCTCACCCGTTCTCGCCCAGCGCGTCGCAACGGATGCACTGAAGTGAGAACAATTCTAAAGGAGCGTGCCCGACTAACCGCCGGTGACGACTACGCCACCAGCGGACTGCCAGGCCTCCATGCCCCCGGCGACGTTGACAGCGTCGTATCCGGCGGCGACCAAAGCCTTCGTGACCTGCCAGGAACGGTAGCCGCTGTGGCACACCACCAGGACGCGCTCGTCGGTCGGAATCTCGTCGATCCGGTCCATGATCGAGCCCATCGGAATCAGGTGCGCGTCCGGAGCGTGCCCGCGGTCCCACTCATCCTGCTCGCGCACATCCAGCAGCCAGCTTCCGCTCGCCACCGACGCGATCGCCTCATCCGGCGCGATCTGTTCGGCCTCGGCCACCCCGGGCTACCTGACGGCGCCGGTTGTCGTACGAGTGACCACGGTCTTCTTCGCGCGCTTCTGGATTTCCGGTTCACGCTCACGCAGCAGGGCGTAGAGCGGGGAGGCCACGAAGATGGTCGAGTAGGTACCGGACAGGATCCCGACAAAGAGTGCTAACGAGATATCACGCAGGGTTCCGGCACCGAGCAGTGTCGCTCCGATGAAGAGGATCGCCGCAACGGGCAGCAGCGCCACGACCGAGGTGTTGATCGAACGCACCAGGGTCTGGTTGACCGCGAGGTTGACCGACTCACTGAACGTGCGCACCGAATTGTCGCCGTCCTCGCTCGTGTTCTCACGGATCTTGTCGAAGACGACGACCGTGTCGTAGAGCGAGTAACCGAGGATAGTCAGAAGGCCGATTACAGCGTCCGGGCTGACCTCGAACCCGAGAACTGCGTAGACGCCGACCACGATGATGAGGTCGTGCGCGAGAGCCACGATGGCGGCGACCGACATCTTCCAGGTGCGGAAGTACAGCGCCATAATGATGACCGCGAGCACAATGAACGCGATCAGCGCCTCGATTGCAGCCTGCGTGATGTCCTGGCCCCAGGTCGCACCGATGAATGTGGCGGCGACCTTACTCTGCGGCACGTCATACGACTTGGCGAGTTCCGCCTTGACG
>DASXCU010000149.1:0-5827 GCA_036491035.1 Galbitalea sp. | reverse complement strand
TGACGACGCCTCGTCCGACGAGGCTCCCGCGGCCGACGCCGAGTAATTGCTCGTCTAGTTGGCTCTTTTCCGGAAGTCGCCAGTGGATGCGAACCAGTGGCTTGTAGTCGGGCTCGGTAACCCCGGGCCCGGCTACGCCGGGAACCGTCACAACGTCGGCGACATGGTCGCCACCGAGCTGGCCAGGCGCATCTCCGCGACCTTCAAGAGTTCGCGCAGCAACGCGCTCGTCGCGGAGGGACGCCTGGGCACTGAGTCCATCAACGGGCCGCGCTTCATCCTGGCGAAGCCGCTCAGTTTTATGAACCTGTCCGGTGGTCCGACATCATCGCTGCTCAAGTACTACAAGCTGGATGCGACGAGGCTCATCGTCGTCCACGATGAGCTGGACATCCCGTTCGACACCGTTCGACTGAAGCTCGGCGGTGGTAACGGCGGCCACAACGGAATCCGTGACATCACATCGGCCGTCGGCACTCCGGACTACATCCGGGTTCGCGTCGGCATCGGGCGTCCGCCCGGACGAATGGATGCGGCCGCGTTCGTGCTCCAGAACTTCAGCGGGACCGAGCGGGACACCTTGCCGAACCTGATCTCGGACGCCGCCGACGCCGTCGAACTGATCGCCACCGAGGGCCTAACGGCAGCCCAGCTCAAATTCCACACAGCCAGCTAGCGGCTCGCCCCTCGCGCCGTCGAGGGCCGCGCTACCACTCGGTCTGGTACCCGTTCCGTGTCAGCCAGGTGCGGGCCGAGAACGACAGTCGCGCCGCGCCCATCAGGTCGGTGTTGAAGACTTCGGCGACGCTCTCGCGCGGGACGATGATGCGGTCGGCGACGCTGGCGATGAGCTCGCGGCCACAGCGGGCGAGCATCCGGGCCAGCTGTTCGGGCAGTGCCGGGTGGTCGACCGGGGCAAGCTGTACGGCTTCGCCGATCTTGTACACGGTGTGGTCGGCGACGTTCTGTTCGAGGTTGCGGTACATCCAGACGTCGCCGCTGGTCCACAGCGCGACGGTGCGCAGCGGGCACGGGTGGATGAACAGTCCGGCCTCGAATTCGAGTTCGACGCTGCCGGGGTGGACGGCCGGGGCCAGCGATCCGTCGACGTCGTGCACGAGGAGACTCATCGCGAAGTAGCGCTGCCTGGTGGTCTCGTCGAGCGCGTACACACGGCAACAATATCGGTTCCGTCTTCCCCCGAACAGGGGACAGCGGCGTGTGGCGCAATTCATGGCATTTTGTCGGTTTTGCGCCGGGTAACGTTGACCCATGCGTGTGCTTGTGGCGGGTGCCTCCGGGGCGATCGGACGGTACCTCCTGCCCCAGCTCGCTGAGGCGAAGCACGAGGTCATCGGCATCACGCGCACTCCGGGTTCGCTGGCGTCCACCGGCGTTCGGGAGATCGTCGCGGATGTTCTCGATCGGGAGGCGCTGCTGTCCGCGCTCGATGGAGTTCAGGCGGATGCGGTCATCCACCAGCTGACCTCGCTCCGTAAGGCGCCGTCCAGGTTTCGCGATATGCGGGAGACGAACCGCCTGCGTGCGGAGGGAACGAGCACGCTGATCGCCGCGACCCGTCTGGTCGGGGCGAAGCAGTTGGTGGCGGGTTCCTTCTTCGGGGGTTATGGTCTCTTCGATCACGGCGCGGCCGTGGTGACCGAGGACGCGGTCTTCGGCGACCTCGACGGACGCGATGACCCGGTGCAGCGTGCCCTTCTCAGTCTCGAGCAGCAGGTGCACGCGTTCGGCGGCGTGAGCCTGCGGTTCGGTCTCTTCTACGACAGCACGACAACGAGCGTCTCGCCGATCTCGCGGACCTGGGATGGCGTGCTCCCGATGCTGCACGTCTCGGATGCGGCCGCCGCGACGGTCCGCGCGCTGGCCAGCTACAAGCCCGGCGCCGTGTACAACATCGCGGATGATTCACCGCTCAGCTATCGCGCTCGCGAGCTGGCCCGGGCGAAGTCCGCGGGCATTTCAGCGCCGCGCCAGCTTGGCGATGGCATGATCCGTCTGGCTGCCCCCTTCGGATCGTTGCTGCTCACGAAGACGAGCATGATCCTTTCGACGGAACTCGCCGCATCCGAACTCGACTGGACCCCACAGTTCCCGTCGCTCCTCGACTGCTTCGGCGTCGAGGCGGCACCCCGCCAACACGTCGTTCTGCCCGTCGCCTTCGCCTCCGCGCCCACTCCGGTCGACGAGCCGGAACCCGAACCCGAACCCGAACCAAAGCCCGACCCTGAGCCCGTCGAAGTGTCCGAACCTGAGGCGGTTGCCGAACCAGAGCCAGAGCCCGACCCTGAGCCCGAGCCGGAACCCGAGCCAAAGCCGGAGCCCGAACCAAAGCCAAAGGCCGCCGCGAAGCCGGCCGCAAAACCGAGCGCGAAATCCGCGACGCCCAAGCGCCCGACCACCCCGCGCAAGCCTCGCGTCCCGAAGGATCCGTTCAGCGACATGGATGAGGCGATCGCCCGGATCGGCACCATCCACGACGACTAGTTCGCGCGCTCCTCGCGAGCCGCGTCGACGGCCGCCCAGTTGGTCTTGTCGAACAGCAGGTTGATCGCGACGATCCATCCGTCGTGGTCGACGGTGACCCATTCCGCGCACCGCACCGGTCCCGCGTCCGTGCTGGTGACGAAGTCGTAGACGACGCACGCGCTCGGCCCGTCGACGACGACCTCTCGGATGTCGTTGCGCTCCAGTGTGGGCAGCAGTCTGTGCAGGGCGCCGATCCATTCGGCTTTGCCGAACGATCCGCTCGTCGTCGTTGTCACCACCGACTCGGAGATCAGGTCGTCGAGCGGCGCCAGGTCGTGCGCGCTGACGAGTTCGATGTACTTACGCGCGATCGCGCCGGGGTCGGTCATGCTGCAACGTCCTCTCGAATGAGTGCCGGCAGCTGCTGTCCGGCGTAGTACTCCCAGCCCTTGGTGCACGCGCCGAAGCATTCCGACTTCGGAGTGAGTCCAACGTGAGTGAGTCGCACGTGGGTCTGGTCTCCGTCGCTGGTGATGTCGAAGACGACATCCGTTCCGGTCCACTCCGCAGGGTCATCGGTGAAATTGAGGTACCCCTCGACGATGTGCCACACGACCCTCCGGCCCGGCTCGAGGGTGGTGACTCGCTGGGTGCTGCGATGGATGTCTTCGTAGACGTAGGTGAAATGGTCGTCGACGGCGGTCGTATCGCCCGTAATGTCGGCCGACCACCAGCCGCGTGGGTTGATGATGGCGGCGTATGCCGCGTCCGGGGTCGCGTCGACATCGAATTCGACGGTCAAATACTCGTTGGTCACGCTGTGTTCCTTCCAACTGCTGCGATAGATTGACAGTAATAACAAACGATCGCAAGTACAAGTGGAGATTTGTGGAAGCCGTCGCACTGGACATCGCCCTGCGAGCTCTCGCGGACGAGAACCGCCGCACCATCCTGTCGCTGGTGCGCGAACACCCTCTCGCCGTCGGGGACATCGCCGCCAGGGTTGAGGTGACGCAGCAGGCTGTCTCGCACCACCTCGCTGTCCTCAAGAAGGCGGGACTCGTAGATGAGACCCGTGACGGCACGCGACACCTGTTCGCCGTTCGCACCGACGGTTTCGAGGCAGTGAGGAGCTATCTCGACGAGTTCTGGCCAACGAGGCTGACGGCGCTGAAGAAGGCGGTCGAGGAGGCCGCGAATGGCTGAGTTCGCGACATCCATCGACATCGACGCGGATCCGGACCTCGTGTTCACGTTCCTGACGACAAACGACGGGATGACCGCCTGGATGGGTCAGTGGGCGTCACTCAATCCCGAGCCCGGCGGAGAGTTCGCCGTCGACATATTCGGGAGCCCGGTGCGAGGCGAGTTTCTCGAGGTCGATCCACCGCATCGCGTCGTCGTCTCGTGGGGCTACGCAGGCAGCGAGGATCTGCCGCCGGGGCTGTCCCGTGTCTCTTTCACGTTGACGCCCATCCCTTCCGGCACCCGAGTCGAACTGCTGCACAGCGACCTGCCTGACCGCCACGTGCCCGGCCACTCCCGTGGATGGCCGTACTTCGCCGACCGACTCGCCCTCGCTGCGGCCGGGATCGATCCGGGCCCCGATACGTGGAGGCCGGCCGACACCGTGATGTGAGCGCCACTAGTGGAATTGCGGGATGGCCAGGTAGAGCCCGAAGAGCACGGCGCCCACCCCGATGGCGAAGCACACCACCCCGCCCACGGTCGCAATGGCCGGCCGATTGCCACGCGCACTGACGACGACGGCGCCCTCCGGTCCGGTGTCATCCGCTGATCCGACTGCGAGCAGTCGAAGGGCGAGCGAATAGGCGACCACGATTACGACCGCCGCGGCCAATGCCACACCGAAAACGAGGACGAATGAACCCCAGTCGATGGAGACCTGGAACGCCGCAGCATGGGCGGATTCGGCAAGAGCTGATGGATTGAGAGCTGACATTGGCCTCTCCTACTTTCTCGAGACGGCGCGTCCGGCGCCGACCGATTCTGGTTGCTGCTCTTCTTCGTCGCCGGTCTCGTTGACGTTCCTGTGGGTGATGGGATGGCGCCGCGCGAGGAGCAGGAATCCGACGATCGCGAGCACGCCGAGTACGGCAACGACGATGAGGCCGACGGTGCTGGTGCTCGCGAGCAGCGCAGCGAGTGCCCCGACAATGGCCGCCGCCGGGAGGGTCAGGATCCAGGCGATCGCGATCTTGCCGACGATGCCCCAGTGCACCCTTGCGAGTCGCTTGCCGATCCCGGACCCTACCACCGCGCCCGAGGTGACCTGAGTCGTCGAGAGCGCGAAGCCGAGCGAGGACGAGATCAGGATGGTCGCCGCCGATGAGGTCTCGGCCGCGAACCCCTGCGCTGGCTGGATGTTCGTGATCCGCTTGCCGACGGTACGCATGATCCGCCATCCGCCGAAATAGGTTCCGGCGGCGATCGACAGACCGCAGGCGAGGATGACCCAGATCGGAACGCCAGCTTTCGCCGTCTGGTAGCCGGCCACGATGAGCGTGAGCGTAATGACCCCCATGGTCTTCTGCGCGTCGTTGGTTCCGTGCGCGAGTGAGACGAGCGACGCCGACACCGTCTGGGCGCGCCGGAATCCCCGGTCGGATGCGTGTGCTCGCGACTGCTTCGTGATCATGTAGGCCGCATAGGTCGCGATCAGCGCGACGACCCCGGCGACGAACGGCGACAGGACGGCCGGGATGATCACCTTCGAGAGGACGACGCCGAAGTCGACGGTATTAGCGCCCGCGCCGATGATGACGGCGCCGATGAGTCCGCCGAACAGGGCGTGCGACGAACTTGACGGCAGCCCCAGATACCACGTGCCGAGATTCCAGAGCACCGCGCCGACCAGTCCCGCGAAGATCATCGTGGGCGTGACATGCATTACCTCGCTGGACTTGATGATGCCCTGGAACACTGTCGCGGCGACGGCGGTCGACAGGAACGCCCCGACCAGATTGAGCACCGCGGAGATCAACACCGCGACCCGTGGCTTGAGCGCACCCGTCGCGACCGATGTGGCCATCGCGTTCGCGGTGTCGTGGAATCCGTTGGTGAAGTCGAACACGAGACCGACGACGATCACGAGAGCGACTGTGAGAAAAACTTCCATGCGAGGCAACCCCCATCGATGTGGATGGCGACTCGGACCGGCCGCCATTACGTCTCACTTCGACGCTAGGAAGGCCTCGTGAACAGCGGGTGAACTGCGGAGGGACTTTCGGAACTCGAACGAGGTCGCGCGAGACGCGCACAAACGAGCGTCAGCGGCCCCACCTAGACTGGGCGGGTGGTACTCGAACAATTAATCGGG
>DASXCU010000148.1:0-7496 GCA_036491035.1 Galbitalea sp. | reverse complement strand
GGTGCCGATCGCGTAGATGTTGATCTCGTTCTGCCCGGACTTCTTGGTGAAGAAGTAGACATCGTCCTTGATGTAGAAATTGTTGGCCTCGATCGACACGACAATGCTGTTCGTTTTTTCCAGCTTGTATTCGGCCATGCGCAAAAAGTACTGGTCAGGGGCGCCATCCCACATGCCGCCATTCGAGCCGCGCGACCCCAACCGAGGGGCTCTCCGAATTTTGACCCTATCTTGGGGGTCATTCGTGTGCGTACCCTGAATTGATGACCCGAAACTCCCCCGGTTCGGTTCTGACGATCGTTCACGGTTGGCCCCATCGCTACCGCGAACTTCAGCTCGCCGAACGAATTGTGTACACGACCTGGAGCGCCGCCGTGCTGGCCACCCTGCTCGGTCTCGTCGGCGTGGGTGCCTACCAGGCGGCGGTCTCGCAACCGCTCAGCGAGACGTGCACGGTCTCCGCGGTCAGTCCCGCCTACTCGACCGCGAAGGGCAGCCATTACCGGTTCGTCGAAACGAGCTGTGGCACGTACCCGATCCACCCCGGCGACAGGGCGACCAGTGTGCTCGAACCCGCGGCCGACTCGCTGGCCTTCACCGGCACGCCCTCGTCGGGCCCGCGCTACGTGCTGACCTTCACCGGATTGGGCGGTGACCGCAAACTGGTCGGCGCTGTGTCGCACTAGCCACCGATGTCGCACTAACCATCGATGTCGCACTAGAGGGAGAGGATGGACGCATGTGCGGACGCTTCGCTCTCGACAAGAAGACGGATGACCTGATCGCGGCCTTCGTCGCCGACGGCAACGACTACGAAGACTGGACACCGAGATATTCGGTCGCGCCATCCGATGTCATGCCGATCGTCCGTGAACGCAAACACTCCGACTCCGGCGAGGTCACGCGAACCATCGACCACGCCGTCTGGGACTTCCACCCCGCGTTCATGCGCGAGTCGAAGAGGCCGCAGTTCAACGCCCGCATCGAGTCGGTTGCGACGAACGGGCTCTGGAAGGGCGCCTTCAGCGGGTCGCGCTGCATCGTTCCCATGCGCGGCTACTACGAGTGGGAAGACATCGAACTCGACGGCAAGAAGGTGAAGCAGCCACACTTCATCCACGGCACCACCGATCCTCTCGCCGCCGCCGGCATCTACGCGGTGCGCAAAGTGGACGACGAGTGGGTGGTCTCCGCCGCGATCATCACGCGCGAGGCACGGGATGCGTCCGGTGACGTGCACGACCGGATGCCCGTATTCCTGACGCCCCAGTATTACGACGAGTGGCTGAGCCCGGCGAAGTACACGACTGACGCCGAGCGGGAGCACGCTATTTCGTTGCTGGAGGTCGTGTCCGAGGGCGTCGCGTCGACGATCACGACCTACGAGGTCGACCGCCGCGTCAACAACACGCGCACCGTGGACCCTTTCGACGGCGGCATCATCAGTCCCGTGCGGGGCGACGCCGCCTAGCGGATCGGCGGCGGGACGACGTAGCGCACCGCGCTGTCGGCGTCCTCGAGCGTCGCATACCGTCCGATCATCCGTCGTTCCTTCGGATCGAGTCCCCACGAGAGTACGACGAAGAACTCGCGCCCGTTCGGATCGCGCAGACGCTGGATGATCGCGGCCGGCAGCACCGGGTCATTGCGCATGATCAGCCAGACATCGTGTTCGAACCGGATCGGGCGAGGACGCGCACCGTTGGTCGTGCGGGCACGGGCGGCGGCATCCCGTCCGTCCTGCACATCGTGGTTCATCGCCATAGCGTCGCTCCCGGGCTACCGGTAGGTGCGGATAACGTGCCACTCGGAACCGGTGGCGAACTGGGCGATATCGAACATCAGGCTGTCCCCGTCCTCTTCAGTTCCCTGAACGCGCCACCCGATCGGCAGTCCCTCCAGGTGCGTGAACAGCCCGAGCTCGAACTCGAGCGGAGTTGGCGTATCGGTCACACGGAAGCGTCGACCCTCCCAGACGAACCGCTCTGGAACGCCGGCATCCGACGTCCACAGCGTCAGGGTGGCGCTCACCAACATCATGCTCGGCTCTCCAGTATTCGAAAGTATGTTCGATAGCTTTCAGAGCATAAAACGACGGATGCCGACACGCCAAGAAAATCGGGGGTGACACCACTTGCGATTGACATGACACCACGGTGGTGTCACTATGGTGACATGGAACTTGGGCAATACGTCAGCGACCTCCAGCGTCAACTCGTGGATGCCGCATCGCACGGCGGGGACGACACCCGCGCCGTCGCGGAGCGGCTCGCCGCGGGCCTCGACGCAGCGACTCGACTCGTGCTGCTCGACGCCCTTTCCGCCGCCGTCGGCGAAATCACACAGGAGCTCGTGCCCGGATCCGTTGACCTTCGCCTCCGCGGACGGGACGTCGAGTTCGTGGTCACCCAGGCGGCAACGGAAAGCGAGCACGACGAGGTTGCGGCGTCGTCCCTCGACCTCGACGATGCCAGCACCTCCCGTACGACGCTTCGCCTGCCCGATGCACTCAAGGCGCGGGTCGATGAGGCAGCCGCAGCCGACGGTCTCTCCGTCAACACCTGGCTGGTCCGCGCGATCGCGGCCGCCGTCCAGCCCAAACAACGACGAACGGCGCAGCGCACGCTGCGAACCGGCGACAACTTCGCCGGCTGGGCGCGATAACCGCGTAACCCGGTCTCCGATCCAGTAACAGCCCCGCGGGACCCGCAGGGCCATCCCAACACGCCCAATGAAAGGGAGGCACCGCCATGCCCACATTTCCCACACCAAGCCCCATCGATGTCGCGATCAACCTCCAGGTCGGTCGAATCGACGTTGTCGCGAGCGACCGGAGCGACACTGTCGTGACCGTTGCGCCCAGCAACTCGAAGACCAGCGACAGGGCGATCGACGACACGAAGATCTCGTTTGCCGGGGGCCGGCTCAGCGTGATCGGCCCAAAACCGAAGATCAGCTGGATCGGGCCGAGCTCGGGTGATTCCGTCGACATCACCGTCGAGGTGCCGAGCGGCTCGCGGCTCACCGCGGAGATCGCGGTCGGCAACCTTCGCACCACAGGACGCCTCGGCGCCACCCGAATCAAAAGCGCAACCGGATCGGTGGATGTCGACTGGGCCGCCGACGTGTGGCTCCGAGCATCCCACGGCGGTGCGGCCGTCGGTCGGGCGGATGGCGGCATCGACATCACCGCCGCCTACGGTCAGATTCGCGTCGACACCGTCGTCGGCGACGCCGTCCTGAAGTCGTCGTACGGCGGCGTGCACGTCGGTGAGAGCGGGGGGGATCTCGAAGCCAAGCTCTCCTACGGCGATCTCACCATCGCCCGTGCGCTCGGCTCGGTGAGCGCCAAGACGGCGTTCGGCAACGCCAGCATCGACGAGGTGTCGAGCGGATCGATCGAACTCGACAGCGGATTCGGTCAGGTCACGGTCGGAGTCCGCGCCGGCGTTGCCGCGTGGCTCGACCTGTTCTCGAAGAGCGGTCGCATCCGCAACGAACTGGAAGACGAGGGTGCGCCCGCGGCATCTGAGCAGATCGTCGATGTGCGCGCGCGCACCTCGAGCGGTGACATCACGATCACTCGCGCGCGCTGAACGACCACGACATCACCACGGTCCTCATCAACACGGTGCCCATCAATACAGAGCTCATCACCACAGAGCTAACCAACACAGAACTAATCAACAGACAGAAACGAGTCAATCGAAATGCACACCGCAGTCAGTGAGGCCCAGGCCCCCGCAATCCACGTGGCGGGCCTCACAAAATCATTCAAGAAACTGGAGGTGCTGCGCGGCGTCGACTTCGATGTAGCCCGTGGCAGCATCTTTGCCCTGCTCGGCTCCAACGGCGCCGGCAAAACCACCGTCGTGAGCATCCTCTCGACACTGTTGAAGGCCGACGGAGGAGCGGCGGGCGTTAACAGCTTCGACGTTCGCAGCCAGTCCGCCGAGGTCAGGAACTCCATCAGCCTCACCGGGCAGTTCGCTGCCGTGGACGAAATCCTCTCCGGACGGGAGAACCTCGTCCTCGTCGCTCGGCTGCGACACCTGCCGGGCCCCGCGCAGATTGCGGCGAAACTCCTCGAACGGTTCGGGCTCGCCGACGCCGGCGAGCGCAAGGTCGCAACGTACTCCGGAGGCATGCGTCGCCGTCTCGATATTGCGATGAGCCTGATCGGCAACCCGCCCGTGATCTTCCTGGACGAGCCGACGACCGGTCTCGATCCGGAGGGCCGCCTCGAGGTGTGGTCGGCCGTGAAGGAGCTCGCGAACGGTGGCACGACCGTTCTTCTGACGACCCAGTACCTGGACGAGGCCGAAGAGCTGGCCGACCGGATCGCGATCCTGCACGAGGGGCGCATCCTCGTCAACGGGAGCCTGGACGAACTGAAGCGCCTGCTTCCCCCGGCGAAAGTCGAATACGCCCTGAAGCAGCCGAGTCTCGAGGATGTCTTCTTCGCCCTCACCCAGTCCGCCAACAAGACCAAGGACCAGAAATGAAAACGCACTTCTTCCGCGACACTGCCGTCCTTACCGGACGCTCACTCAAGCACATCACCCGGAGTATCGACACCATCATCACGACCGCAATCGTGCCGATCGCGTTCATGCTGCTGTTCGTGTTCGTCTTCGGGGGCGCGATCAAGCACGGCTCCGGCTCGTACGTGAGTTACCTGCTGCCGGGCATCCTCCTCATCACGGTTGCCTCCGGGATTTCATACACCGCGTACCGGCTGTTCCTCGACATGAAGGGTGGCATCTTCGAGCGATTCCAGTCGATGCCGATCTCGCGCTCGGCTGTCCTCTGGGCACACGTGCTCACGTCCCTGGTCGCCAACCTCGTGTCGGTGATCGTGGTGGTGCTCGTCGCCCTCCTGATCGGATTCCGCACCAGCGTGGACGTGCTCGGCTGGCTCGCGGTTGCCGCGATCGTGATCGTGTTCACCCTCGCCCTGACCTGGCTGGCGGTCATCCCGGGACTGACAGCGAAGACAGTGGATGGGGCGAGCGCGTTCTCCTACCCGCTCATCTTCCTGCCGTTCATCAGCTCAGCATTCGTCCCGACCGCCTCGATGCCGGGACCGGTTCGCGCCTTCGCCGAATACCAGCCGGTGACCTCGATCGGGAACACGATCCGCGACCTGTTCGCGGAGCGTCCGGTCAGCGGCGACATTTGGATCGCGCTCGCCTGGTGCGTCGGCATTCTCGCGGTCGCGTACGTGGCGTCGATGGTCATCTACCGGCGGCGCACCGCCTAGCGGGCGACATCGATAGCGAGACGGGCGGTCGCGGACTTGGTGCGGCCGCCCGCTCTCCCGGTTCTCTGATCTTTCAACCAAGAGCCGTGCGGAGAGCAGCCAGCTGCGCCGACCAGAAATCGCGGCCCACGGTCGTGTCGGCGAAGAGGACGTCGAAGCCGTGGAATGCGCCGGGAACGACTTCCAGTTCGCAGGCGACTCCGGCGTCGTTCAGGCGCTTCGAGTACTCGATGCCCTCATCGCAGAACACGTCGAGGGTTCCCACGCCAAGCCACGCGGGCGGCAGTCCGCTGAGCTCCTCGCGCCGGGCGGCGGCCGCGTAGGGCGAGACCCCCGGGCTCCCGGGGGCGACGCCCAGGTAGGAGGTCCAGCCGTAGCGGTTGTCCCTCGGCTGCCAGACTCGCGCGTTTGGCTGGTCCCTGCGCTTCTTCAGGACGGTGCGATCATCCAGCATCGGATAGCGCAGTAGCTGGAAGGCCGGCGCAACCTCGCCCCGGTCGTGTGCGTAGATGGCGAGGGTTGCGGCCAGTCCGCCGCCGGCGCTCGACCCACCGATCGCAATCTTCGTCGCATCGATCCCGCGTTCCCACGCGACGCCGAACAACCAGCGCAGCCCCGCATACGCGTCGTCGAGCGCGGCGGGCCACGGATCGGCCGGCGCGATCCGGTAGCGCACCGCGACGACGGTGATGCCGAGCTCGCGCGCGAACGCGAGACTGGACGCCTCATCCTGCTCGAGCGTTCCGCCGACGAACCCTCCACCGTTCATCCAGTACAGCGCGGGGCGGCCGGGCTCGAGCGACTTCGGCCAGTAGACCCGCACCTGCACGGGATGGGCGTCGTCGACGCCGGGGACAGTCAGGTCCTCCGAGAGCATGTCATCCGGAAGTTCGACCGCGGCCGGGCGACGAACGGGCACGATCCGGAAGATTCGCGAGGTGATGGGGATCTTCGGGATGAACCGTGCTCGCGCAAGTTCGGGATGGAATGCGGTGGACATTGAGAGTCCCATCGGTCGAAAGAGTCGAGGTGTTCGAATGATACTAGCGAAGATTCACTTAGCTTTCACTCGTCTTCGCTGTCGATATTCCGCCCGGGCGCTCCGTCGACTAAGCAGAGAGTCGACTAGACAGAGAAGAGCGAAAGGACACACCATGGGCAACCCCGTCGTGCACTTCGAAATATCGGGCGCAGATCCGGAGAAGCTCCGCGAGTACTACGCGCGCCTGTTCGGCTGGGCGTTCGACACCGGCTCCCCCGTCGCGCCATCCGTCTCCGACGCGGGGAACTACGGCTTCATGAGCGCCGAGGACGGCATTCCCGGCGGCATCGGGGGCGGCGCGGGCTTTCCGAGCCACGCCGTCTTCTACGTTGGCGTCGAGGATGTTGCGGCAGCGTTGCAGGATGCTGAGCGGCTCGGCGGTACCCGAGTGTTCGGTCCGGAAGCCAACCCGAACGGGATCCTCGTCGTAGCACAGTTCCGCGACCCGGAGGGCAACCTGATCGGCCTGGCCGGGCCACACTAGCCAGATGAACTGTGTCGCGGGTCGCGCTCGTTAAAGATGCTGGTCGTCGGACGTCAGCAACACGACGTGCCCATCCGGGTCATCCACCATTGCCGCGTAAGGGCCGGAAGTCTGCTGTGGGGGCATCCGCCCGTGGTAGCCGGCCGCGGTCAGTTCGGCAAACTTAGAGTCAACCGAACTGTCGTCGCCCAGATAGAACTCGAACATCGAGCTGTAGCCGCCCGGCGCGGGAGTCGCGTAGCCCTCGTCGTAGTGCTCTGCGAACACGGTGTCGAAGAAGATGCTGACTCCCGTTCCCATCCGATGGATGACGAACCGCTTCGCGTCCTCGGCCGGAGCGATGTCGAGGCCGACCATCCGGTAGAACTTCAGCGCCGCAGGCATGTCGCGCACGATCACGCCCAGCATGCTCAGTTGGATTTCCATTCCACCATTCTGACCGTCCGGCGCTCCGTTACCGGCGCCCGAAGCGGACCAATCCTGGTTTCTCGAGCCGCGAAAAACCGGCGGAAAATGGGTTGCGGACAGAATAAAAAGGTGACCCCCCTTCGGGGGGCATGTGAAATGAGGATGTGTCCCCTACTATGGGGACAACCGTTCTCCATCCCGAACATGCCTTACGGTTGGCAAACTGTCGCACCCCGGACTCGCCCCGCGGCAGGGCAAACGCAGGAAAACCCAATGTCTGTTTCAACCCAAACTGACCT
>DASXCU010000147.1:0-3748 GCA_036491035.1 Galbitalea sp. | reverse complement strand
ACGGAACCGTGGAGACGGATGGCCCGGCCCCCTGGATCAGAATCACTGCGGCGACAACAGCGGTCGCCAGAACAACAGCATTTTTCAACGTTTGTACCCCCATACAACGTTTGCACTGTCCCCCCAATTGAAACCAGTGCTCAACGGAAAGCTAGGCTCGTCTCACGGAAAGCGCAACCCACAATGGGGACAAAAACCGCCGTTCTCCCCTCGAACTGGGGGCGAAAACACGCCCGCGTGTCCTCCTTTTGCGGGACATGGAGGGGCGTATAAGCCGTTCGCCCTATGAGCGCAATCGCGTGTCACAACGCGGATACGGAATCGGAGCCGCCTGTCAGAATCGAACTGACGACCTTCTCATTACGAGTGAGATGCTCTACCGACTGAGCTAAGGCGGCGCGTGACAGGCTTCGCCCGGCACAGCATGAAAGCCTAGCCGATCAGGCGGGCGACGATTGCACGAGCAGCGAGTCCAGTTGGCGAAACGACTCACGGAGCTTCGGCGCCAGCGAAGCGTTGCGGTCGACGGAGGGATCGGTCCAACAGCTCCACGCGTGCCGGAGAGCCGCGAAGGCGACCAGCGTCGTCAGGCGCGCGCGGGAATCCAGGGCTGCCGGGTCGGCAGCCAGAAGAGGATCGACCAGCTCGAGTCGGGCACGGATGATTGTGGCTACCTCATCCTCGAAGGCCTTCATCCCCGCCATCCGCAGCGCAAACAGGTGCGGGTAGCGCGTGTGCAGGTCGCGACGGAGCAGCATCATCTCGCGACTGTCGGTCGCGTCGTCGGCGGAAGCGGCAATGAGCTCGCCGAGGTCGAGGAACAGGTCCCCACTCGGTCCACCATTCGTAAACAGTGAGATATCCGACTCATCGGATAGTGCCGGGGCGTCACCGGTGAGGGCGGCTTCCTTGGTTGGGAAGTAGTTGAAGAACGTGCGCGGGGAGACATCGGCCTCACGGCTGATCTCCTCGATCGTCAGATGCTCGAGTCCGCGATCCAGCGCCAGGCGCAACGCGGCGCGCTGGATGCTCTGGCGGGTCGCAGCGCGCTTTCGCTCGCGTAGCCCCGGAGATTCGACTTCGGGCATGACCCAATTATTGCATGCTCTGCAATATTTTCGCCGACGACTACTACTTGGCCCCGCACTGGGGATCCGTCTTCGGGACGGTCCCGTGCACGAAGAAATTGTCCACGGCGGTGTTCACACACTCATCGGCGGGGCTTGTGTCCTTGTTGTAGGCGGTGTGACCGTTGCCGTGATAGGTGATCAGGTGACCGTTCTGCAGCAGCGTGGCGACGTGCTGCGCCATCGCGTACGGCGTGGCCGGGTCGCCGGTCGTCCCGATGACGATGATCGGCGCCGATCCCTTCGCCGCGAGCGCCCCGGCGACACGGGTCGGCTTGTACGGCCAGTCGTAGCAGGACGTTCCGCCGTACGCCATCAGATGACCGAACACCGGAGCCGCCTTGTCGAGCTGCACCTCCTGCGCTCGCATCGTCGAAACGGTTGGGTCGGATGGGTAGTCGAGGCAGTTGATCGCGGTGAACGCCTCGGTCTCGTTGTCCTGATAGGTGCCGTTCGCATTGCGATCGTTGTAGGCATCCGACAGCTCGAAGGCGACCTTGGCGCTGCCGTTCTCCACGTCGTTGAACAGGTCCACCAGGTACGGCCAGTTCGCCGTGTTATACAGCGGGAAGATGATCGCCGTGAACATCGTCTCGCTGCCGAGCTCGCGCCCGTCGCTGTTCTTGATCGGGTGCGCGTCCAGCTTGTCGAGGACACCGCGGATGCTCGCCATGCTCTGGTCCACTGTGCCGGTGAACGGACAGTCCTTGAGCTTCGGACACTCGGCGAGGAATGCGCGCAGGTCGAGCTCGAATCCCTTCGCCTGATCTTCGTCCAACTGGAACGGGGTGACCGTCGGGTCGACGACACCGTCGAGCACGAGGCGACCGGTGTTCTTCGGGAACAGGTTCGCGTACGTCTGGCCGAGCAGAGTGCCGTAGGAGTAGCCGAGGTAGTCGAGCTTCTTATCGCCGAGCGCCGCGCGCAGCAGGTCGAGGTCCTTCGCCGCGCTTACGGTGTCGACGTGGCCGAGCAGCGCGCCCGTGTACTTCGCGCACTCCTGGCCGAAGGCCTTGTTGTCCTGCTCGACCTCGGTGATCCAGCCGTCCGAGCCGATCGGGTTCTTCGGCAGCCCGTAGATGTAGTCGTCGAGCGTCGATGGGTCCGTGTAGCACTTGATCGGAGTCGAGTGATTAACGCCGCGAGGGTCGAACCCGACGATGTCGTAGTTCTTCTCGAGCGTCTTGTCGACGGCGAAGTCCAGGTTGTCCTTAATGAAGTCGTAGCCCGAACCACCCGGACCGCCGGGGTTCACGAGCAGCGAGCCGAGCGGATGGCCGTCGGTGGCACGGTGACGGATGAGCGCCAGTGAGATGGATGCGCCAGTGGGCTTGCTCCAGTCGAGCGGCGCCTTCGCGGTCGTGCACTGCAGGCCGTCCCCACACGACTTCCAGGTGAGTACCTGGTGGTAGAACGGCGCCAGGTCGGCCGCGACCGTCTCGCCGGTCGGCGTCGATGTCGTCTTCGGCGGAAGGAAGAGGGACGAGCATCCACTCAGCGCAAGCGCGGTCGCGGCGATAACCGCCACTATGCCGATACGAAGGGAGAGTCGGCGGGCGCGCGTCGGTGCGTGTCTCATGAGGTCAGGTTCCGTTCGTTGGACGTGGAAATGAGCATGGCCTCAAGGGCGAGCGCTGGACTCACATTGCCGTCGATTCTGCGGCGTGCTGTTGCAATGGCATCCATTGTGGCCAGTGTTTGCGCAGAAGTCGATCTGCCACTCGCTGCAACGAGATCGTCGTGGATGCTCAGGTTGATCGGCTCGACTGTCGCGCCGAGCTGGATGAGCAGGATGTCGCGGTAGAGCGAGAGCAGGTCGACCATGATGCGGTCGAGGCCGTCGCGCAGGCTCCGGGTCGCCCGGCGTTTCTGGTCCTCTTCGAGGTTCTTCAGCTGTGAACGCAGCGCCGGCGGGATCGTCCCACCGGGCTCGATCCCGAGCGATCGCAATGCGCCCTCGCGCTCTTCGGCGTCGCGCTCCTCCGTGATCGCCTTCGCATCGTCTCCGGCGAGGTCGAGAAGAACGCCCGCGGCTCGCACCGCGTCCCCGACCGTGCGGATGCCGAGGGCGATCTGCAGGGTGGTCTCGCGACGTTCGCGGGCCTCGTCGTTGGTAGCCAGGCGATGAGCCATCCCAATGTGGCTCTGTGATTCGCGGGCGGCGCGCGTGGCCGTCGCGAGGTCCACGTTGTCGCGACGTGCGATCAGTTCGGCCACTTCATCGACACTCGGCACCCGCAGTCGCACACTGCGCACGCGCGACCGGATCGTCGGGATCAGGTCGGCCTCGCTGGGCGCGCACAGGATCCACACGGTGCGCGGCGGCGGCTCCTCGAGCGCCTTCAGCAGCACGTTCGACGTTCGCTCACTCATCCGGTCCGCATCCTCGATGACCATGACCCGGAAGCGGCCGACGGATGGTGAGAACTGCGACGACGTCACAAGCTGGCGCACCTCGTCGATGCTGATGATGACGCGTTCGGTGCTCAGGACGCCGAGATCGGGATGCGTGCGCGCCGCGACCTGGCGCGCCGTCGTCTCGAGATCCTCGTCGCCCCGTGTCAGCAGCGCGGTTGCGAAGGCATAGGCGAGGTTCGACCGACCGGAGCCGGGCGGGCCCG
>DASXCU010000146.1:0-7709 GCA_036491035.1 Galbitalea sp. | reverse complement strand
ACCGACAGCAATACCTGGGCGGTGCAGATGTTGGACGTCGCCTTCTCGCGACGGATGTGCTGCTCACGCGCCTGGAGGCTGAGGCGGTAGGCGGGATGTCCGGCGGCATCCTGCGAGACGCCCACGAGGCGACCGGGCAGTTGGCGCTCGAGTCCCTTTCGCACGGCCATGTAGCCGGCGTGCGGTCCGCCGAAGCCCATCGGGACGCCGAACCGCTGCGTTGTTCCGACCGCGACATCCGCTCCGAGCTCGCCGGGCGACGTGATGAGCGTCAGCGCGAGTAGGTCGGCCGCGACGACAGCGATGCCGCCCTGCGCCTTTACTGCGGCGAGCATGTCGGACGAGTCCCAGATGTAGCCGGATGCTCCCGGATACTGGACGAACACGCCGAAGCAGTCAGGCAGTTCCGCTGCAGGCGTCTCGTCGAGCTCGAGGACGACCAGCTCGATCCCGACCGCCTCCGCACGGTTTGCCAGCAGCGCCTTCGTCTGCGGAAAAGCGTTCGCGTCGACGACGAACCTGTTCGACGTCGACCCGGATGCCCGCCGCGCCAACAGGATCGCCTCGACGACGGCGGTGCCCTCATCCAGCATCGACGCGTTGGCGATGTCGAGACCGGTCAGCTCCTCGACCATGGTCTGAAAGTTGATGAGCGCCTCGAGCCGTCCCTGGCTGATCTCCGGCTGGTACGGCGTGTAGGCCGTGTACCAGCTCGGGTTCTCGAGCACGTTTCGCTTGATCACTGCTGGGGTGACGGCGTCGTAGTAGCCGAGGCCGATCATCGAGCGGCGCACCGTGTTCTTGCGCGCGAACGCACGCAGCTCGGCGAGTGCCTCGCGTTCCGTCGCAGCGGGCGGGATGGTGGAGTCGCCCCGTTCGACAACCTCAGTGCTGTCCATCTGGATGGCCTTCGGCACCGCGGCGAGGACGAGGTCCTCGACCGAGTCGTACCCGACCGCCGACAACATTTCGAGCTGTGCGACGGCGTCGGTCCCGATGTGGCGGTCCTGGAAACGGTCTGCCATCACTCGCCCGTCAGGGCTGCGTACTGCTCGTACGTCAGCAGTTCGGGCAGCTCGGTGAACGTGACCTTGATCAGCCAGCCCGCGCCGAACGGGTCGCTGTTGACGAGCTCGGGCGTTGTGACGACGGCGTCGTTGATCTCGAACACGGTTCCGGCGACGGGCGCGAAGAGCTCCCCCACGGACTTCGTCGACTCGATCTCACCGACGACACGGCCCTCGGCAACTGCCGATCCAACCGTCGGGAGGTCGACGAACACGACGTCCCCCAGCTTCTCGGCGGCGTACTCGGTGATGCCGACGGTCGCGATATCACCCGACACGTCGATCCACTCGTGCTCTTTGGTGTACTTGCGGTCGGTGGGATCGCTCATGAACTGGTCTCTCTCTTGTAGAAGGGCAGTGCGACAACGGATGCCGGAACACGGGTTCCGCGGACATCGATAGACAGGGATGCGCCGTCGGAGGCCGATTCGGCGTCCACGTAGGCCATGGCGATCGGGTAGCCGAGCGTCGGGGAGAGCGCGCCGGAGGTCACGACGCCGACCTCGCGGTCTCCATCAAAGACTGCATACTCGGCGCGACCGGCGCGCTTACCCTCGGCAACGAGTCCGACCAGGACTCGTGCCGGCTCGGGAGCGCCCGCCTCCACCGCTTCGCGTCCGACGAAGTCGCCCTCCTTCTTGAGGTTGACGACACGGCCCAGCCCGGCCTGGGCGGGGAAAGTGGTCAGCCCCAGCTCGTGGCCGTAGAGCGGCATGCCCGCCTCCAGTCGGAGGGTATCGCGGCTGGCGAGGCCCGCCGGCACGAGACCCGAGCCGCCGCCGGTCTCGACGATGGCGTCCCAGAGAAGAGGAGCAGCATCCGGAGCGACGTACAGTTCGAAGCCGTCCTCGCCCGTGTAGCCGGTCCGTGCGACCAACAGCTCGTGCAGTTCGCGCTCCCCCGGTACCGGCTTGAACGTGCCGGGCGTCGACCAGTAGTACTTGAGATCCCGCAGTCCGTCCACCCGAATGCCGGGGACCTGGCTCAGGATCTCGAACGCCTTCGGTCCCTGCACGGAGATCAGCGCAATGTCGTCGCTCTCGTCGAATACCTGGCAGTCGAAGAGCGAGCAGCGCTCGAGCAGCTGCTCGGCGACGACCTCGCGGTTGGAGGCGTTCGCGACAACAAGAAACCGGTCATCGCCCGTGCGGTACACGACGAGGTCATCCACGATCCCGCCCTCGCGCGCGAGAAGCAGACTGTACTTGGCCTGACCCGTAGCGACGGCGGAGATCTTGCCCGCGAGGGCGTAGTCGAGGGCGTCCGCGGCCTCGGGTCCGAGGACCACGATTTCGGCCATGTGCGACAGGTCGAAGAGCCCGGCGGCGGTGCGAACGGCGTGGTGCTCGGCGAGGTCCGAGCTGTAGCGCACCGGCATCTGCCAGCCAGCGAAATCGGTGAAGCTCGCGCCCGCGACGACATGGTTCTGGTGAAGCGGGGAGTATCGATCGGTCACGGAGTTCTCCAGTGCCTGCGTTACGGCAGGGTCGGTGGGCTGGACGAGAACTCCCCCTCTGTCATTGGCCTGAGAGTTTCGCTTCTTCCGAGTCGGAAGTCACTTTCACCTTCGGCTTGCGTCGAAAGACGCAATTTCCAGAGTGGCCAGTTCGATGCGGTACATAAACCTGAGAGATTGGCGGGGAGGCTTGCTCCTTCGGTGCCTTCCGACTGCGTAACTCCAGTCGCAAGGCTCTCCCGCATCGCGTGCGCGGCCCAATGTTCGATTGTGCAGACAGCCTAGCAATGCAGCTACGGGTACAGCGCCCGGAACGACTCTTCGGCTCCGGCCACGAAGTCGATCAGCTGCACGAGCAGCGTCGCCGCATCGGGCGATTTCAACAACTCGACCTGGTCGAGCGGTCCGAGCGGTGCGATGGCGGCCAGCTGCCAGCACGCCGCGATCGGATCGTCGGCGAGACCGATATCGGACGGCCATCCGTCGCCTGTCAGCTCGCTTGCGAGGGAGAGCAGGTCGCGTACCGCTCGCTCCGCGCGCACGCGCAGCGGCTCCAGGGCATCCGTCCAGACCAGGTCGTCGAGCAGTCGGATCTCGGCCTTCGGGTACGGGTCGTCCTCGAGCCAGCGCGTGACCTCGATCCGCCTGGTTCCCTCGGCGACCAGCACCACGAGTTCGTCGGAGGTGTCGAGCTCGGTGATCTCCGCAATCGTCCCGATCGGAAAACGGTGCTCACCGCCCCCGACCTCGCTCCCCCGCTCGATGAGGACGACGGCGAACTCGGACGGCTCATCCGGAAGGATGTCGGAAAGCATGGTGAGGTACCGCGGCTCGAAGATCTGCAGCGGGAGCGGCATCGACGGGAACAGCACGGACCCGAGCGGGAACATCGGAAACGCCGTCATCTGCATAGCGAATCACCCCAAGCTGGGAGCTAAACCTCGATCAGTCGCCCGAGCTCCGGCACGATCTCGACGCCGGGCACGGAGGCGAACAGGTCGCCCGGAACGAGGAGCTTCGACCTGCGGATGCCCGAGCCGGTGATCACGAGCGCCGACTGCGCCACGCGCTCGTCGACGAAGATCGGCCATCCGGACGGAAGTCCGAACGGGGTGATGCCGCCGAACTCCATGCCGGTCGCATCGACGGCGAGCGAGCGTTCCATAAACGAGGCCTTCCGCACATCCAGCTTCTTCTGGACGAGCCCGTTGATGTTGGCGCGCGTCGTTGCCAGGACGACACACGCCGCTGTTCGAACGTCGCCCTCGCGCTTGCCCGTCACGATCACGCAGTTGGCGAGGGTATCGGCGGTTAATCCGTACGCCCCCTGAGTCGCTGCGGTGTCGGAGAGGTCCGGGTCTATTTCGACGACTCCGACTCGATCTCCAAGACCCAGGGCGAGGAGCGCGTCGCGAACGGTCGGGGCGAGGAGATCCGGATGCTCGGATGCGGGCGTGGCGGTCAGGGAACCGAGCGTGTACATGCCCCCACGCTAGACGGCGTCGAGCGCCGCGCGCAGAAACTCGTCGCGACGAGCGAGCATGAGTGGGCGGTTGAGATCGGGGCGCCCCTGCGCCCGTGTCGCCTCAACGAACCACGCGAGAGTGGGAGGGGTCGAGAGCGCGGCCGTCAGATCCCAGTACGCGAGGTCGGATGGAACGCCGGCGGCTCCCCGCCAGCCGTCCAGCACATCCGCCTCCGCACCGCCGCCGAAGCAGAGCGCCGCATCCATTCGCAGCGAGCCGAGGTCGATACCGGCCGGTCCCACGCCGGAGCAGTCCCAGTCGATGATCGCCACGAGCTCGTCGTCGTCCCAGAGTGCATTGCCCTGCCACAGGTCGCCGTGCACCACGCCAACTCGACCCTCAGGTACGCCCGCCGCGACGATGGCCTCCGCCTGCTGCAGCAGGGGCTGCGGCTCGGCCTCGCGACGCAGAGCATCGAAGTCGACGCCTGCGATCGACCGCGTTCGTGGCGGGAAGCCGGCCGGTGCATCCAGCTGCGAGAGTCGCGCGGCGAACGCACCAAGCGTGCGCAGCCGCCCCGTCGGACGCTCGAGCGGGATGTCGCTGCGTCCGGACACCCGCTCGATGAGCAGCAGTGCGGGATCGGTGCCGGCTCTCATGCCTAAAACAACGGGAGCCGGAAGGCCCTTCGAGCTCACATATCGCAGCGACGCCGCCTCGACCCGGATGTCGTCCGTGTCGCCGACCGGTCCGACCCGAAGTACGCCCTCGAGCTCGTTCCCGGCCTGTGTGCGAGCAGTGACCAGCCAGGGCGCGCCGCCAGCCCGAAGCCCACGGGCGCCGACGAACGTTCCGCCGGGCGCCAGCTGCCCGACCGCCCAGCTCGCGAATTCTGGATCGATCGTGGTTGCCATGCGCAGACTCTACGGCCGACGGACGACGACTGCGGCGGGATTCTTGGTAACGTGGCAACCATGGCTGAACCAGTTCTCATTACGGTGATCTCACTGCTGGCTGTCGTGGGTGGAATTCTGCTCATCATGGCCCTGATCGCCATGACGAAGTCCGGCTACTCGAAGTAGTCGCCTCCTCGTCGGACGGTGGCCGCGAACGGTCACGATCCCGACGACGATGACCCATGCCAGCCATGGGAACGTGGCGAAGATCGTTACGCCCAGGCCGCCCGCCGCAACGAATGAGGTGTCGCTCGTTCCGCCGAACAGGGTCGGAATGGCGGCAACGTTCAGCGCCGCGACCACGTAGGCGACGATGCCCGTCCAGCGGGGCAGCACATCGGAGCGAAGGATGACCGTGGCCGACGACGCCGAGATGAGGGCGAGGAGCACGCATCCGATTGATCCGAAGAGCAGTGTGTGGCCCTCGGTGAGCGCGCGCAGTACTGCGATGTACGGGTGCTTGTCCTGGGCGTCGAGCGCGGCGCCCCCCTCGAGTGCGTCGCCAACCAGGGTGGTTCCGACGAAGACCAGGCCGGCGCCGTAGGTGAGGTCGGCGATCCACTCGAGGCCGTGCGCGGAGTTCTTGATGATCTGGCGGAAGCCGGCCAGGAAGACGATCACGAACGCCATGAGCACGGCGTCGATGGTGACGATGGTCAGTGTCTGGACGCTCGTCCTCGCCATGAAGGCGATCAGCGCGTCGGTGTCGCTGAGCGGCGGCCTCGATCCCTCCGTTTCGCGGACGATGAACTCGGCGAGCAGGAACGTGGCGACACCGAAGGCGGCGCGACCCGTCCAGGCATGAACGTCCGGAGTTCGAACGGCCGGCTTCGGGATGTCGGGGATCGTCACGCGTTATTCCGTCCGTGCTGTGGACACTCCCAGTGGGCTGGTCCTTTCATTGTGAGTTTATGGGGTGCCAATAGATTGATTGGAATCGAGAGGACCGCCATGGAACCCACCCCGGATCAGCCTGTTGTTCGTGACGTCGTTCTTGACGCGCGTTTCGCGGAACCCAAGTTGACCACACGTGTCGAGGTGCGGCGCATCCGCATGCTGGCCGGACATCCGGGCGGACTGCACGTGCACAACACCCCCGTTGTCGGCAGCATCGTGGCCGGTTCGGTGATCTACCAGATCGAAGGTTCACCGGCCGAGGTGCTCCGGGCCGGCGATGTCTTCTTCGAGCCGCAGGATGTTCGCATCGCCCGCTTCGACGCGCAGGAGGACGGCGTCGAGTTTCTCGGCTACTTCCTCATCGCGGACGGCGAGGAGGCGTCCCTCAGCGTTCCCGACGCCTAGAGCCGCAACGCCACGAAGACGAGCTCACGACCGGGGCGGTCCGGGGCATCCCGTACCTCGCTGACCGTGAATCCGGAAGCGGCGAGCTGGGGTTCGATCTCATCGCGACCGCGGAAACAGAGTGTCGTGTCGGACTCGAGAGTCGCGCCATCCGACTCGAAAACGTTTGTCCAGCGGAAGCTCACGAGCCGAGGGGTACTCGGGAGCAGATCGCAGCACGTCTCGACGACTCCGATCCCCGGAATGTCGAGCGCCTCGCGGGTGTTCTCCGGCGTCCAGGTGCGCCAGCTTTCGAGCGCCGGGTCCCGCGTCTCGAAGACGAGGCGACCGCCCGGTCGAAGCGAGCGGTGGATGGCGGCGAGGGTCACCATCCACTCGTTGTCCGTTACAAAGACCTGAGCGACGTTCGCGGTCATGACCGCGAGGTCGACCCGCAGCGGTGGAAGGCTCGGGGCGTCGCCAACGAACCAGCGGACGTGGTCGCCCCCGGGCTTCGCTCTCGCGATGTCAACGGATGCCTCGTCCGGGTCGACGCCGATGACCTCAATGCCCTTTGCCGCGAGCAGGCAGGCGAGGGTTCCCGTGCCGCACCCGACGTCGAGCACGCTCCTCGCGCCGAACTCGTCGACCATGGCGACGTACGCGTCGAGGTCGCTGCGATCGGGATCAAAAGGGTCGGACAGCTGCGCGATGCGTTTCGCTTCGGCCGCCGAAAGGTTCACCGCTCCACCCTAGGGCCGGGCTAGCACAGGGCCGGGCTAGCACAGGGCCGCGCTAACATCCATTCATGCTGGAGATCCGTCCGAACTGCGAGTGCTGTGATCGCGACCTCGCGGTCGATGCGCAGGACGTTTACATCTGCACGTTCGAGTGCACCTGGTGCCCGGACTGCGCCTCGCGTTTCCCGGATGGGCTGTGCCCGAATTGCGGCGGCAATCTGACGCTGCGGCCCATCCGTCCGGCGGCGTCGCTCGTTCGCAACCCGGCGTCGACGGTTCGCGTTTTCAATCCGGAGTGCCGGTCGCGCCTAGCTCCCGCGGTGTGACTGCACCAGCAGGTACTTCTGCACCTTGCCGGTGGTCGTGGCCGGCAGGCCGGTCGCATCCAGCAGTGTGATCCCGCGCGGCACCTTGAACGGCGCGAGGTGTTCACGCAGGTGCGCGAGGAGGGCCCGGTCGTCCAGCGTGGTGCCCTCAGTCGGCACTACCCAGGCCCAGCCGATGTCGCCGTACAGCTCGTCGGGGATGCCCGCGACGAACGCCTGGCTCACACCATCGATTGCGGTGAGCACCCTCTCGACCTCGACCGGGGCCACGAGTTCGCCGCCGACCTTGAACAGTTCGCTGCTTCGACCACCCAGCTCGAGGTAGCCCTGCTCGTTGATGCGGCCGAGGTCGCCGGTTCGTAGCCAGCCGTCGTCGTCGATCGCCTCGTCCGTGCGTTCCGGGTTTTGGTAGTAGCC
>DASXCU010000145.1:0-26860 GCA_036491035.1 Galbitalea sp. | reverse complement strand
CTCGATCTGGTGGTCGATCCAGTGCGTGATGAATCCGTCGAGCGGCAGTGTGCGCGGAATGCCGTCGACGATCGCCAGCATGTTGGCGCCGAAGTTCTCCTGCAGCTGCGTGTGCTTGTACAGGTTGTTCAGCACGACCTTTGCGATCGCGTCACGCTTCAGCACGATGACGAGTCGCTGCCCGGTACGCCCGGAGCTCTCGTCCCGGATGTCCGCGATGCCCTGGAGACGGCCATCCTTTACGAGGTCGGCAATTTTCTGCGCCAGGTTGTCGGGGTTGACCTGGTACGGCAGCTCGGTGATAACGAGGCAGGTGCGTCCCTGCAGCTCCTCCACCGAGACGACCGCGCGCATGGTGATCGAGCCGCGGCCGGTTCGGTACGCATCCTGGATGCCCTTGATTCCGAGAATCTGCGCGCCGGTTGGGAAGTCGGGGCCCTTCACCCGCTGGATGAGCGCCTCGAGCAGCTCCTCGCGGCTCGCGTCCGGGTTCTCCAGCGCCCAGAGGGCGCCGTCCGAAACCTCGCGCAGGTTATGCGGCGGGATGTTGGTGGCCATGCCGACCGCGATTCCCACGGAACCGTTGACCAGCAGGTTCGGGAACCGCGCCGGAAGCACGACCGGCTCCTGCGTCTTGCCGTCGTAGTTGTCCTGGAAGTCGACGGTCTCCTCGTCGATGTCCCGGACCATCTCCATGGCGAGCGGCGCCATCTTGGTCTCGGTGTACCGCATGGCGGCCGCGCCGTCGTTGCCGGCCGAACCGAAGTTACCCTGGCCGAGCGCCAGCGGGTATCGCAGGCTCCACGGCTGGACGAGTCGCACGAGCGCGTCGTAGATGGACGAGTCACCGTGCGGATGGAACTGCCCCATCACGTCGCCGACGATTCGGGTGCACTTGTTGAAGCCCTTGTCCGGGCGGTACCCACCGTCGTACATGCCGTAGATCACGCGCCGATGAACGGGCTTCAGCCCGTCACGAACCTCGGGCAGTGCGCGCCCGACGATCACGCTCATCGCGTAGTCGAGGTACGACCGCTGCATCTCGAGCTGGAGGTCGACCTGCTGGATCTTGTCGTGCCGCGTGTCTACGACCGCGTTCTCAAAGGTCGGTTCTGTTTCTGGAGTTTCGTCGTCAGCCATTTACGTCTCCTTAGATATCCAGGAAGCGAACGTCTTTGGCGTTTCGCTGGATGAACGAGCGGCGGGAGTCAACGTCCTCGCCCATCAGGGTGGAGAAGATTTCGTCGGCCGCGGCCGCGTCTTCGAGAGTGACCTGCATGAGAGTGCGGGTGGCCGGATCCATGGTCGTTTCCCACAGCTCGCTGTAGTCCATCTCGCCGAGACCCTTGTAGCGCTGGATCCCGTTCTCCTTGGGCATCCGCTTGCCAGCCGTGAGACCCGCCTCCTGCAGCGCATCCTTTTCGCGATCGCTGTACACGAACTCGTGTTCCGCGTTCGACCACTTCAACCGATAGAGCGGAGGCTGCGCCAGGTACACGTAGCCGTGGTCGATGAGTGGACGCATGTAGCGGAACAGCAGCGTCAGGATGAGGGTCGTGATGTGCTGGCCGTCGACGTCGGCATCGGCCATCAGCACGATCTTGTGATACCTGGCCTTCTCCGGCGCGAAGTCCTCACCGACGCCCGCGCCGAAGGCGGTGATCATCGCCTGCACCTCGTTGTTCGCGAGCGCGCGATCGAGCCGCGCCTTCTCGACATTCAGGATCTTGCCGCGAAGCGGAAGGATGGCCTGGAACTCCGGGTTGCGTCCCTGCACCGCCGAGCCACCGGCCGAGTCACCCTCGACCAGGAAGATCTCCGACAGCGACGGGTCCTTGCTGGAGCAGTCGCGCAGCTTGCCGGGCATACCGCCGGACTCGAGCAGTCCCTTGCGCCGCGTCTGCTCGCGCGCCTTGCGGGCGGCGATGCGCGCCTGGGATGCCTGGATCGCCTTGCGGATGATGTCGCGCGCCTCGGACGGGTGCGAGTCGAACCAGTCCCCGAGCTGCTGCCCTGCGACCCGCTGCACGAACGCCTTCGCCTCGGTGTTGCCGAGCTTCGTCTTCGTCTGACCCTCGAACTGTGGTTCTGCGAGCTTCACGGAGATGACCGCGGTCAGTCCCTCGCGAACGTCATCGCCGGAGAGGTTCTCGTCCTTCTCCTTGATGATCTGCTTCTCGCGGGCGTAGCGGTTCACGAGCGTGGTGAGGGCGGCGCGGAATCCCTCTTCGTGCGTTCCGCCCTCGTGGGTGTTGATCGTGTTGGCGTAGGTGTGGACGCTCTCGGTGTAACCGTTGGTCCACTGCATCGCCACCTCGAGTGAGATCTTGCGGTCGGTGTCTTCCGACTCGAACGCGATGATCTCCGCGTGGATGAGTTCGTTCTTCTTGGCCTTGTTCAGATACTCGACGTAGTCCTCGAGGCCGCGCTCATAGAGGTAGCTCTCACTGATCTCTTCATCGTCGTTGCGCTCATCGGTGACCGTGATGCGCAGACCCTTGTTCAGGAAGGCCATCTGTTGGAACCGCGCGCGGAGAGTCTCGTAATCGAACTCGATGGTCTCGAAGGTCTCGGCGCTCGGCCAGAAGGTGATGGTCGTTCCGGTCTCGTCCGAGGTCTCGCCCTTCTTGAGCGGGGCGGTCGGAACGCCGTTCTCAAAACTGACGCGCCAGACATGGCCCTGCTGGCGCACCTCCACGTCGAGCTCGCGCGAAAGAGCATTCACAACCGAGATACCGACGCCGTGCAGTCCACCCGAGACCGCGTAGGCGCCACCGCCGAATTTTCCGCCGGCGTGCAGGATGGTCAGTACGACCTCGACGGTCGACATTTTCTGTTGCTCGTTCATCGCGACCGGAATGCCGCGGCCGTTGTCGATCACCCGGATGCTGCCATCCTTGCGAATGAAAACCTTGATGTCGTCGCAGTAGCCGGCGAGCGCCTCATCCACCGAGTTGTCGACAACTTCGTAGACGAGGTGATGAAGGCCACGCGGACCGGTCGAGCCGATGTACATGCCCGGACGTTTGCGAACTGCCTCAAGTCCCTCGAGGATCTGGATCTGGTCCGCGCCGTAGCTGTCGTCGGGACCCTTGCGTTCGTGAACGAAGGGTACCGGCGTCTCCGGTCGATCTTCGGGCAGGTCGGTGGAGACTGAATCGCTCATATAACTGGTGGCTCCCGCCGTACTCGTGAATCACGTCATTCGGGGGAAGGTTCCGAGAGGAGGCCCCGACGACCTCCCAATTCTACCAAATCGGATGCCACCGCGCGGGCTTTGACGCCCCTCTGGGGAGAGTTAAGGTCTGGCGAGAGTGTTTTGCATTCCTAGCCGTAGGTATCGCGCGGGCCACGTCCTGGAATCGATCTCGTGCCCTTTTTCCACGAGGGGGCGTTGGGTCCGTCGAATTTCACCGACTCGATGCCCGCGTCGGGGAAGCGTTGGGCAATGCTCGTCGTGATCTGTCCGCGCATCAGCCGCAGCTGGGTGGCCCAGGCCGTCGAGTCACACCGGACGATGAGGACGCCCTCCTCGATGCCCACCGGCTCCGAGTGGCTCGCGGTCTCCGCGCCCACGAGCTCGGCCCACGATCCGATCAGTTCCGCCTTCGCGAGGGGTGAGGTCCAGCCGAGTTTCGCGGTGAGTCCGTCCAGGATGACGTCGATCCCGCGCGGGTCCCGCCCGGCGCCGAAGGGAACGCTGGCTCCCTCCTTTTTCTTGTTCTTCGATCTCTTGCGCGCATCGCTCGACCGCTGCCCGGGACTTCCGAAGATTTCGCGCAGCCGGAGATAGACGGCGACGTGCTCCGGCACCGACTCGTTCGGGTCAGTCATGTTCGCCATCCTCAAGGATGTGTCCGGCTCGGATGCGAACGGAATTTGTGGCGAGGCTTGCCGGCACATCGCCACCCACCGCCGCCGTGATGAGCACCTGCTCAAATCCATCGACGGCGTCCGCGAGCCGGGCTCGACGGGACTCATCCAGCTCTGCAAAGACGTCATCCAGGATCAGGACGGGATCTCCCGCGCTCGACTCCCGACGAAGGACCGCCGCCGATGCCAACTTAAGCGAGAGTGCGAATGACCAGGACTCCCCGTGGCTCGCATAGCCGCGGGCGGGCAGCTCATTCAAGGTGAGCACGAGATCGTCACGGTGCGGGCCCACGAGCGTGATTCCGCGCTCGAGCTCGGCCCGCCGCACCCGAACGAGTGCCTGTCGGAATGCCTCGGCGGTTTCTTCCGCCGTTAGGCGGTCGCGGCTGAGACTGTCGAGCGACATCTCGGTATCCTCGTCGCCGACTGCGGGCCCGAGAATGCTCAACTGTCGCGCTAGCGACGCGGCGTGCTCACGGCCGGCGATCGCGCCGTAGGCGAGTTCGACTTCGGGGGCGAGTTCGTCCACCAGATCGGCCCGCGACTCGATGATCTCCGTTCCAAACGCAACAAGCCGCTCATCCCAGATGTCCAGTGTGCTGAGTTGCCCACCGGGTGCGTCCGAGCGATAGGCGGAAGCGCGCGCGGATTTCAGCAGTGAGTTGCGCTGCCGGAGCACGCGGTCGTAGTCGGCGAGCACCGCGCTCATCCGCGGCGTTCGCAATACGAGCAGTTCGTCCAGAAATCGACGACGCCCACTCGGTTCCCCGCGCACGAGAGCGAGGTCCTCCGGCGCGAACAACACACTCGAGAAGTATCGAGGTAGTTCGCGCGTCTTGATTGCCGACCGGTTCACCTGCGCGCGGTTCGCGCCGACGCGATTGAGCTGAACCTCGGCGAGCAGGGACTGCTCGCCACTCATAAGACGTGCCCGAACGATCGCCGAATCCTGCCCGGACCGAATCATGGCGGCGTCCGTCGACACCCGATGGGATCCGAGCGTGCTCAGGTAGCCGAGGGCCTCGACCAGGTTCGTCTTGCCCTGGCCGTTGCTGCCCACAAACAGGTTCGGTCCTTGCGAAAGGTCCAGCTCGGCGGATTCGTAATTACGAAAATCCGTGAGGCTCAGGTGCGCGACTCTCACATCAGTTCTTGTCGGACCCTATTTGTTCGGATGAACGGCGTGCCCACCGAATTGGTTGCGCAGTGCAGCGACAGCCTTCATCGACGGCGACTGATCGCCCTGGCGGGAGACGAATCGGGCAAAAATCGCCGCGCTGATCGTCGGTACGGGAACCGCGTTGTTGAGCGCTTCCTGCACCGTCCAGCGACCCTCACCCGAGTCATCAACGTATCCCTCGATTTCTGCAAATTTGGGATCTTGTTCGAGAGCTTTGACCAGGAGTTCAAGCAACCAGGAGCGAACAACCGTGCCGCGCTCCCACGCCTTGAAGGTTCCGGTCACGTCCTTGATGAGGTCGGTTCGGGCGCTCAGGAGTTCATACCCCTCGCCCCAGGCCTGCATAATCGCGTACTCGATGCCGTTGTGCACCATCTTCGCGTAGTGGCCGGCTCCGACCTCGCCCACGTGAACGAATCCCTCATCGCGCGGGCCCTCTGGGCGAAGTGCGTCGAACACCGGCATTACCCGTTTCACGTCTGCGGCATCGCCGCCGCACATCAGGCCATATCCGTTGTCGAGTCCCCAGACTCCCCCGGAGACTCCGCAGTCCATGAAGCCGATTTTCTTCTCGGCGAGAAATGCGCCGTGAACGGCATCATCCGTGAACTTCGAGTTGCCACCGTCGATGACCAGGTCGCCCTCTTCGAGCACTTCGGCCAGCTCGTGGATGACGTCATCCGTGATCTTGCCGGAGGGGACCATAACCCAGACCACGCGCGGCGCCGGAAGTGCGGCCGCGAGATCGGCGAGCGTCTTGACGTCGGTCACCGCCGGATTCGGATCATAGCCGGTGACCTCGACGCCGCCCTTGCGCAGTCTGTCGCGCATGTTGTTTCCCATTTTGCCGAGACCGATGAGACCGATGTGCATGGTGGTGCCCTTCAATTGGTGCGGAATTCCTAACGCAGGAGCAGGTTCGGCTGGAGCAGGTATTTGTAGTTGTCGGCGCCGGCCTGGTCCTTTGAGGACTGGCTGGTGATGAGAACCGGGCCGGGCTTGTTCGGGTTATCGGTCTTGGTGAAGGAGATCCGCACAAACTCGGAGTGGACCGCGCCGAGCCCGTCGAGCAGGAACTGAGGCTTGAGGGACACCACGGTGTCGCCGCCGGTTAGAAACGCATCGATGGTTTCGGACGCCTGTGCTTGCTCGGAGCCGATGGCCTCCAGGGTCAGGCCATCGATCGAGAAGGAGAATCGCAGCGCCGCCTCGCGCTCGAGCACCAGCGAAACGCGCCGGGTTGCTTCGATCAGTTCGGCTGTGTTCATTACGGCGTAGTTGTCGACGCTTTCGGGGAAGAGTCGCTTGACCGGCGGGAAGTTGCCTTTGATAAGCAGCGACGTGACCGTGCGTTTGTCGGCCTGGAATGCGATCAGCTCGCGATCATCCGTACTGGTGATCGAGATCGAGATCGATCCGCTGTGGCCGAACGTCTTGCCGATCTCGGTCAGCGTTCGGGCTGGTACCAGGGCCGTGACGGTGTCATTGATGGAGTCACCGGCGGCCCACTCGATCTCTCGCACCGCGACTCGGTAACGGTCGGTCGCCACCAGCGAGAGGCTTTCTTTGGACACCTCGAGCTGGACACCGGTAATTACGGGAGTTACGTCGTCACGAGAAGCAGCCACCGCCACCTGCGCAACGGCGTTCGCAAAAGCCTCCGCGGGAAGCGATCCCGAGCTCTCGGCAATTTGAGGAAGTGTCGGGTATTCCTCCACCGGCATCGAGAGCAGGGTGAAGTGTGCGGATCCGCACGACACCGTGATTCTCGAATCCTCGGTGCTGAACACGACCGGTGCATTCGGAAGCCGGCTCGCGATCTCGGCGAGCAGTCGTCCGGACACCAGGACGCGCCCGGATTCCTCGATCTCCGCGGCGACCTCGGTCTGGGCGGAAACCTCGTAGTCAAATGACGACAGTGTGAGCACGCTGTCGGTCGCCTCCAGCAGGACTCCACTCAGAATTGGCAGAGTGGTGCGCTGCGGCAGCAGCTTCACCGCAAACGACACGGCCTCGCTGAAGACGTCTCTATTGACCTGAAATTTCACGGGTGTACCCCTTCGTTGCCTGCCGGGTCCTGCGGCGAGATTAATACTGGCACGGCTGGGACCCGCACCGATCAAAGGTTGTGTTCTTCGAGAATGATTCTTTAATGAGGTTAAAGTTCATAACCGCTGTGGAAAGTGTGGGTAACTCGACCGACAGCCCGCCACTGCTCGGAACTACACGCGTGGAAGTTGTTGGTGGCACCGTGTAATCCCGTGGACAACGGAGGACTGTGCGGCTCGTGGCCCAGGCGAATTCCACAGAACGTATTTGTCGTTCAACAACCGCGACCGGCGAGTTGCGCAGGTTGTACACAGGTTATCCACACTGTGGGAAGTGCCTACAACTTGCTGTAGCGGTGGTTCTGTTTGATGCGGCTCGTCAGCTCGGTGACCTGGTTGTAGATGGAGCGACGCTCTTTCATCAGCTCGGTGATCTTCTTGTTCGCGTACATCACGGTTGTATGGTCGCGGTTCCCGAACAGTTGGCCGATTTTCGGGAGCGAAAGGTTCGTCATTTCTCGGCACAGGTACATGGCGATCTGTCGTGCGGTCGCTACGGCCTGGGATCTCGACGACCCGTACAGGTCGTCGACGCTTAGCTTGAAGTAGTCGGCTGTGTGGTTGATGATGTCGACCGGCGCGATGACGTTGTCTTCATCGAGGGTGATCAGGTCCTTCAGGACGGTCTGCACGAGCGCCATGTCTACCGGCGTGCGGTTGAGATTCGCGAACGCCGTCACACGGATGAGCGTGCCCTCTAGTTCACGGATGTTGGAGGAGACCTTCGAGGCCATGTACTCGAGGATGTCATTGCCGACCTGTAGCTTCTCGTTCTGTGCTTTCTTGCGAAGGATCGCGATACGAGTCTCGAGGTCCGGTGCCTGGACATCGGTGATGAGCCCCCACTCGAAGCGGCTGCGCATCCGGTCCTCGAAACCGGTGAGGTGTTTCGGGGGCAGGTCGCTGGTGATGACCACCTGCTTGTTGTGATCGTGCAACGTATTGAACGTGTGGAAGAAGGCCTCCTGCGTGGAGTCCTTCCCCTGCAGGAACTGGATATCGTCGATCAGCAGGATGTCGATTTCGCGGTAGCGCGACTGGAATACCGACGCCCTGTTGTTCGCGATCGAGTTGATGAAGTCGTTGGTGAATTCCTCGGAACTCACATACCGAACTCGGATGCCCGGATAGAGGCTGATCGCGTAGTGGCCGATGGCGTGAAGAAGGTGCGTCTTACCGAGACCGGACTCGCCATAGATAAAGAGGGGGTTGTAGGCCTTCGCCGGCGCCTCGGCAACGGCGACGGCCGCCGCGTGGGCGAAACGGTTGGATGCACCGATGACGAAGTTGTCGAAGCTGTACTTCGGATTGAGTCGGCTATCCGACTTTCGGCTGCCCGAGTTCGCTTCGAGCGGGGAGGACACGACGGTCGTCTCGATGTACGGCTGCTCGTCGGCGCTCTCGGTGCGTTCCAGGGGATCCGGTTGGATCTCGGGATTCACCACGATGGCGAAGGTGGAGACCTCGAACGATTCATCCAGCGTTGAAATTGCGCTCAGAAGAGGGAGACGGATGCGCTGCTCGAGCATCCCTCGGGTGAGCTCGTTCGGCACCTCGAGGTAGAGGGTGCCCGCCATCACACCCTTCGGTTCGACCAGGCTGATGAAGCCGTGGAGCTGGGGCGTGATGCGGTCGTCGCTCGAAAGCTGGCTGAGCAGGGAACTCCAGATGTCCTGGGTGGATTCCGCTGTGTCTGCCATTGTGGGGACCAATCTCGTGAAACTCCCTCGGGCAGGGAAATGTATTCACAGGTTTGTGCACCGGCAAAATCCGGTACAAATCTACGATTTCGCCGCTTCTGGGCGTCCAAAAGGGCTGACCCTCACCTTAGTTGTCCACAGGGTGTCGATACCAAATGAAAATTGTCAGGTGTGGATAATAGGTCGTTTGGGCCGATTGGTTTGACCAGACCGCTTTAAGCCCGTATTTTTAACCAGTTGACTTCCGGCCTCTATTGAGGCCACCACTTCTTACCGGCGCTGTTGTTATTACATGCATAGCTGGACTAACGGAGACACAGCTATGAGCAAGAGAACTTTCCAGCCGAACAACCGCCGTCGTGCCAAGGTTCACGGCTTCCGTCTCCGCATGCGCACCCGTGCCGGTCGCTCGATCCTGGCTGCTCGTCGCCGCAAGGGTCGCACCGAGCTCTCCGCGTAGTTTCCAGAAGCCCCGAGCCTCGTGCTCCCTCGAGCGAACCGGGTCGCGCGCGCTGACGATTTTCGCGCGGCGGTCCGTCGAGGGCGCCGGGTGTCGACCCCGCACGCACTTCTTTACATTTCCGATGCTGGCCCCACGGATCCGACCCGATTCGGCTTCATCGTCGCGAAGGCAGTCGGTAACTCGGTTACCCGGAATCTCGTGACGCGTCGGTTGCGGGCAATTGCGCTCGAGGCCGTTCACTCACAGCCAACGGGAATGCAGGTCGTAGTGCGCGCACTGCCAGGTAGTCCGGCGGTTTCGTGGGCTACCCTGCAGAGTGAGATTCTGAGCGGGATCGAGCGGAGTGCTGGACGGTGAACCAGGGTTTGGCAGTGAAACGAGCGGCCACGTTCGTTCTCCTGGTTCCGCGCAACGTCTGCGTGGTTCTCCTTCGTGGGTATCGCGCGGCTATCTCGCCGCTCTACGGTGATGTCTGCCGCTACTACCCCTCCTGCTCGCGCTACACGCTCGAGGCCGTCCAGGAGTACGGCGTGATTCGCGGTGTCGCGCTGGGTGCGTGGCGAATCCTGCGCTGCCACCCCTGGGCGAAGGGCGGCGTCGATGACGTGCCCCACCGCCACACCCACGGATTTGCCGAGACCTCGTTCGGCTTCGTAGTTTTACCCGGCCACGGAAAGGGCTGACCCAAGCACCATGAACTGGATTACTTCGCTCGTCGCCAATATCAGCATCGTGCTGTGGCCAATCAAGTGGCTCATCGAGGTGCTGCTGGTCGGCTTCCACTGGTTCTGGACCACCATCGGTCTCGATCCAAACGCCGGCCTGACCTGGATCCTGTCGATCCTCGGCCTCGTAATCGTGGTTCGCTCCGCCCTGATCCCCGTGACGCTCCGCATGATCAAGAGCCAGCGACGGATGATGGAGGTCGCTCCGCAGATCAAGAAGATCCAGGACAAGTACAAGGGCAAGAAAGACCAGTACTCCCGCGAGGCGATGTCGCGCGAGACCATGGCGCTCTACAAGAACACGGGCACGAACCCGTTCTCATCCTGTCTTCCACTGCTCATTCAGATGCCGGTCTTCCTCTCCCTGACTGCAACCCTGACCGGTGCGCAGGCGAAGGTTCCGGTGGTCGTTGGACTCCTCGGCACGAAAATGGCGGATGGTAAGACACTCGCCTACTCGTTCGGGCACGCCAGCCTGTTCAACGTGGCTCCGCTGCACCGCACCCTCAGTGATTCACAGGGCAACGGATGGATCATCGGTATCGCGGTCGGCATGATCGTTCTGATGTCGGCGACGCAGTTCATTACGCAGTTGCAGATCATGTCGAAGAACCAGTCGCCGGAGATGAAGGCGAGCCCGACTTACCGGCAGCAGCGAATCCTGCTCTATATCCTGCCGTTCATCTTCATCTTCTCCGGCTTCTCGTTCCCCCTTGGTGTCATGTTCTACTGGGTGTTCGGAAACCTCTGGACCATGGGACAGCAGTTCATTGTCATCCGTAACATGCCGAACCCCGGGTCGGATGCGGCTCTCGCTCGCGAGGCACGCATGGCGCGCCGTCGGCAGCGCCGACCACAGATTGCGACCGAGGGTGCCGCCGGCGTCGGTGGGTTCACCATCGTCGAGGAGCCCAAGAAAGTTACGACCCAGCGCCAGCAGCCGGTCGGTAAGAACAGAGCCAAGAAGAGCGGAAATAAAAAATGAGTGATGGTGCAGACACCGAGACCGTAGTTGCCGAGGAGCTTTCCGAGCAGGTCGAGCACGAGGAACCGAGTGCGGGTGACCTCGAGACCGAGGGCGACATTGCGGCGGATTACATCGAAGAGCTTCTCGACATCGCCGACCTCGATGGCGACATCGACATCGACACCCGCGGCGGTCGTGCCTACCTCTCGGTGAGTGCCGGCGAGGGAACGACCAACCTCCGCATCCTTTCCAAGCCGGATACCGTGAACGCTCTCCAGGAGCTCACCCGCATCGCGGTCCAGACAAAGACCGGTTCCTTTTCGCGTCTGATTCTGGATGTCGGCGGCTCGCGGGATGCGCGCGCCAGTGAACTCGGCACCCTCGTCGACAAGGCGATCGCTCGTATCGAGGAGGGCGCCGAGTCGGCGTCTTTGCCGGCGATGTCCTCGTACGAGCGCAAGCTGGTTCACGACATCGTGGCCGAGCGCGGGTTCGTGTCCGAATCCGAGGGCGAGGGCCGCGACCGGCACACCGTAATAACTCGTTCGCGTTGATCACGGCCGCACGGACGTCGCTCGTGTTTCACGTGAAACATTGACTGAGGCACTCGTCGAGTCAGAGCCGGATGCGGCGGCAGGCGTCTTCGGTCTGCGCATCGAGCTGGCCCGGGCGTACACCGCGGACCTGGCCCGTCGAGGAGAAGAGCTTGGGCTGATCGGCCCGCTCGAGTTGCCGCGGCTGTGGAGTCGGCACATCCTGAACTGCGTCCTCATTGCCCCGCTGCTTTCCCCGGGCACGGTGGGGGACGTCGGCAGCGGCGCGGGGCTACCCGGGCTGGTGCTTGCCATCGCTCGGCCGGATGTCGCGTTCGTGCTGATCGAGCCGATGGAACGTCGGGTGGACTGGCTACTTTCGGAGTCTGCGGAGCTCGGCCTGGACAACGTGACCGTGGTGCGAGCGCGCGCCGAGGACGCCAGGCTTGCGGCTCCGCTCGACCAGGTGACCGCGCGCGCTGTCACCGCACTGAGCAAACTCGTTCCCGCAACCGCGCCGCTGGTTCGGTCCGGTGGCGAGATGTTGTTTTACAAGGGTGCACGTGTTCTTGACGAGGTGACGGCCGCCGCAAAGCAGATTCGCAGGGCGCATCTCAGTAACGTCGAGGTGCTCGAGCTCGGGGCAGGAATTGTTCCGGAAGTGACGCGGGTCTTTCGGGCTACAGTGGACTGATTGTCCGGTCCCCGGCATTAGACGTACAGAAGGTTTCACGTGGAACATCCAGAAGGCGATATCGCTGAACGCGCCGCCGAGACCCCGACGGATGCGTTCGACGACACTCCCCTTGCGCGCGAACTCGCCGACATGACTCGTCGTCGGCAGGCCCTCGCTGCCGACTCATCGCCGCTGCCCGATCACACTCGGGTCTTCACTGTCGCGAACCAGAAGGGCGGGGTCGGCAAGACGACCACCACCGTCAACCTCGCCGCCGCGCTTGCCAAGTCGGGTGCCCGAGTTCTCGTGATCGACCTCGATCCCCAGGGCAACGCATCCACTGCTCTCGGCGTGCAGCACCGCGCCGACACGATCAGCGTGTATGACGTGATCATCAACGACGAGCCAATTGTCGGCGTCGTCCAAAAGAGTCCCGAATTCGATTCGCTGTACTGCATCCCGGCGACGATTCACCTGGCCGGTGCCGAGATCGAGCTGGTGTCGCTGGTCGCCCGCGAGCAGCGGTTGCGGACGGCGCTGGACCAGTTCCTCGCGAACGTCCCCAACCAGTTCCACTACGTCTTCATCGACTGCCCGCCGTCGCTCGGTCTCCTCACGATCAACGCGTTCGTCGCAGCTCGCGAGGTGCTCATCCCGATTCAATGCGAGTACTACGCGCTCGAGGGTCTCAGCCAGCTCCTCAGCAATATCGAGCTCATCGAGAAGCACCTCAACCCGCAGCTCGCCGTGTCGACGATCCTGCTCACGATGTACGACAGCCGCACCAACCTTGCGAACCAGGTTGCGCAGGAGGTGCGCGATCATTTCCCCAAGCAGGTGCTCAACACTGTCATCCCGCGTTCGGTCCGGATCTCCGAGGCGCCGAGCTACGGGCTCAGCGTGATCAGCTACGACTCGAACTCCCCCGGCTCCCTCTCCTATCTCGAGGCGGCCGCAGAACTGGCACGACGAGGAGCTCCCGCCTGATGGCTGCAACACCACGACGAACCGGTCTCGGCCGGGGCATTGGCGCATTGATCCCTACGGGCGAGGACCCGGACGGGCCACGCCCGGTCGACGTTTTCTTCCCCGACAGCAGGGCCGCCGCGCCCGACCTGGTCGCCGTCCCCGGTGCGCGTCTCGTGAGCATCTCGCCGAATGATGTAGTGCCGAACCCGTCCCAGCCGCGCACGGAGTTCAACCGCGAGGAGCTCGAGGAGCTCGTCGTCTCTATCCGTGAGGTTGGCCTGCTCCAGCCGATCGTGGTGCGACCTCTCCTGGGCGCCGTTGCGGGCGCACCGCAATACGAACTCATCATGGGCGAGCGCCGGCTCCGTGCGTCCAAGCAGCTCGGACTCGAGTCCATCCCCGCCGTCGTCAAGAACACCGCCGACGAGAACATGCTGCGGGATGCCCTGCTCGAGAACCTGCACCGCGCGAACCTGAACGCACTGGAGGAGGCGTCCGCCTATCAGCAGCTGCTCGACGACTTCGGGATCACGCAGGAGCAACTCGCGGAGCGCATCGGCCGGTCGCGCCCGCAGATCACGAACACGATCCGCCTTCTCAAGCTGCCCGCCTCGGTGCAGCAGCGGGTGGCCGCCGGCGTGCTCAGCGCGGGTCACGCGCGCGCAATCCTCGCTGCCGGCGATGCGCCAGCGATGGAGCGCCTGTCGGATAAGATCGTAAATGAGGAACTCTCAGTTCGGCAGGCAGAGGCAGCGGCAACCAAAGCGTCGCCGAAGCCGAAGCGAGCCGTGCCCGCGGCCGGCAGTCGCCAGGGCCACCTCAATGAGATCGCCGAGCAATTGGGCGACCGTCTAAACACGCGCGTCAAGGTGACGCTCGGCGCGAGCAAGGGCACCATCGTGATCGACTTCGCGACCGTCGCCGACCTGAACCGCATCCTGGAAGAGCTTGGCCAGGAGCCGTTCGGAAAATAGCAGTCAGTTCGAGGTGATGGCCGCATCCGCCAGCGCGGCGTAGATGATGCCGAGGTCATGACCCGCCGCCTCGAGCGCCTGGGGCAGCAGGGAAGTCTCAGTGAGTCCGGGCAGCACGTTCGCCTCGAGGAACCACGGCGTACCCGCCTTGTCGATGATCAGGTCCACGCGCGAGAGGTGCCGGAGACCGAGCGCGACATGCGCCGCGACGGCGGCCTCCGCCGATCGAGTCGCTACGGCGTCCGGAATGCGTGCGGGAGTGAAGAACGTTGTCTCGCCGGCGTTGTAACGCGCCTCGAAGCTGTAAACGCCCGACAGGGGCACGATCTCAACCGCGGGGAGGGCCACGGGTCCGTCACCAGTGTCGATGATCCCTACCGCGATCTCCGTGCCGACGATCTTCTGTTCGATGATCGCGGTGTCCCAGTAGGTGAAGGCGTCCACCATCGCGCGGGGCAGATCCGAGATCTCCTCCACCAGTGTGACACCCTGCGCCGAACCTCCGCGGGCCGGCTTGACGACGACAGGGATCGGCAGCTCGTCTGCAATGCTGTCCAGCACGCTGGTTGCGCCCAGTTCGCGGAATGCTTCCCGCGTCAGCGTGATCGATCGAGGCGTGGAGACGCCCGCCCGCGACACGAGCGTCTTCGCGGTGGGCTTGTCCCACGCGAGTCGTGCGGCATCCGCGCGCGAGCCGACGAACGGGATGTCGAGGAACTCGAGCAGTCCCCGAAGGGCACCGTCCTCGCCGCTTGCGCCGTGCAGCGCCGGCCAGACGACATCGGGCCGCTTCTCCTGCAGGTAGGCCAGGAGCGTCGCATCCGGGTCGCGCAGCTCGACCGCCAGTCCCTGTTCGGCGAGGCTGTCCGCGACCCGACGGCCGGAGCGCAGTGACACATCGCGTTCGTGTGAAATCCCTCCCGCGAGAACGACGACACGGGACTTGGCGGATGCGGTCATGGTCTTCCTAGCCGAGGTTGGCAGGCGGCAGGATCACGTTCTGTGGTGCCGTTACGGTCGAGAGCGGCGCGGTCTGCGAGAACGTGTTCAGAAGCTCGCGCTCGCCGTTGATCACGGTGGAGAGCCGACGGATCCCCTCGCGGATGAAGTCGGGTGTCGGATAACAGAACGCCAGCCGAATGTGGTTACGGCCGCCACCGTTGGCGTAGAACGCCGTGCCGGGGGTGTAGGCCACCAGCTCCTTCACGGCGCGGGGCAGCATCGATTTGCTGTCCATGTTCTCGGGGAGCGTCAGCCACACGTAGAAGCCACCGTTCGGGATGGTCCAGCTGAGGTCCGGCAGGTAGTCGCCGAGCGCGAGAAGCATGGCATCCCGGCGCTCCCGATACACACCGCGGAAGGTATCGATCTGGCCCTTCCAGTCGGCGCTCGACAGATACTCGGAGATGATCATTTGGGTGAACGAGCTGGGACTCAGGACGGCCGCCTCGTTGGCGAGAATGAGCTTTTCTCGGATAGCGTGCGGAGCGAGAGCCCAGCCGACCCGGAATCCAGGTGCCAAAGTCTTGGAGAAGGTCCCGAGGTAGATGACACCCTCCTCCTCGACGGACCGCATCGCGTGCGGGGGTGGCGCATCAAAATAGAGCAGGCCGTACGGATTGTCCTCCAGAACGAGGATGTCGTTGGAACGGCAGATCTCCAGCACCTCGAGACGACGCTCCCACGACAGGGTGACGCCCGACGGGTTGCTGAACGTCGGCACCGTGTACAGGAACTTGATGCGTCGACCGGCCGCCCTCAGGTGCGCGATGTGCTCCCGGAGCGATTCGGGATCAAGGCCGAGGTCATCCGTCTCGACGTGCTCGACCTCGGCCTGGAACGACTTGAAGACGACGAGCGCCGTCACATAGCTGGGCGCCTCCGCGAGCACGACGTCCCCGGGGTCGAGGAAGATCTTCGCGACCAGCTCGAGCGCGTGCTGGGATCCGGTGGTGACCACGACGTCATCGACGCTGGCGCGGATCCCCTCGAGCGCCATGACCTCGAGGATGTGCTCCCGCAGACGCGGAAAGCCCTGACCGGATCCGTACTGGAGCGCGACCGGTCCGCTGTCCTGCATCACGCGGTCCATTGCGCCGGCGACGAGCTCGCGCGGCAGAGCGGAGACGAAGGGCATGCCGCCGGCCAGCGAGACGACCTCGGGCCGCGAGGCGACGGCGAACAGGGCGCGAACCTCGGAGGCGGCCAGTCCGGCCGTGCGCTCTGAGTAGCTGTCGTACCACCGGTCCAGGTTGTTGCCGTGCTCTGTCATTGTCGTCCGTTCGTCGCCTCGGTCAAGAATATGGGGTGTTTCGGGACGAAACCTGCCCCCTTAACGGGAAAAGCCGCCCAGAACGGTGTCTGGGCGGCCCTCCTGCGTTCGGTTGCTGCTACGCGAGGAACTCCGCCAGGTCGGCCTCGAGGGCCGGCTTGGGCTTGGCGCCGATGACGGTCTTCACAACCTGGCCGCCCTTGAAGACCTTCATCGCGGGGATGGAGGTGATCTGGTATTTCATGGCCATGGCCGGGTTGTCGTCGACGTTGAGCTTGACGACCTTGATCTTGTCGGAGTGCTCTGCGGCGATCGCGTCAAGGATGGGCGAAACCGCGCGACACGGGCCACACCACTCGGCCCAGAAATCGACCATGATCGTGTCGGTCGAGTCGAGGACGTCGGCCTGGAAGCTGTCGTCGGTTACTGCCTTTGCATCTGACATGTGGATTTCCTTTTCTTATTTGCTAAATCTGAATTTAGTGATTGAGTTCAGGCGCCGACCGGGATGGCCTCTACGCGGTCCTTAAGATCTTTTGGGAGTGCTGCGAGGTAGTGCTCGGCGTCGAGTGCGGCGACCGTTCCTGAACCGGCGGCGGTGACAGCCTGGCGGTAGGTGGGGTCGATGACGTCTCCGGCGGCGAAGACTCCGGGAATGTTGGTCTTCGACGTACGTCCGTCAACCGCGATGGTCCCGAACGTCGTCAGGGCCAGCTGCCCGTGCACCAGGTGGGTGCGCGGGTCAGCGCCGATGGCGATGAACAGGCCGCTGACATCCAGCGTCGTCTCACTGCCGTCCGTGGTGTCGACGATGCCGATGCCCGTCACGAGCTCATCGCCGTAGATGTGCTCGACGGTCTTGTTGAAGAGGAACTCGATCTTCTCGTTCGCCTCGGCGCGCTCCTGCATGACCTTGGAGGCACGAAGGGTGTCACCACGGTGGATGACGTAGACCTTGTCGGCGAACTTCGTGAGGAACGTCGCCTCCTCCATGGCGGAATCCCCGCCACCGACGACCGCGATCGTCTTCTTGCGGAAGAAGAACCCGTCACAGGTCGCACACCACGAGACTCCGTGGCCGCTCATGCGTTCCTCGTCGGCGATGCCGAGCTTGCGGTACGCGGACCCGGTCGCGAAGATCACCGTGAGCGCCTCGTGCACGTCGCCGTTGCCGAGCGTGACCTTCTTGACGTTCCCGGACAGTTCGAGGGATGCGACGTCGTCGAGGACGACTTCGGCGCCGAACTTCTCGGCCTGCTCCTGCATCTTGATCATGAGCTCCGGGCCCTGGATGCCCTCGGGGAATCCCGGGTAGTTCTCGACCTCGGTGGTCTTCATCAGCTCACCGCCGGCTTCGACGGAACTGGCGATCACCAGCGGCTTGAGGTTGGCACGGGCAGCGTAGATTGCCGCCGTGTACCCAGCCGGGCCAGATCCAACAATGATTACTTCGCGCACGTGGGGCACTTCTCCTTGTGAGGGTGTTCGCTGCGTACAACCAATCCTATGGTTGCGCTATTCCACTGGTTCGGAGCAACTGACCCGCACGCTCGGCATTAGCGGGGGCCTCTCAGCCGTCGCAGAACGGGGGCGGTGAGCTCTCGCAGCTCCGGTGCGCGGAGCAGGGCCAGCGCACCGAAGTACACGACGACCATGGCGATCCCGATGACCGCGATCGACACGACGGACTGCAGGATACCGGCGACGGCGAAGCCGCCGGAGAGGGCCCCGAGTGCAAGGTCGAGCGCCACACCCGCCGCCGCCGCTGGCACCAGAGCGAGCACGAACACCAGGTACGAGCGCGCGACCGGCGCGGCCCCGAGCCCGTGGATGCGGCGCCGAAGAAGCAGTGCGGCGAGCGTCACCAGCGCGAAGTCGGCGATCGTCGTTGCGACGGCGATCCCGAGCGCGATCTGGCTGCTGGGCAGCGTCGCGGAGATCAGCATGCCGCCGACGAGCAACACCGACTGGAACGTCTGGAACAGGAACGGCGTGCGGGTGTCCTCGAGTGCGTAGAAGGCCCGCTGCAGCACGAAGACGACGCTGAAGGGGAGCAGTCCGATCAGGTACGCGATGAGAACCGCGGCGAGCGCGGGTCCGGCGGACGGATTACGGAGCGACAGGATGGCCGAGACCGGGTTCGCGACGATGATCAGCGCGACGCAGGCGAACAGCAGGAGCATCCCGATCGTGCGCAGGGACGCTCCGATATCGCGACGGAGCGCACCGAAGTCCCCGCGCTGGGCGTGACCGCTCATTCGAGTGAAGTAGGGGGTCGCGATTGAGATCGTGATGATGCCGTGGGGCAGCATGAAGATTAGCCAGGCGAAGCGAAGGACCGCGTTCGAGGCGTGCTGGGCGCCGGCCAGGGTCGCGACCTTGGACTGGACGATGCCCGCCAGCTGGGTGATGAGAATCATCAGGAAGGTCCAGAAGGCCGCCTTGCCGACACGGCCGAGTCCCACACCGCGCCACCGGAATTCGGGCCGGTAGTGCAGTCCGGCGCGGCGCCAGAACAGCACCAGGAAGATCGACTGCGCGGCCACCCCGAGGGTGGCCGATCCCCCGATCAGCGCCACCATGCCGGGCGTCCACGCAGCCGAGTTCGCGTGCTGGACGGATGCGTAGAGCAGGTTGAACGCGAGAAGCCCGGCGATGGCAATCAGGTTGTTTGCGACGGGCGCCCAGGTGAAGGGACCGAAGACACGGCGCGCGTTGAGCACCTCCCCGAGCAGGCTGTACAGAGCGTAGAAGAACACCTGCGGAAGGCACCAGTAGGCGAACGCGGTGGCGAGCTGAAAGTCCTGCGCGCTGAAGCCCTTCGACGATCCGGCGGTCTGCTGCTGCGCGTAGAGATGCACCAGCGGACCGGCGAGGAGCGTCGCGATGAGCGCGATGGCGAGGAATGTGACAACGCCGAGGGTGACTACGCGGTTGATGAATTTCTCGCCGCCGTCCTCGTGTGTCCCGGCGCGAACGATCGAGGGCACGAGGATAGCGCTCAGCAGGCCGCCGGCGATGATGGCGTAGATGTTGTTCGGCAGCTGGTTGGCGATCGTGAACGTGTTCGCGCCGGCGCCAAGGGTTCCGAGGGTGTTCGCGAGAAACGCCGCGCTGACGAAGCCGAGAACGCGCGACACGATCGTGCCGCTCGCGAGGATGGCGCTCGCGCGGCCGACGCCGCTTGGCCGTGGAGCGGCCGGGTCATCCGCGAGTTCGGCGGTCACGTCGCATCCGGTTCACGAGCTGCCTTGCGGCGCTTGCGGATCGTGCTGACGATTCCGAACGCGAATAAAGCAAAGATGAGTGCGGCGAAGATCAGGGTGCCGATCGTCTCCCAGCCGGCCTGGATGTTCAACTGGATGGTCACCACTCGCCCGATCGCGACGCCGGTGCTGGACACCAGCGACGCCACGATCGTCGCGCGCCCGTTCGAGAGGGCCGTGACCGGAATGAGGATGCGTTTCTGGGCTCCGGCGTCGACGCTCACCGTCTGGGTCCGCTGGGCGTCACCGATGGTGAGCCGCGTTGAGGCCGACTTGACCTGGAGGTTGATTGTCACATCCTGGTCGAGGTTGTTGCTGATCGATACGGGAAGCGACGTCTGGTCGGCGGTGACGAGGATCTCACTGCTCGGGTCGACGTCGACCGAGCCGACCACCTTGTCGGACTCGGTGAGGAACGCCTTCCCCGCGATCTGCCACGTTGCCGGGGTCCATTCGTTCGACAGCAGGGACAGCAGCTTCAGGCGCGTGCTCGAGGTGAGAATGTCCGGATTTTTGGCTACCGGGGCGAACCGAACGATGTCCTGTTCCGAAGCCAGCATCGATCGGATCAGCGCGATGCGCGCAGAGGACTCGGACTTCTTCACGATCGTCACGGCCGAGGATGGATCGGTGAGAATGCTCGAGAGGGAAGCCGTGGTCGTCCACGGGTGGGACGAGATCTCGCTGGCGCTCCTCTCGAAGTTCGTGTCGGCGTTCGCCCAGTTGCGACCGAGGGTCAGCAGCACGGGGTGAGGGCTCGAACCGGACTCCAGGCTGACCAGCGCGAGGGTCGTCGTGATCTGGGTGAGCGCCTCGCTCGAGGCGGCCCGGGTGGTGGACTGGATGGCGGTGCGCAGGTAGCCCGACAGCGCAGTGTCCGAGACGGCGATGGTGGTGTTGTCGGCCTTCGCGGGCGCACCGCCGAGCCCGCGGGTGTCGGCGCCCGCGACGTTGGTGCTTGCCAGGATTGCGGAGGTGAGACCAGCCTGGTTGAGCCTGGCGAGGTCGGAGGTCTCCACGCTGTTCTCTGCGGGCCAGGACAGCACGGGCATCGTGTAGTTCCACGCGACGAGAGACGCCGAGGTCGGGACGACGGGCGTGGTCGTGCCATCCGTCGGGGTTGGTGTGGGTGTATCGGTACTGGACGGCTGCACGACCGGGAATTGAGCCGGGTCGATCGCGTAGTCGAGCGATTTGGTTTCGAGCACCGAACTCTGCCCCGCGTGGAGTGGTCCGGTGAGATCGGCATCCGCCCAGGCGAGGGGGAACGTTTCGTTCGGCAGGGTCTGCAGCTCGTCCAGCCAGGCAAGGGCCGTCGCCGGCACCTTCTTGCCGAGCACGCGAATGGAGGCCAGGATTCGCGGATCGATGCCGACCGCGGCCGACGAGTTCTCGACATCCCCGAGCTCGCGGGTGAGGACTCCGCCCGGTGCCGTGTATTCGGTCAATTCCGCGGCGGTCAGGAACGTCGATTCACCCGCGGGTACCGTCAGCGGGACGGCGATGGCGACGGGAACCGGCGCACTCGCCGTGACGCCCCAGGCGATCGCGGTTCGCGCGGTGCCGAGTGTCTTGGTGCCGGACGTGATCGTGACGGCGACCGGATAGACGCCGGGCGTAGTGAACGGAAGCGACGCCGCCGGAACGGTGACCTGGGCGCTGCCGCTCAGTCCGCCCGCAACCGCGGGGAACACCGCGCTGCTTGCCGCGCGCGCCGCGAGATTCGTCTTGTTGTCTCCCGAGAACCAGTCGGCCAGGACCGAACGGGATGTCACGGGAGCCTGGGCAACCGAGACCGAAACGGTGGAGTTTGAGGTTGCGGTGATGCCCGCGTTGCCCAGCGAGGCGAAGAGGTGCACCGCACTTCCCACGACGACGTCGCCGGAGTCAGCGGGCACCACCGCCACCGTGAAGTCGCTGTCTGACGCGGCCGCGGCGGCGGGCAGGATCGGTCCGGCCAGCGTGAGAGCGAGGAGCGCCACGAGCACGCCGGCGAGCCGTTTCCCCGGCCGGCGGAGCACAGATCGCACGGCAGGCATGGGCACAAGTCTATGGGCACCCCTATGAGTCACCCCTGAGACGGCGGGGGCGCCAGCGGCCCCTGTGGCAAGCTAAAGCACTATGGAGAGCGTGGCGGCGGGCATGCAGCGACTCGAGGCTCTCGCGACCTCGCCCGTGGTCGAACTGCTGGCATCCGCCTTCCGCGACGCCGGTCAGGAGCTTGCCCTGGTGGGCGGCCCGGTACGCGACGCGTTCCTCGGTCGGGCGGTCAGCGACCTGGACTTCACGACCAGCGCCCGACCCGACGAGATCCTCGCGATCGTCACCCCGATCTCCGAGACCCAGTGGGACATCGGCCGCGATTTCGGCACGATCGGCGCGCTCGTGCGGGGCGAGCCGGTGGAGATCACGACCTACCGGGCGGACGCGTACGACGGCGAGACCCGCAAACCGCTGGTCGAATTCGGGGAGAGTCTCGAGGGTGACCTGGCGAGACGCGACTTCTCGGTCAACGCCCTCGCGCTCCGGCTTCCCGAACGTATCCTTGTCGATCCGTCAGGAGGTATGGAGGACCTGATCGCGTCGCGCCTGCGCACGCCGGGCCCGGCCGAGGTCTCGTTCGGCGATGACCCGTTGCGGATGATGCGAGCCGCGCGGTTCACCAGCCAGCTCGAGTTCACGGCGACCCCCGAGACGATCGAGGCGATGACAGCGCTCGCGCCCCGGATCGAGATCGTCAGCGTCGAGCGGATCAGCGCGGAACTATCGAAGCTGCTGCTGACCGAGCGCCCACGGGCGGGCATCCAGCTGCTGGTCGATACCGGTCTGGCCGCCATCGTCGTGCCGGAGATTCCGGCGCTCCGTCTCGAGATCGATGAGCACGCCCACCACAAGGATGTCTATGAGCACAGCCTGACCGTGCTGGACCAGGCAATCGGATACGAGAAGTCACGTGGGCACCAGCCGGACCTCGTTCTGCGGCTGGCATCGCTGCTTCACGACATCGGCAAGCCCTCGACCAAACGTGTCGAGCCGCGAGGTGTCGTCAGCTTTCACCACCACGATGTGGTTGGTGGGAAGCTCGCGGCCAGGCGCCTCACCGCTCTCCGCTTCGATAAGGAGACCACCGCAGCCGTCGCGAAACTGATCGAACTTCACCTGCGCTTCTTCGGCTATTCGGAGGGTGTCTGGACGGATTCAGCGGTGCGAAGGTACGTTCGGGATGCGGGGCCGCTGCTCGAGCGCCTGCACATCCTGACCCGAGCCGACGTAACCACCCGCAACCGTCGCAAGGCGGACCAACTCGGGTTCGCGTACGACGACCTGGAGCACCGGATCGCGGAAATCGCGGAGGCGGAGGGCCTCGCCGCCGTTCGCCCGGAGCTTGACGGCGAACAGATTATGCGGATCCTCGACCTGAAGCCGGGTCGCGAGGTCGGCGAGGCCTACCGCTTCCTGCTGGACCTGCGGCTGGATGAGGGCCCGCTTGGCGAGGCCGAAGCCGAAAGACGGCTCCGCGAGTGGTGGGCGGAACGAACGTAGACCGAGTTGTCCCATTGGGCGGTAGGTTGAACGCGTGAACGGTAGATCGCGCCTGAATCGACTTCTTCCCATGACGGCGATTGCGACCATTCTTGTCGCGGGTCTGGCGGGCTGCGCCGCTCCGGTTGACGGACCGCCGTCGCATCACACGGCAACTCCCACAACGTCGCCCACGACGAAGGCCGCTGACGCTGCAGGCTCCCGCGTACCCGTCGGGTGCGCGAAACTGCTCGGGGCCGCCGCGCTCGCGGGGCTCGCCGGCGCGAAAGCGCAGGTCCGGCAGGACGAACACTCTGCGCCGACGAACCTCACCTCTGCTGCACAGCTCCAGTACGGCGCCGAGGACTGCGTCTGGGCGCGAGGTGGCGACGTCTCCGATACGACGCCGGGTGCGTATCTGAACATCGCCGTCGCGCCGGATGCGAAAGCCGCCTTCCAGACCCAATTCGCCGCGAGCATGTCCTCTCCGCCCGAATTCCCTCACCCCGCTGCCACCGAGAACGTGGCCGGAGACCAGTCCGGCTACTGGTGTGTCTCGGACTCCGACCTCTACGCGCTCGGCTCGGATGGACCGTCCAACATCTGCGACGCCGAAATGCTGGTGAACGACTACTGGGTCAGTATCCAACTCGGCGATGTCGTGACCCTGACCCGGGACGGACTCAACGCAGGCCTCGCGACAGCGCTGACCCAGATCGCGTCCGGTCTGAAGAAAGCGGGCGCGCCGCCACTGCAGTGGCCCGCTCCGGCGTCGGCGGTGCCCAGCTTCTGCGCCGCCTCCACCCCCCAGGCGGTGTTCGCGCAGACCATTGGGGGCTCCGGCCGCCTCTACTCGTGCGAATGGAACAGCACGACCTACGGCGAACGCGACTTCGATCTGCTATCGGGCGGATCCTGGGCCGTCTCCAGACTGAAGCCCGTCTCTCCGAATGATGCCGACTACGGCCGTGTTGCATACCTGCCGATCACCGTTCCCGGCGTCCCCGCAGCCCTGGCTTCCTGCGACGGCTCGACGTGCGATGCCTATCTCGCGGTGGGCACGTCCGCTGTGGAGGCGGTTTACCCCGACCCCGGAGCAACGAAGAACCCCGGGTTGCTGGCCGCGCTCGCGACAGCGATCACCACTGGATGAGCCCGTTTCTGAGTAGCTTTACCTATTCAGGCGGTCCATCGGCGGCTCATAGAATTCCGGCATGAAGCGCTTCTCGCCCGTCTTGGCACTGTTCGCCGCGACGACCGTCGTTCTGACTCTCAGTTCCTGCGCGCCGGCGGTCAACTCGACGGTGCCGACGACTCACCCGCACGCGACGACAAAACCTCATCCGGCGAAGGCGCAACCCGCCGTTCCCGCTCTTCGCGTCCCCGTGAAATGCGCGTCCCTCCTCACGGATGCCGCCGCCGCGGCGATGATCGGGTCGCCGATCAAGCACCACGTCGACGAGACTACGCAGCCCGTCGACGTCACCGAGATCGCCCAGCGCCAGGACGGCTCACTCGCGTGCCTCTGGGGCGGCGATCCGCAGGACGGTGGCTACGACCAGTTCGTGAGCATCGACATCACCCCGGATGCTGCGGCTGGGTTCGCGGCAAACATCCCTTCCTTTTCGAACCAGGATCCGCCCGACACGGTCAACACCGTCGGGGATCAGTCGGCGTATGGCTGCACCACCGACGGCGAGCTGCACTGCACCGGGAACGCTCTGGTCGGATCGTTCTGGGTGACCGCGTACGTGCAAAATCTCGGAGCACTTCCCGTCTCCGCCGTGACCGCCAGCGCAAACATCAAGCAGATCTTGCAGACGGCGGCCGCCGCGGTGAAGTCCGCGACACCCGGATCGGCCTGGAACCCGCCGGGCCCCGCGCTCCCGCAATTCTGCTCGGCAGCAAGTAGTACGGCACAGGTGAACGCCGCCCTCGGAGGCACCGACTTTACGACCGCGGGCGAAGACAACGAGGAAGAGGACGCGGCGTCATACACGCAGCTTCCGAACGTGTACACGCAGTGCACCTGGCAGAGCGGGAGCAGCGCGGGGCCTTTCACATTCCTGTCGGTGGCGATGCTGCGCGGCGGAGCCTGGGTGATGCCGAAACTGCCGGGCGCGATCAACTCCCGGGCGTACATGCTGAATGCCTACACCTCGATGACGGTGCCCGGCGCGACGGCCGCCGCGGGGAGTTGCAGCGTGGACGCGGACGAGTGCCTCGTCGCTCTCTCGATCGGATCCCTGCTCGTGGTCGTCAACCTGGACGACCCGAGCGACGCACAATCGAGCGCGGCACTCGCGAAGATCGTGACCGCCATCAAGGCGAGCTAACGCGTCAGCTGTTGCCGCGGATGAAGTGCTCGAGCAGCTCGCGCGAGACCGGATCCGGGTACTGCACCGGCGGCGACTTCATGAAGTAGGCGGATGCCGCCTCGAGCGGACCGCCGATACCGGCTGCCAGCGCCATGCCCGCAGCGCGAATGGCATCGATGACGACGCCCGCGCTGTTCGGCGAATCCCAGACTTCGAGCTTGTACTCGAGGCTGGTCGGCGCATTGCCGAAGCCGTGACCCTCGAGTCTCACGAATGCGAACTTGCGGTCGCGAAGCCACGGCACGTGATCGCTCGGACCGATGTGCACGTTGTTCGGGTCGAGCGTGGCCGACAGGTTGCTGGTCACCGACTGCGTCTTCGAGATCTTCTTCGACTCCAGCCGCGAACGCTCCAGCATGTTCTTGAAGTCCATGTTGCCGCCAACGTTCAGTTGGTACGTGCGATCGAGCACGAGTCCGCGCTCCTCGAACAGTCGGGCAAGAACACGGTGGGTGATCGTCGCACCGAGCTGGCTCTTGATGTCGTCGCCGACGATCGGGATGCCCGCGGCGCGGAATTTCTCCGCCCAGACCGGGTCGCTGGCGATGAAGACGGGCAGTGCGTTGACGAAGGCGACCCCCGCATCCAGTGCCGCCTGCGCGTAGAACCGCACGGCATCCTCCGAACCGACGGGCAGGTAGCAGACCAGCACCTCCGCTCCGGATTCGCGAAGCGCCGCCGCCACATCCACGACGGGCGCGGCGGACTCCATGACGATCTCGCGGTAGTACTCGCCAAGCCCGTCGAGCGTCGGTCCGCGGAGAACGGAAACGCCGGAAGGCCCCACCTCGGCAAACCGGAAGGTGTCGTTCTCGCTCGCCCATATCGCGTCCGCCAGATCGGCGCCGACCTTCGCCGCGTCGACATCGAAGGCGGTCACGAACTCTATGTCGCGAATTCGGTACGGCCCGAATCGGGCGTGCATAAGGCCTGGGACGACGGCGGAGTCATCGATATCCGAGTAGAAAGTGACGCCCTGCACGAGTGCGTTGGCGCAGTTGCCGACACCGGCGATGGCAACCCTGAGGGTCATTGCTGCTGTGCTCCTTGGTGGGCGGTCAGAAATCTGACTAAACTAGGCAGGTTGTCTTGGCCCAATGCGGTCCTGACAATCGTCAACACCCTCCTGCTACAGATCGTCTGTAGCCGTTCTAGTCCGAAGGAGGTGGGTTTGTGACGCATCAGTACGAACTAATGGTGATCCTCGATCCAGAGATCGATGAGCGCACCGTGGCTCCCAGCCTAGACAAATTC
>DASXCU010000144.1:0-62537 GCA_036491035.1 Galbitalea sp. | reverse complement strand
AAGGGCCCCGGTTCCACCGAAAGGTGGGCCGGGGCCCTTCTCGTTGTTAGGAGGATCGCGCTACAGGTGCAGTGCTTCCCACTCGTCCCGGAGGATGGCGTACAACCCGGTATCCCCCCACTCGCCCTTGAACCACAGATCCTTCACGAAGAACGCCTCCTCACGCATCCCGAGTCGCCGACACAGGCCGACCGAACCATCGTTGCGCGGATCCAGCTCGGCAACCACCCGGTGCAGGCGGATGCGTCGAAAGGCGAGCTCCAACACGGCGCGGGCGGCCTCGGCGGCGTAGCCGCGGCCCTGGAAGTCGGGGTGGAGCGTCCAGCCGATCTCGCCCTTCGAGTTCTCGAGACTCGAGATCGTGAAGTAGAGGTCCCCTATGACGCGGGCCGCGAGATCCGCGGTCGCGGGCAGTTCGACCGCGAGCTGCAGATAGTCCCCGTCCTTCTCTAGCGTGGTCGCGACGACCCATTTAGCGACGCGCTCCGCGACATCCTCTCTCGATCGCTCATCGAAGAGCAGGTAACGGACAACGTCCTCGCGGGACTGGTAACTGTAGACGGCGTCGACGTCGGCCTCCGTCATCAGCCGAAGGGTGAGCCGATCGGTGCGAAGTGGGGCGTCGAAGACGAATGGGACAACGTGGTCAGGTTGCATGCCCCAAGGCTACGAGCGAAGTCAGGCCGACGCAGCGTCGCTCGCGGTGTCGTCCTGCGCCAGTTCGGTAGACAGTCCGAACACCGCCTCGAGCCCGGCGACGAACTTCGCGCCGTCTCCCCCGAGGGCAGCCTCGCGCGCGAGAACGGAGGGGGTGTGCAGCAGCACGCTGGCGAGGTGCCGCAGTGCCGCCTCGGTCTGCGGGCCCGCACCGCGTTTGCGGGCTCGTTCGAGTTCGACTTCGAGCAGATCGAAGATGTGGCTGCGGAGCGCGACGATCGCCGGCTCGATGCTGCGCTCCGCCGTGTACCGCGCGGCCGCGTTGCTCACGAGATCGCGGGCATCGGCGGTCGCTGTGAGTTCCTCGACTGGCGCGTGCAGGCTGATCGTTTCCAGATCGAGGAGCTCGATGCCCGGAAGCGACACGATCGCCGGGTCGACGTTGCGTGGCATCCCGAGGTCGATGATGAGGCGGCGTTCGCTGCCGATGATCGCACTGGTTCCGATGACCGTGCTGGCGGTGCACGTGAGGACGACGTCGGCATCCAGCATCGCTCCGGGGAGGTCCCGCTGCACGGTGAGACCGTATTTCGCACCGAATGCGTCGCCCCGCCCCGACGGCGAGTAGACGCTCAGCATGGTGGCGCCGCGATCGCGGAGAGCCGTCACGGTGGTCGCGGCGTACTGGCCGGTTCCGACGATCAACACCCGCGCGAGTGACCAGTCGGGGATACGGCTGCTCGCGAGTTCGAGCGCCAGGCGAACCAGCGAACGTCCGGCGACGCCCACTGCGGTGCGTGTCTTCACCCCACGGCTGGTTTGCGTTGCACGCTGGAACAGCTGCTCGAGATCGCCGGATGTCGTCCCGTCGGTGCGCGCCCGCTGCAGCGCGCGGCCGACCTGGCCCGCGATCTCGTCTTCCCCGACGACCACGGATTCGAGTCCGCTCGTCACGGCGAACAGGTGGGTGACCACCTCGTCGCGGGTGAGCACGGTCACCGCACTCCGAAGCTCACTGGCCGGCACACTGCTCGCGTGGCTCATCACATCGACGACCGCATCGGCCGCGACGATGGCTGCGCCATCCGCAATCTCGAGGTACGCCTCGAACCGATTACAGGTCGCCAGGACGACAGCGCCACGCACCGAATCGGTTGCCGCGACGAGCCCTCCGACCGCATCCGGTGCCGCGAAAGACAGCTTCTCGAGGAGGTCGAAGCTGGCGTTTCGATGGTTGGCGGTCAGGCACAGGAGCACCTCCTAATGTTAGATGCGTGCCCCTGCCCGAAACTCACCCTTTGCTGAACGGCTCGACCGCCCAGTCCCCGCTCGTTCGCGCCTACCGCGGAGAGCGCACTGAGCGGCTGCCGGTGTGGTTCATGCGCCAAGCCGGACGCTCGCTTCCGGAGTACCGCAAGCTCCGCGAGGGCAATGAGATGCTGGACGCCTGCCGCACGCCGGAGCTCGCAAGCGAAATCACCCTTCAGCCGGTGCGTCGGCACGGCGTCGATGCTGCCATCTTCTTCAGCGACATCGTCATCCCCGTGAAGCTCGCGGGAGTCGACGTCCAGATCGTGCCGGGTCGTGGGCCGGTGCTGGCGAATCCGATTCGGACCGCCTCGGACGTTGCTGCGCTCCGGCCACTCGACCCCGATGCCCTTCGGCCCATTCGCGAAGCCGTCGCCGCTACTGTGGCGCAGCTCGGGAGCACGCCACTGATCGGATTCGCCGGCGCACCCTTCACGCTCGCCTCGTACCTGGTCGAGGGCGGCCCGTCCAAGGACCAGCAGCGCGCACGCACACTGATGTTCTCCGACCCCCACACCTGGGCGGCGCTCCTGAACTGGTGTGCGGATGTCACGGGAGAATTCCTGCGCGCGCAGGTTGAGGCGGGCGCGTCCGCGGCCCAGCTGTTCGACTCCTGGGTCGGATCGCTGAGCGAACTAAACTACGTGCGCCGCGTCGCCCCGCACTCGCGTCGCGCTTTGGATCACCTTCGCGGGCTGGATGTGCCGAAGGTCCACTTCGGCGTCGGCTCCGGCGAACTGCTGCACGCGATGTACTCGATCGGCGCGGACGTGATGGGTGTCGACTGGCGCATCCCGCTCGACGAGGCGGAGCGCCGTCTCGGTGGTGGCGTGCCGCTTCAGGGCAACATCGACCCCGCTCTGCTCGGCGCGCCCTGGTCGGTGCTCGAGTCGCACGTGCGGGACGTGGTCGACCGCGGCCGGGCGGCACCGGCTCACGTGGTGAATCTCGGGCACGGCGTGCCCCCCGATACCGACCCGGACGTGCTGACCCGCATCGTCGAGTTGGTCCACAGCCTTGGCTGACGACGCCGATTTCGTCATTGTCGGTGGCGGGATGGCGGGTCTCGTACTCGCCCGACGGCTGGTACTAGCCGGCAAGCGCGTGGTCGTTCTCGAGGCCTCCCAACGGCTGGGTGGGACGGTCGCGCGGCAGACGGTCGGCGGAATCGATCTCGATGCCGGGGCGGAGAGCTTCGCAACTCGCGGGGGCACGGTCGCAAAGCTCGTGCAGTCGCTGCAGCTCGGCGAGTCCATCGTGGAACCCAATCCGGAGGGGGCGTGGCTGCAGACGGCGTCCGGCGGGGCTTTCCCCCTCCCGAAAAACAGCCTGCTGGGCATCCCGGGGTCGCCGCTTGCCGAAGATGTGACGGCTATCATCGGGACGCGAGCCGGATCCCGCGCATTTCTCGAGGCGATGCTGCCGAGTCAGTACGGGAGCCGGGCGAAGACGCTCGGCGAGCTCGTTCGAAAGCGGATGGGCAGCGTCGTGCTCGACGAGCTGGTGCGACCGATCGCGCGCGGTGTGCAGTCCACGGACCCGGACGACCTGCCGCTGGATGCCGTGCCCGGCCTTCGCAACGCGCTCATGAACGAGGGGTCCCTGGCCCGCGCGGTGCTCGCGCTTCGCACGACGTCCGCTCGCGCCGGCTCGGCGGTCGCCGGCATCCGTGGCGGAGTCGTGCGGATCGTGGATGCGCTGGCCTCCGACCTGGAGCGGTTCGGGGTTGACGTCCGACTGGGCGCTCGGGTGACAGACGTACAGCCGGAGGCGGCTACGGTCGGCGGTATTACCGTCTCCGGTCGCGTCATCGTCGCGGCGCCCGGGGTACTTGATGGGTCCGCCGACCGCGGTTCCCGGGTCACTCTCGCAACTCTCGTCGTCGATCAGCCGCTCCTCGATGAGGCACCCCGGGGCACCGGGGTGCTTGTCGCCGACGGGGCTGCCGGCGTTCGAGCCAGGGCGCTGACGCATTCGACTGCGAAGTGGGCGTGGCTTGCCGAGGCAGCCGGAGGCAGGCACGTTCTTCGTCTGTCCTACGACGGGCGCGAGAGCGGCCTCGCCGAGATTGCCCGCAGTGACTCGTCCGTGCTTCTCGGTGTGCCGATCGAGCGGTCCGCCGTGCTCGATTTTGCGAGTGTCGAATGGTACCGGCCAAAGCGGCAGGAACCTACCCCTGACGGCATCCCCCTCGTGGGTGAGAGCATTGCTGGTACGGGATTGGCCAGCGTAGTCGCCCGATCGGAGGCGTTCGCTGGGAGTTTGCTCACAGACGCCGGAGGTTAGCCGGGACTACGCTGAAAGTGTCCAATTGAACGGACGCGAACAAACTCGCCAACTAAGAACAAAGGAGAAACCCCATGAAAGGCAAGATCCTTTTGGTAGTGGGCCTGGGTGTCGGTTACGTGCTCGGATCCCGCGCCGGCCGTGAGCGCTACGACCAGATCGTTGCGAAGGCCAACCAGTTCTGGAACGACCCGCGCGTGAAGACGCAGGTGAACAATGCGCAGGAGTTCGTGAAGGACAAGGCACCGGATGTCGCCGACTTCATTTCGAAGAACGTCCGGAAGCCGGCGGGTTCGACGGTCGCGAAGAAGCCCGCGGCGCGTAAGTCGCCGACCTCGAGGTCGACCAAACCCGCGAGCTAGTCATGGCATCGACAAGCGAGGGTGCTCCGAACGGAGTGCCCAGAAAACGTTCGCTGCTTGAACTGCTGACGGACATCCCGAACCTGGTTCGGGAGCTCGTCCTCGGTGAGCTCGAACTCCTGAAGCAGGAGATGATCACCAAGCTCAAGGCGCTTGGTATCGGTGCTGGCCTGCTGGTGGGTGCCCTGATCTTCATCTTCGCGATGCTGGGCGTACTGCTCACTTCGGCCGTCCTGGCGCTCGGGCAGGTGATGCCGGGCTGGCTTGCCGCGCTGCTGGTCGCGGCGGTGCTGCTGATTATCGCGGTCATCCTCGGCCTCGTGGGATACCGGGTGCTCAAGAAGGGCATCCCGCCGCTCCCCACTGAAACCATTTCCGGACTGAAGAAAGATCTCAACGTCGTTCGTGGCGTTGGAAAGCGAGAGTAATCATGGCCAACACTGATGACGTCCAGGCTCAGGTCGCACGGACCCGTGCCAACCTCGAAAACACCCTCGACGCGATCGAGGACAAGTTCAACGTTCCGAAGCGAGTCGGCGAGCTGAGCAAACGCGCGCAGGCCTCATACCAGAGCAACCCGACGCCGTGGATCGTCGGCGCGACCGGCGTCGCGATCGCCGTTCTCGGCATCATCGCCTGGGCGATCTTCTCCGGCGACGACGAGTAGCTTTCGACGTTTTGCCCGTTTGGCACGGGTGTGCCTGCGAGCGCGGGCACTTTTGTCCCAAACGGGCACTAATGCCGATTTAGCTCGGCTGAGAGCCGCCTCCGAGCAATCGTCGTGAATTAGACGGTTCGCGCCCGGCGGGGGAGGATATAACCCATGAACTCCAGCGCCGGAGCGGGCGCCGGTGCGCCCGCGAGCGATGAACTGGGATACACCCTCTGGGCTGTCCTGCGTCGAGACCCCGCCCACCCCGCCAACACGGCGGATGCGCCGGGCACCCTGGTCGACGCGATCTCGGCGGTCGAAGCCGCGGGAGTGACGATCCGCGGCTGGTACGACGTCTCCTCGATCCGCGCCGACGCCGACCTCATGGTGTGGCTGCACGGAGCCAAACCGGAGAAGCTGCAGTGGGCGCTCCGCGAACTGCGACGCTCGACCCTCCTGGTCAGCCTGCTCCCCACGTGGAACGTGCTCGGAGTCCACCGCGATGCCGAGTTCGCCGCCAATCACCTGCCGTCCTTCATGCGCGGCAAAGCCCCCGAGAAGTGGTTGACCGTGTATCCGTTCGTCCGCAGCTACGAGTGGTACCTGCTCCCGGACGACGAGCGAAAGGCGATGCTCGCGAACCACGGTCGCAAGGGTGCCGAGTATCCGCAGGTGCTGCCGAACACCGTGGCCTCCTTCGCACTCGGCGACTACGAGTGGATTCTCGCGCTCGAGGCCCCCGAACTCGTCGACCTGGTCGACCTCATGCGTCACCTTCGCCAGACGGATGCCCGTCGCCACGTTCGCGAGGAGGTCCCGTTCTATACGGGCCGCCGGATCGACGTAGCGGAGATCGCTGAGGTGCTGTCGTGACGATTGCGAACGGAAGTCTCGTTCCGGGCGCGACGATGGCAGCCTCCAGCGGGGCCGAGCACGTCGAGGTCCCCGTCGCGTACGACGCGATCCTGCTGGCGAGTTTCGGCGGACCGGAGGGCCAGGACGACGTTATACCGTTCCTGCGCAACGTGACCCGCGGTCGTGGCATCCCGGACGAGCGGCTCGAAGAGGTCGCGCATCATTACCGCGCGTTCGGCGGCGTCAGCCCGATCAACGCCCAGAACCGGCAGCTCAAGGCAGCGCTGGAGGCCGAGCTCGCCCGCCGCGGCATCGACCTGCCCGTGCTGTGGGGCAACCGCAATTGGGAGCCGTACCTCAAGGAGGCTGTCGCCGAGGCGAAGGATCGGGGGTTCGGCAAGCTGATCGCGATCGGCACAAGCGCCTACAGTTCGTACTCCAGCTGCCGCCAGTACCGCGAGGACTATGCGATCGCGCTCGAGGAGACGGGCCTCGCGGACGAGATCGAGATCGATAAGGTGCGACAGTTCTTCGATCACCCCGGCTTCGTCCTGCCGTTCATCGAAGGGGTCGCTCAGGGGCTCGAGGAGGCGCGTGCCGCAGGGTTCGCGGCCGCAGACATCCACGTGCTGTTCTCTACCCACAGCATCCCGTCGACAGATGCTGCGAAGAGCGGGCCGTCCGATCGCGAGTTCGGCGAGGGCGGGGCCTACGAGGCGCAGCACCTGGCGGTGGCCGATGTCGTCATGGACGAGGTCTCGACCGACGGCGGCATCCCCTGGTCACTCGTCTACCAGTCCCGTAGCGGACCGCCCAGCCAGCCCTGGCTTGATCCCGACATCAACGACGCCATGCGGTCGCTGTCGGCGGCCGGGACGAAGGCGTTCGTGATTGTGCCGCTCGGTTTCGTGAGCGACCACATGGAGGTCAAGTGGGACCTCGACACCGAGGCAATGGAGACCGCTCAGGAACTCGGCGTCTTCGCGACGCGCGTCCCGACGCCCGGTGTGCATCCGGCCTACGTCTCCGGACTCGTCGACCTCGTCCTGGAGCGCGTTCAGGGAACGCCCAGCACTGACCGTCCGGCGCTGACTGAACTAGGTCCCTGGTACGACGTGTGCCGGCCGGGCTGCTGTGAGAATGTGCGGCTGGGATTCAAGCCGGCGCTCGCAGGGATCGCACCGTGAGGGTGGGTACGCGGGGCAGCGCCCTGGCCCTCGCGCAGACCAATACTGTCGTTCGCGCGCTCGAGAAGTCCGGCGTCGAGGTCGAGCTCGTGACCATCACCACAGAGGGCGACACCTCGAAGGCTTCGCTCGCCAGTCTCGGAGGCAGCGGCGTGTTCGCCAGTGCGCTTCGCGACGCGCTGCTCGGGGGTCGAGTGGATGCGATCGTCCACTCCCTGAAGGACCTGCCGACGGCTTTGTTTCCCGGTCTCACGATCGCCGCGATCCCGAAGCGGGAGGATGCTCGCGACGCGCTCTGCGCGCGCGACGGCCTGACGTTGGACACCCTGCCGGCCGGTGCAAGGGTGGGAACCGGTTCGCCGCGACGCCGAGCTCAACTCCTGAAGCGTCGCCCGGACCTCGAGGTCGTCGACATTCGCGGCAACGTCGACACCCGGCTCGCCAAGGTCGGGGCCGAGCTGGATGCCGTGCTCCTCGCTGCAGCTGGACTGACCCGGCTGGGCCGGCTCGATGCGGTCACCGAGTTCCTCGGGATCGACGGATGGCCGACGGCTCCGGGTCAGGGGGCCGTCGCGATCGAGGTGCGCGCCGGCGAGGAGAATCTCGTCTCTGCGCTCGACTCCAAACAGACTCGGACGATCGTGGAAGCCGAGCGCAAGGTACTCGCACTTCTCGAGGCAGGGTGCGCTGCACCCGTCGGCGCCAACGCGTTCGTCGACGACGGCCTGCTCTTTCTGAGCGCGCGCGTCTACAGCCTGGATGGCACCCAGACCCTCACGAGCTCGCACGCCCTCTACCTCTCCGACTCTCCGCAGGCCGCCACCGACGTCGCTGAGCGCGTCGCGCGGGAGTTGCTGGACGCCGGAGCCGCCGACATCGTGGCGCTCGGGGACTCCGCATGACCGCCGAGAAGCCGCTGGCTGGTTGGCGCGTCCTGGTTCCGCGCGGCGGAAAGTGGGGCGACGGTGTCGCCGCGACCCTGCGCACCTACGGCGCGGTTCCGGTCATCGCTCCCCTCATCAACTTCGCCGCATCCGACGACGAGGCGGGTCTCGCGATTGCGCTTCGCGAGTTGCAGGCCGGCGCGTTCGACTGGATCGTGATCACCAGCGCGACTACGGTCGATGTGCTGGTGAGCCAGAGCGTGGCCATCCCTCCGGGAACGAAGATCGCCGCCGTCGGCGAGACGACGGGTGCCGCACTGTCTCTTGCGGGTTACAACGTCGACTACGTCCCGGAGGCCGACAACTCGGCTCGTGGTCTGGTCAAGGAGTGGCCGCACGGTGAGATCTCCGGGCGAGTGCTCGTGCCCCAGTCGGATATCGCCGAGCCGACCCTCGTGTCGGGCCTGACCGCGCTCGGGCTCGGCGTGCAGTTCGTGTCCGCCTATCGCACGGTCGGAGTGCCGGTCACCGACCATGTTCGCGCCGATGTCGCGGACGGTCGGATCTCTGCCATCCTCGTCAGCTCGGGGAGCGTCGCCCGACAGATCGCGCTGCAACTGGCGCCGCTGCCGACCACCACGATCGTCGCGTGCATCGGGCCGCGCACCGCATACGATGCCCGCGCTGCCGGTCTCGCGGTCAACGTGATCGCCGAGACGCGCTCCGCGACCGCACTCGTCGAGTCACTTGTCGAGTACGCCGTGGGCCCGGATGGAGCGCCCGGTGTCTGATTTCTCGTCGCCGGTGAGCCGCCCTCGTCGACTTCGCGCGACGCCCGCCCTGCGCCGCATGGTCACGGAAACCCGGATCTCTCCGGCCGAACTGGTGCTGCCGATGTTCATGCGCGAGGGCGTGACCGAGCCCGTGCCGATCGCGTCGATGCCGGGTGTCGTGCAGCACTCACTGGAGAGCCTTCCGCAGGCCATCGAGGAGGCCGCCGCCGCTGGTATCGGTGGCGTAATGCTGTTCGGTGTTCCGGAGAAGAAGGATGCGCGCGGCTCCGGCGGTGTCGATCCGACGGGCATCCTCAATGTCGCGACCGAGGTCGCCGTTCGCGCCGCGGGGAATTCCCTCGTCGTGCAGACCGACCTGTGCCTCGATGAATTCACGGATCACGGGCACTGCGGTGTGCTGAATGCGGCGGGTCGCGTCGACAACGACGCCACCCTCGAGGTCTACCGCGAGATGGCCCTGGCCCAGGCGAACGCCGGGTCGCAGCTGCTCGGGCTGTCGGGGATGATGGATGGCCAGGTGTCCGCCGTCCGAGACGTCCTCGACGAGGCCGGTTTCCCGGACCTGGCGATCCTCGCCTATTCGGCGAAGTACGCCTCCGCGTTCTATGGCCCGTTCCGCGACGCGGTGCAGTCGTCGCTGGTCGGAAACCGCCGTACGTACCAGCTCAATCCGGCTAACCGACGTGAGGGGTTACGCGAGGTCGAACTGGACATCGCGGAAGGCGCCGACATCGTGATGGTAAAACCCGCGATGAGCTACCTGGACGTGCTGGCCGATACGGCAGCCGTCTCACCGGTGCCGGTGTGGGCCTACCAGGTCAGCGGCGAGTACTCGATGATCGCGGCAGCGGCCGAGAACGGCTGGATCGATCGGGACCGAACCATCTTCGAGACGGTGCTCGGCATCCGTCGCGCCGGCGCCGATGCGGTGCTCACCTACTTCGCGGTCGAGCTCGCGCGCTACCTGGCATCCGGTGGCCCGGAGGCATGACCGAGAACGAGCGCGCATTCGGTCGCGCAAAACAATCCATTCCGGGCGGTGTGAACTCTCCCGTTCGGGCGTTCCAGTCCGTGGGCGGCACGCCCCGATTCCTCGTGTCGGCGCGCGGCCCCTACGTCACGGATGTCGAGGGTCGAGAATACGTCGATCTCGTCTGCTCCTGGGGTCCGGCGATTCTCGGGCATGCGCATCCCGAGGTCGTTGGCGCGGTGCAAGCGGCTGCGGCACAGGGGCTGTCGTTCGGCGCATCGACTCCGGGTGAGACGGAACTCGCGGAACTCGTGCGCGGCCGGGTGACGAACCCCGCCCGTCGCGACGAGGACGCCTCGCAGGCGCCCATCGAGAAGATCCGACTCGTGTCGACCGGGACCGAGGCGACGATGACCGCGATCCGCCTCGCGCGCGGCTTCACCGGCCGCGACCTGCTGATCAAGTTCGCCGGTCACTACCACGGTCACTCCGACGGGCTGCTGGCGGAGGCCGGTTCCGGCGTCGCGACGCTCGCAATGCCCGGATCCGCGGGCGTGCCCGCCGCGGTCGCCGCCCAGACGCTCGTCCTTCCCTACAACGATCTCGACGCGGTCAGGGAGGCGTTCGCGACGCATCCCGATCGCATCGCCGCGGTGATCGTCGAGGCCGCCGCCGCCAACATGGGTGTGGTTGCGCCGGATCGCGGGTACAACCGCGAACTCGCCGGCATTGCACGTCGCAATGGGACCCTCCTGATTCTCGACGAGGTGCTGACCGGGTTCCGTGTCGGTCCAGCCGGCTGGTGGGGTCTCGAGGCCGCCCGCGTGGTTCCGGATGGCGCGGGCTGGCAACCGGATCTCGTGACGTTCGGCAAGGTGATCGGTGGCGGGATGCCGCTGGCCGCCCTCGGTGGTTGCGCGGACGTGATGGACTACCTGGCGCCGCTCGGCCCGGTCTACCAGGCCGGAACGCTCAGCGGGAATCCCGTCGCGGTCGCCGCCGGCATTGCGACGCTGCGACTGGCCACTCCCGAGGTCTACGCCGCGCTGAATTCGACGGCCGACCTGATCTCCCGAGAGGTGTCGAGCGCGCTCGCCGCGGAGGGGGTTGAGCACGTCGTGCAGCGGGCCGGAAACCTGTTCTCGTTCGCCTTCGCGAGCGCCCCGCCGCGCGACTATGCGCAGGTAAAGGCTCAGCAGGGCTTTCGCTATGCGCCGTTCTTCCACGCCATGCTTGACGCCGGCGTCTCGCTTCCGCCGTCGGTATTCGAGGCCTGGTTCGTTTCCGCGGCGCACGACTCGGCGGCGATCGACCGCATCCTGTCCGCTCTTCCCCTCGCCGCGAAGGCCGCGGCGGCCGCGACCGACTAGGGCGTCGACACTCGCGGCTCGATCGCGGTGTCCAGCTGGAGCTGGTGCAGAGCCGGCGCCGGGATGTCCGCCGGACTCGAGCGGGCCGGCGATGAGGCCGCCGCCGACCCGGTGGCGAGCAGCGGGTTGGTGATCGGTGCGGGCAGCGTTCGGATGACGGGCACACCCGGCACGGCGAGCGCCGCGAGATGCGCCTTGTAGTTCGTCCCCGCCGGCGCGTGCGGAGCGAAGTTCGTGCCCTGGTAGAGCGCGTACAGGCCTGCGTCGCCGGTCGTGTCATCCTTGGTGCCGTCCGCGTTCCACCACGCCCAGGGCAGGTAGCCGATGCCGTGTTCGTCGGCCCAGTTCATGTACGCCGTCATCGCGGTGCTGTTTCCGTCCGTCTCGCCGAACTCGCCCGTGATGATCGGAACCGACGCCGAGACGCTCGCCGTCGCCGCGTTCCAGCACGCGGGCGTGTAGCCGCAGGTGTCCTGCCCTGGATAGTTGTGCCAGGACGCGATCAGCTGCGAGTCGTTCGGCTTGTGGGCAAGCCAGCCGGACAGGTCGTTGCTGTAGTTCAGGCCGCCGAGCATGATCGGCTGCGCCGCCCCGGCGTTGCGGATCGCCGTGACGAGTTGCGCCATCCCGACCACCGTGTAGGTGCAGGCGCCCGTGGTGGAGTTGTAGCAACCGACGGGGTCCTGGTCGTCGGTGACGAGCGGCGCCTTGCATCCGCCGTTCTCCCAGCAGCTCCAGCTGAGCGTGAAGGTCCCCGTCGAGTACGGCTCATTGAACGCGTCGAAGATGATCGACGGATTCCCGGCATAAGCGGTCGCGACGGTCGTCCAGAAAGTGGTCGAGTTGGCGTCAGCCATCGGCCACTGCCCCGTCGCGTGCTGCCCGGTCGGCGCGCTCCAGTGCAGATCGAGGATGACGACCATCCCGTGGGAGTTCAGGATGTTCACCCAGGCCAGCACCGCGGCCCGGTAGCCGGTCGCGGTCCCATAGTCGGACGAGTCGAGACCGAGCCAGCAGTTCGAGTTGAGCGGAACGCGCACCGCGTTGATGCCCCACGAGACCATTGCTGCCGCTGACGCATTCGTATCGTCGTCCTGCGAGTATCCCCAGCCCTGGCTGCACGCGTATTCGAAGCTCGGCCAGTTCACGCCGTGCGGAATCCACGTGGTGTTGGTGCGGCTGTCGACGATCCCATTGCCCACCACAACGGGCGTGGGGGCGGCAGCCGTCGTGGCGCTCGCGACCGACGGCTGCCCGATGCCGACGAGAGCGGCCACGAGGAAAACGACAAGCATCGCCGCGCGCACGCGCATGCGAACCCCCTTCCCCGTACTGGCCGACTTTACGCGGCGCCGAATCCCGCCGAAATCCCCAGAATAAGGAGGTCGATAACGGCGAGCAGGGGAAGAACGCCCTGCGTCAGTGCGGCGCGGGCGAGCTTCGGGTTCGAGATCAGCAGTACCAGGGCCGCGGCGACCATGCTGCCACAGCAGAACAGGATCAGCATCAGGCCCGCGGCGTGGAGCGAGGCGACAGGGAGCAGCGCAAACGCCACAACGATCCCGATGGCGAGAAACAGGTTGTAAAAGCCCTGGTTGAGCGCCATCGGACGGATCGTGGCGGCGTCGTCCTGCGACGTCAGTCCGAATCTCTTCCACGTCGACGGGCGCATCCACAGCACGCTCTCCATCACGAAAATGAAGACATGGAGCAGGGCGGCGAGCGCTGCGAGCACGATCGCGATTCCGAGAAGTACGGGGCTCATGAGCGTTAGTGTCGCACGGATGGGCGACGGACGGCGGGAGCGCCTCAGCTAGCCCTGCGCGGCTACCGAGACGTCGTTCCACTTCTCCCACGTCGCGAGCCGACTGGCGTAGTCGGCCTTCGCGATCGGCATTGGTGAGGTACCCAGGAACAGTCGCAGCGGAGGCTCGTTCGAGTCGACCACGGCGAGGATGGCTATCGCGGTCGCCGAGGGATCACCCTGGTTGCCGACGCGGGTCTTGCGCTGCTCGGCGGCCTTTTCGTGGAACTCGGCGTAGTCCGGGTTCGGCGCCGAGAACTTGGCCGACGCTCCGCCCCAGTCTGTCGAGAATCCGCCGGGCTCGATGAGCGTCACGTGGATGCCGAAGTCCGCTACCTCGGCCGCGAGCGCCTGGCTGAATGCCTCCAGCGCCCATTTCGATGAGTTGTAGATGCCGATGTTCGGGAAGGCGCTGATACCGCCGATCGATGAGACCTGAAGGATGTTGCCGCTGCGCTGGGCGCGCAGGAACGGCAGGGCCGCCTGCGTGACCCAGAGGGCACCGAACAGGTTGGTTTCGAACTGGTCGCGGGCCTCCTGCTCGGTGATCTCCTCGATCAGGCCGAACTGTCCGTAGCCGGCATTGTTGACAACGATATCCAGTCTGCCGAACACGTCGTGTGCTCGGTTGACTGCGGCGAAGTCGGCCTCGCGGTCGGTCACATCCAGCTCGATCGGAAGGAGGCGTTCGCCGTACTTCTCGGCGAGGTCGGTCAGGGAGTCGAGGTTGCGCGCGGTCGCGGCGACCCGGTCACCGCGTTCGAGGGCGGCGATGGCCCACTCTCGTCCGAAGCCGCGCGAGGTGCCAGTAATGAACCAGTTCTTAGTCATGATTCGACACTAGAACTTGAAGTGCGCTCTAAGTCAAACGCGACCGCCTAGGAGCGGGTATCGACGACCGTGCGACCGCGTAGCTCGCCCCGCAGGATGGCCGCGCCGGCCTGGATGGCGTCGCCGAGTCCTATCGAGTTCGTCAGCGAGTCGAGCACGTCGAGGTCCAGGCCGCGGGCGAGAAGTTCCCAGGCGGCGTCGCGCCGGGGACGCGGGCACTCGACGGAGTTGATGCCAACGAGGGTCACTCCGCGGAGGATGAAGGGCATGACGGTCATCGGCAGGTCGCTGCCTCCGACCAGGCCGCACGCGGTGACGATGCCCCCGTAGTTTGTCTGCGCGATGGCGTTCGCGAGGGTTTCGCCACCGACCGAGTCGACCACGCCAGCCCATCGGGACTTCTGCAGCGGCCGCCCGTGTTCGGCCAGTTCCGCACGATCGATGGTGTCGGTGGCACCCAGCCCGAGCAGGTAGTCGCGGTGCTGGGGGCTGCCGGTCGAAGCGATCACCGTGCGCCCCGTGGCGGCGAGCAGGGCAATCGCAATCGAGCCGACGCCACCGGATGCGCCGGTGACGAGGATCTCCCCGTCCGCGTCCCCGAGCGCCAGCACTGAGAGAGCCGCGGTGAACCCGGCCGTCCCGATTGCCGCCGCCCGCTTCGCCGAAATGGACTTCGGCAGGCGGACCAGCCACTCGCCGTCGACAACCGCCCGATCGCCCAGGCCGCCGTTGCGCGTCTCGCCGATTCCCCAGCCGTTCAGAACGACCGCGTCCCCGACGTTCCAGCGCGGGCTGTCGGAAGCCGCGACCGTTCCGACCAGATCAATACCCGGGATGAGCGGGCTGGTGCGCATCACGCCCGGGCTTCCGGCAAGGGCGAGTCCGTCCTTGTAATTGATGCCCGACCACCCGACGTCGACGGTAACGTCGCCCTCGCCGAGCTCGGCATCCGTCAGGTCGTCGCGCAGTACCACCGCGACGGAGTCGTCGTCGGATTTCGTGACCTGCAGCGCCCTAGCCAAAGAGAACGCGTGCCTCTTCGTAGCGGTCGTCCGGGACGGTCTTCAGCTTGCCGAGGGCTTCCGCGAAGGGCACGTGAACGATCTCGGTGCCGCGCAGGGCGACCATGCGCCCCCAATGCCCCTCGACCACGGATCGCATCGCGGCCATCCCGAGCCGGGTGGCGAGCACGCGGTCGAACGCGGACGGCGTGCCACCGCGCTGGATGTGACCGAGCGTGGTGGCGCGCGTTTCGACGCCCGTGCGCTCCTCGATGAGCGGCGCGAGCAACTCGCCGATGCCGCCGAGTCGCGGACGCCCGAAGGCATCCAGGCCACGTTCGGAGTGCGCGTCGTCCATGGTGTCGAGGGCGAAACCCTCGGCCACGACGACCAGTGGGGCGCGACCCCGGTCGTGCGCGGCGCTGACCCATTCGCAGATCTGGTCGACGGATGTCTTGCGCTCCGGGATCAGGATGACGTGCGCCCCTGCCGCCATTCCCGAGTGCAGGGCGATCCACCCGACGTGTCGGCCCATGACCTCGGCGACCATGCAGCGGTCGTGGGCGTCGCCGGTGGTGCGCAGTCGGTCCATGGCCTCGGTCGCGATCTGTACCGCGGTGTCGAAGCCGAACGAGTAGTCGGTGGCGTCGAGGTCGTTGTCCACGGTCTTCGGAACACCGACGATTTTCACGCCGGCGTCGGTGAGACGCTTCGCCGCTGCGAGCGTTCCCTCGCCGCCGATCGCGATGATCGCATCGATCCCGTTGTCGGCCATCACCTGGTTGACCCGGTCGACGCCACCCTCGCCCTCGAAGGGGTTCGTGCGAGACGTTCCGAGGATCGTGCCACCCTGCTTGCTGATGCCTTTGACCTCGTCGCGGCCGACCGGGATGATGTCGGCCTCGACCACGCCCCGCCAGCCATTACGGAATCCAACGAACTCGAGTTCGTGCACCTTCATGCCGGTGAGAACGGCTCCCCGGATGACCGCGTTCAGACCGGGTGCGTCGCCGCCACTCGTGAGGATGCCGATTCTCATGCATCCATTCTGCTGTATGTGCCAGATGTCCCGAGAATCGGCCGCGATCGTGGCCGTTCGTCCGGTCGGCTCAGAGTCCGATGGTTTTGCTGTCCGGCACGTCGGGTGTGCCGCCGCTGACCATCGCGGTCACCGTCTTCAGCAGCGTGACCGCCCGCGGTTCGTCGGCATCCCAGTACTCGACTGTGTTCGCATCCACGCGGATGAGGGCGATCGTCGGATCCTCGCGACCCTGCTCGAACCAAGCCTCCGCGAATTTGTTCCAGAGCTCGTCGATCTTGTGCTGATCACGGGACACCGAGGCGGTGCCCGCCACCGAGACCCAGCCGTTGCCGGACTGGAAGGAGACGTTGACGTTCGGATTGGCCATGATGTCATCGACCTTCGGCGACGGGTCCTGGGTGAAGAACCAGAGCTGTCCGTCGAAGTCGGTGTTCTGCATCCCGAGCGGGCGGCTGACTAGTGCCCCGGTGTGGTCGACCGTCGTGAGAACGGCGATGCGGGCCTTTTTGGCGAGCTCGGCTACCTTGGCGATTTCCTCTGCGTGTGTCATCTCTCCACGCTAAGAAACTGGAGCGCCGGTCGAAAGGGGGTTTACACGAGGGCGTGGAGCGTGCACACCGTGTCCGTGGCGTGCTCGTCGCAGACCACAAGCTGCACGCGGCAGACGGGGTCGCGGCAGTTCTCCATGCGTGAGGTCGGCGTTTCGCAGGAGTAACAGTGACCGATCACCTGCGCCCGGTCGCTGAACTCGATCGACTTGCGCTCGTCGAAGACGTAGAGCGAACCCTCCCAGAGCCCTTCGTCGGCGAATGTCTCGCCGTACCGAACGATGCCGCCATCGAGCTGGTATACCTCGCGGAACCCGCGATTGACCATGAGACTCGAGAGCACCTCGCAGCGGATGCCACCGGTGCAATAGGTGACGACGGGTTCGTTCTTGAGGTGGTCGTAGGCGCCACTGTCGAGTTCGGCGACGAAGTCGCGGGTGTTGTCGACCGGCGGGACCACGGCGTCCCGGAACCGGCCGATCTCCGCCTCAAAGGAGTTGCGTCCGTCGAAGAACGTCACCTGCTTCTCCGCGACCAGTTCGTGCAGTTGCTCGGGCGAGAGGTGGACGCCGCCGCCGACTACGCCGTTCGTGTCGACGGTGAGCTCGCCGGGAGCACCGAAGCTCACGAGTTCGTCCCGAACCTTCACGCTCAACCGAGGGAAGTCGTTACCGAGACCTTCGCCCCACTTGAAGTCGATCGCGCTGAACGCCGGGTACTGCCGGGTCTTTCGGACGTACTTCTTGACATCCTTGAGTTCGCCGCCGACCGTGCCGTTGATACCATCCTTCGAGATCAGGATGCGCCCCTTTAGCCCGAGCGACTCGCACAGGTCCCGCTGCCATAGGCGCACCGCGTCCGGATCCGCGAGCGGCGTGAACAGGTAGAACAACAGAATCTTCGGCACGCTCACGTCTCTATTCTCCGCTGTCGTTCCGGCGGGTTAGTGTTCCGTACATGGACGCCACAACGACCGTGTACCGGCCGGGGCACCCGCTGAACCTTCGCCAGACGCTGGCGCCACTGATGCGCGGAGCATGGGATCCGACGCATCGCTGGGTCGGTGCGGAGCTGTGGCGCACGACAAACACCCCTGGCGGTCCGGCAACGCTCAACCTGATCGAGCGCGGCGGCGAAATTCACGCGACGGCGTGGGGTCCGGGCGCGGACCACGCGATCGCCGGCGTGCCGGAGCTGTGCGGCGGGGGGGACGACTGGAGCGACCTCGACCTCAGCCCGCATCCGTTCCTCGAGGAGGTCAGGCGCGGCCTTCCCGGCCTCCGGCTCTCGCGCACGGGTGCCGTGTTCGAGGCACTCCTCGCCGCGATCATCGAGCAGAAGGTGACGAGCATCGAGGCTCGCCACTCCTGGCGCGTGCTTGTCACCAAATATGGCGAGGAGCCTCCGGGTCCGGCACCCCAGGGCATGCGGGTGTTTCCGACCGCCCAGGTCTGGCGGCGGGTTCCGTCCTGGGAGTGGCACAGGGCCGGCGTCACGCCGCAACGCTCGGACACGGCGATGCGTGCGGCGGCGGTCGCGGACTCTCTCGAGCGCACGCTGGCGCTGGGCCGGGGCGGCCCTGTAGTCGCCACCAGGATTCGGAGCGTCGTCGGCGTCGGCGTCTGGACGGCCGCCGAGACGACCCAGCGCTCGCACGGCGATCCGGACTCGCCGAGTGTCGGCGACTACCACCTGCCGTCGAGCGTCGGCTACGCCCTCCTCGGAATGCCGGTCGACGACGACGGAATGCTCGAACTGCTCGCGCCGTATGCCGGCCATCGCCAGCGGGTGATGCGGCTCATCGAGGCCTCCGGCGTTCGTGCTCCGCTCCGCGGGCCGCGGATGACCATCCCCGCGCACCGCTCGCGGTAGGAACGTTCGATCGGGATTTACTACGGTTACCGAGTGAACCTTCTGCTGCGCACGCTCCTGATGATGATCACCAGTCGACGAAAGCCGCACCAGGACTTTCGCGAGGTCGGTCGAATTTCGCTCCGCGTGATGCCGAGCGACCTCGACCTGCTTCGGCATGTGAACAACGGCATGTACCTCGCGCTGATGGACCTCGGTCGGATGGACCTGATGATCCGCAGCGGCAACTGGCAGAAGCTGCGGAAACTCGGCTGGTATCCAGTCGCCGCGAGCGTCACCGTGACCTACCGGCGATCCCTCACGCTCTGGCAGAAATACGTGATCGAAACCAAGGTCATCGGCTTCGATGACAAGGCGATGTACGTGGAGCACCGGGTGGTCCGCGACAACGAGGTGTACGTCGTCGCCACGATGCGCGCGAGGTTCGTCAAGACCGCGGGCGGCACCGTCTCCGTCGCCGAGATGGGCGAGTTCGCCGGTATAGACCCCGCGACCATGCCCATCCCGGAGTGGATGACGGCGTGGGCGAAGGATGTCGCCCTCCCGCCGTCGCGCGCGAGCTTCTCGAGCAACTGGGACTAGCCGCTACTCCTCGTGCACGCCGTACACGAAGAGACCGCTCGGATCGTACTTCTCTTTGATGGCTGACAGGCGCTCGAAGGTCGCCGCCGGCCATGAGGCGTGGTACTCCGTCGAGTTGGCGAAGCCGGACGCGAAGTTGACGTTGTTCTCGGGTGAGATCCACGGGCCGAGGGCGGCAAGCGCGGCCGCGCCGGCGGCGGGCAGCACGGTCGCGAACAGCTCCGGGTTCGGAACACCGACGAGATTCAGCGAGCCCTTCGCGCCGCGGCCACCGACCGCGGAGCCGCCGGGGACATCGGTCGCCTGGGTCTCATCGAACGCGCGAATCTCGACCGCGACGAACGGGAACTGCTTCTCGGCACCGGCGAACCCGAGCAGCGTCGACACGAATTCGTGGTCGATGCGGGTGAGCATCCGCCCGAGCGTCCAGCCGACGGTGGGGTTCGGCGGGTCGTTGTGGACGGTGGCGATCTCGGCCGCGGGAATCTGTTTCAGCTCGTCCATGTACACGGGTGCGGCAGCCCGCAGCGGTGCGGCGAGGCGGTCGCCGGTCGAGGCATCGCCCGGATAGGCGAACCGGAGCGAGAGCAGTGTGCGACCGCGGATCGGCTCGGGGATAAACGGCAGGTCCGGCATGCGGAGGATGGCCGCGCTCGTCGAAACCTGTGAGTCCGCGGTCTCCAGGTAGTCGACCCACGCGTTCAGGACGGTCTCAATGTGTGGGGCGTCGAAGGTGAGGCTACCGCCGTACAGGGTGGGAAGCTCGACCAGTTCCACCTTCGCGGAGGTGACGACGCCGAGGCCGCCCTTGCCGCCGCGCAGCGCCCAGAACAGGTCGGGATGCTCGTCGGCGCTCGCCGTCACGAGCTCCCCGTTCGCGAGCACCACCTGGAACTCGCGTGCCCAGTCGCTGCAGACGCCGTATGCGTTCACGAGCGGACCCATTCCGCCGCCGAGGAGCAGGCCGATCGCACCGACCGTACCGGATGACCCGGCGATCGGGGCGAGTCCGTGTTCGGCGGCCTTCGCAATCACGTCGCCCCACGCGACGCCCGCGCCGAGCGTTGCGATGCGCGTGGACGGGTCGATCTCGACCGAGTCGAGCCGTCTGGTGCTGATCAGTACCCCGTCGGTGATCGCGACGTGGGAGCCGTGACCCGTGCCTTGCATTCGCACCGGAAGATTGTGCGCCGCGGCGTACTTGACGCTCTCGACGACATCCTGTGCCGACTCCGCGCCGACAACCACGTCGGGCGTATGCGTGAAGTTCAGGATCCAGGCCAGCGACTCGGCCGCGTAGCCCTCGTCACCCGCCTCGAGGACGGGACCGGAAACGCGGGCACGAAGAGTCGAAACGTCAGCCATGGCTACCAACCTATTGGCCTGCACCGACGATCAGGAGGACAGTTCGAGAACCGCCATCGCGGCGTTGTGTCCACCGATTCCGCTGACCGCGCCACCGCGCTGCGCGCCCGACCCGCAGATCAGGATGCGCGGATGCGCGGTCGCGACCCCCCAGCGCTCGGCCGGGCTGTTCTGTGTGGCGTCGTCCTCGAGGAACGGCCAGCTGAGGGCGCCGTGGAAGATATTGCCGCCGGGCATCCCGATCGCGTGCTCGATGTCGAGCGTGGTCTTGGTCTCGATGGTGGGCTTGCCGTTCGCATCCACGAGCAGAAGGTCTTCGATCGGCTCGGCCAGTACCGAGTTCAGGGATGCGACGACGGCCGCCTGCAGCTCGCCACGCACCACGTCGTTGGTGGCCTCGGTCACGAGACGGTCTGGGGCGTGCAGTCCAAAAACGGTGAGCGTCTGGGTGCCGCTCTCGCGCAGCTCGGGGGAGAGGATGGTCGGATCGGTCAGCGAATGGCAGTAGATCTCGCAGGGAAGTGGCGTCGCGATGCCGCCCGCCGCCGCGGTGGTGTACGCGGTGTCCAGTTGCGACCACAACTCATTGATGTGGAATGTTCCACCGAAGGCAGCCGCCGGTTCGACGGACTCGTCGCGCAGCCTTGGAAGCCGCTTCAGCAGCAGGTTGACCTTTACCTGCGCCCCCTCCGGTCGCGTCCGGGCCCCGGAGTTCGTCCCGCCCCCTGAGCTTGTCGATGGGTCGACCAGCCCCTCCAGCACGTACGGAGCAACATTCGCCAGCACGAACTGGCCCGCCACCGTCACCTCGTCGTCGCCCCGACGGTAGGTGACTTCCCCGTCCGGATTGATGGCGGTGACTTCCGCTCCGGTCACGATCTCCGCCCCTGCTCGCCGCGCCGCATCCAGCAGCTCGCCCGATACCGCGCCCATGCCGCCGACCGGGACATCCCAGTTTCCGGTCTCGTTTCCGATCACGTGGTACAGGAAGCATCGGTTGCCGGCCAGCGTCGGATCGACGTTGGGCACGAAGGTGCCGATCAGCGCGTCGGTGAGCACGACGCCGCGCACCAGGTCATCGTCGAACGTGCCCGCGATCGTTGTTCCGATGGGCCGCTCGATGAGCGAGTTCCAGAGTTCGTCGTCTCCGAGTGCCCGTTTAGCCTCCGACCGGGTGAGCAGGGGCTCGGTCACCGTCGGGAACAGTGTGCGCGCGAGGCGCGTGGTGCCGTCATAAAACTTGGACCAGGATCCGGCGTCGATCCCGAGCGCGACCGCCGTCGCGGCCGGATCGCCCACGTCGACGAGGAGGCCCGTATCCGTGCCCGGCCGCGGCGTGTACGACGAGTAGCGTCGGCGCTTGAGCTCGATGGTCAGCCCGAGGTCGCGGATGATGCGCGCGGGCAGGAGCGATACCAGGTACGAGTATCGCGACAGTCGCGCTTCGACGCCCTCGAACGACTGCGCCGACACGGCAGCGCCGCCCACGGAATCGAGCTTCTCCAGCACGAGCACCCGTTTGCCGGCGCGCCCGAGGTAGGCGGCTGCGGTTAGTCCGTTGTGGCCGCCGCCCACGACGACGATGTCGTAGCGTTCGGTCATGCCGCGCCGGTCTCGTCCGATTCGGAGTCGAGTTCGGCGCAGTCCGGCGGGTCGATCGCTTCGAGCACGCGGCTCGAGACTGCGGCCAGAATGTTCCGGTCGGTCTCGCTGAGCGCGTCGAAGAAGAGCCGCCGAATGGTCAGTGCGTGGGCACGCGTCGCACCCAGCGTCGCAAGCCGCCCCTTCGTGGTCAGGCCGATCCAGGTGCCACGGCCATCCGTGTCGCATTCCGATCGTTCGACCAGCCCGCGCGAGACCATTCGCGTCACCTGATGGGACAGCCGGGACTTCTCCCAGTTGAGGCGGGCGATCAGCTCACGCGCGCGGAGCTGCTTCTCGGGCGACTCGAACAGTGTGATGAGGATCTCGTAGTCCGGCCCCGAGATGTGGGCGTCCTGCTGGAGCTCGCGCTCGAGAGCGAGGTCGAGCTGGCGCCGCATAGTGCGGAACGAACGCCAGAGCTCCCACTCTTCTGGGGTTAGCGTCGGCACCTCGGACATGCACTCATTGTAAGGAGAACGGGGCCCTAGCTGCGGTCGAGCCACAGGGGTTCGACCGCACGGGCGAGAACCTCGCGACAGGCCGAGATGGCCGCACCGCCGCTGCCCGATTTTCGAGCGGAAGTGAAGACCTCGCGGCGTGGTCGACCATCCAGCTCGAGCACCCGGATGGTCGGCTCCCGCGTTCCCCAGACGAGGTCGGGAAGGAGGGCGGCCGCGTGCCCGGACTCGACCAGCCGGATATGAGCCTGAAGGTCCGCGGTCTCGAAGCGAACATCCGGTTCGAAGCCGGCGAGGCGGCAGGTCTGCTCCGCCCAGTGCCGGGACGCGGTTCCGCGCGGCTCCATGACCCAGGGCAGGTCGCGGGCATCCGAAAGACTGCGGACGGAGTCACTCGGGGCACCGAGACGGATCAGGTCCATGCACAGCGGCTCCCGGTCGAGCTCCTCGCTGCGCGGTGCCGCGTGCCCGGGGTACTGCTCGGCGATGACGAGGTCGAACTCGCGTGCCCACACCGCGGCGAGTGCGCTCTCGGGCTCGCGTTGGGTGATCTCGACGCGGAGAGTGGGGTGCTCGAGGGCCAGAAGCGTCAACGCCTGGGGGATGATCCCGAGTGCCGCCGACTGGAACACCGCAAGCCGGACCGTTCCGGATGCCGCGCGATCGAAGTCAGCGAGCTCCGATTCCAGAAGCTCGACCCGCTCGAGGAGCGCGTTCGTGTGCTCGACCAGAAGCTCGGCCGCGGGCGTCAGTCGGACGCGCCGCCCGGACTTCACGAGCAGCGTCACGCCGGCCTCCGCCTCGAGCACCGACAACTGCTGCGAGACGGCCGACGGGCTGTAGGCGAGGGACTTCGCAACCGCGGCAATTGTTCCGCGCAGCTGCAGTTCGCGAAGCAACGTGAGGCGCTTCAGATCGAGCATCCGCTGGCCCTCCCGAATAGTTAGCTGTACTTCACATTATTGGGCAAAAACCATCGCTTTTCACGACCGATGCGCGCGAGGCAAGCTAGGGGACTGGGCCCGTTCCCCGCAGAGAGGCATAGTGTCGTGAGCATGTCGAGTGTCAAACCCGGTATCGAAGACCCGTCCAGTGACCTCGCCGAAGCGGCCATCGCGACCGTCCATCGCTGGCTTCGCGAGTCCGCCGACATCCCCGCCGACAAGAGCGCACAGCGCCTCGCCGGGGTGTTGCGCGACCCGGTCGGCCTCGACTTCACGCTCGGATTCGTCGACCGCGTGGTTCGCCCGGAAGACCTCCGCGTGGCCGGCCGCAACCTCGAGACGCTGAGCCGATCCATCCCGAAATTCCTGCCCTGGTACCTGCGCGCGGCAATCCTGCTCGGCGGTGGTTTCGCACCACTGCTCCCGTGGCCCATCGTCCCGATCGCCCGGCGCGTGCTGCGCGGGATGGTCGCCCACCTCGTGATCGACGCCACGCCGAAGAAGCTCGACAAGACCCTGCACCGTCTTCGCCGCCAGCGCATCCGGCTCAACATGAACCTCCTCGGCGAGGCCGTGCTCGGCAACGACGAGTCCGACCGTCGGCTGGAAGGTACCCGCGAGCTGCTTCAGCGCTCGGACGTCGATTACGTTTCGATCAAGGTCTCGTCCGTCGCGGCGCAGCTGTCGATGTGGGCATTCGACGAGACGGTCGAGCGGGTCGTCGAACGACTGACGCCCCTCTACGAGCTGGCCGCCTCCTCGCCGAGCCCGAAGTTCATCAACCTCGACATGGAAGAGTTCCGCGACCTTGACCTCACCACCGCGGTCTTCATGCGACTCCTCGACCAGCGCCAGCTGAAGAAGCTCGAAGCCGGAATCGTGCTCCAGGCCTACCTGCCGGATGCGCTGAACGCGCTGCAGGGACTCACCGCGTGGGCGAGCCAGCGTCGCCAGAGCGGCGGCGCGGGCATCAAGGTGCGTGTCGTCAAGGGCGCCAACCTCGCCATGGAGCAGGTCGACGCGACCATTCACGGCTGGCCGCTCGCCACCTACTCGCACAAGGTCGAGACCGACACCAACTACAAACGGGTGCTCGACTGGGCGCTCACGCCCGAGCACACGGACGCGGTGCGGATCGGTGTCGCGGGCCACAACCTCTTCGATGTGGCGTACGCGTGGTTGCTGGCGAAGGAGCGCCGCGTCGACACCCGCATCGAGTTCGAGATGCTGCTCGGCATGGCGACGAGCCAGGCCGAGGTGGTCAAGCGCGACGTGGGAGGACTGCTCCTCTACACGCCGGTCGTGCACCCGGCCGAGTTCGACTCCGCCATCAGCTACCTGGTGCGCCGGCTCGAAGAGAACGCCAGCACCGACAACTTCATGAGCGGCGTCTTCGAGCTCGCCAGCAAGCCGGAGGTGTTCAACCGGGAGTCCGGTCGATTCCTCGCATCCCTCGACGGGCTCGACGGCCGCGTGCCCGCCTCGCACCGCGTGCAGGACCGGCTTCACCCGTCCGCACTGCCGGGCGTACTCTCCGCGTTCGAGAACGAGCCTGACACCGACCCGTCGCGCGGGGACAACCGCGCCTGGGGCCGCCGCATCCTCGAGCGCAGTGTCGCCTCGAAGCTCGGCGAGCAGACGATCCGCGAGGCTCGGGTCAGCGACGCGAGCCTGCTGAACACGCTGATCGAGTCGACCGCGAAGGCGGGCGACGTGTGGGCTGCGCTCCCCGCTACGGCCCGCTCGCGCATCCTGCACGACGCCGGGGATGTGCTCTCGGCGTTCCGCAGTCGACTGATCGAGGTCATGGCCAGCGAGACGGGCAAGACGCTCGCCGAGGGCGATGTCGAGGTCAGCGAGGCAACCGACTTCGCCCACTACTACGCGGAGCGCGCGCTGGACCTCGAGAGGGTGACGGGGGCAATGTTCGTTCCGACCCGACTGACCGTCGTCGCACCGCCGTGGAACTTCCCGGTAGCCATCCCAGCGGGCTCGGTGCTGTCCGCGCTCGCCGCGGGAAGCGCCGTCATCCTGAAGCCGGCACCGCAGGCTCGCCGCTGCGCCGCCGTTCTCGCGGAGGCGCTGTGGGAGGCGGGGATCCCGCGTGCCCTGCTGACCCTCGTCGATATCGAGGAGGGTGAGCTCGGCAAGCACCTGGTCTCCGACCCGAGTGTCGGCCGCGTCATCCTCACGGGCGCATGGGAGACGGCGAATCTCTTTCGAAGCTGGCGAGCGGATCTTCCGCTGCTCGCCGAGACCAGCGGCAAGAACGCGATCATCGTCACGCCGTCCGCCGACCTCGACCTCGCCGTCGCCGACATCGTGAAGAGCGCGTTCGGTCATGCCGGCCAGAAGTGCTCGGCCGCGTCGCTCGTCATCCTGGTCGGCTCCGTCGCCACGTCAGAGCGCTTCAAACGCCAGCTCATCGACTCGGTGAAGACCCTCAGGGTCGGTCTCCCGTCGGACCCGACTACCCAGATGGGGCCGATCATCGAGCCCGCCTCCGGCAAGCTGAAGGACGCCCTGACGACACTCGCCGAGGGCGAGGAGTGGCTGGTGAAGCCGCGGCAGCTGGATGAGACCGGCCGACTGTGGTCACCCGGCGTGCGAAGCGGGGTGGCACCGGGCAGTGCATTCCATCGCACCGAGTACTTCGGACCGGTGCTCGGCGTGATGACCGCGGCCACCCTCGACGAAGCGATCGACCTGCAGAACGCGACCGACTACGGGCTCACCGCGGGCATCCACTCGCTTGACCCCGACGAGGTCCTGCGCTGGACCGACCTCGTCGATGCCGGCAACCTCTATGTCAACCGAGGCATCACGGGCGCAATCGTTCGACGCCAGCCATTCGGCGGCTGGAAGCGGTCCACGGTGGGCGCCTCGGCAAAGGCTGGCGGACCGAACTACCTGATGACCCTCGGCAGCTGGAAGGCACTCGAAGCCGACCCCGGCGAGGACCTGACGCTCGAAGGCATCAGCGAGCCGGTCGCGCGAGTAATCAAGCGTGCGCAGGTCGGCCTCGAGTTCCTCGAATTCGACCGGGTGCGTCTCGCCGCTGTTCGGGATGAGAAGGCCTGGCAGAGCGAGTTCGGACTCTCACGCGACGTCAGCAACCTCGGGGTCGAGCGGAACGTGTTCCGCTACCGTGCCCTGCCGGTGACGATTCGTCTGGCCGAGGGTGGCTCGATGGGTGACCTCATCCGACTGATCGTCGCCGCCACTCGTGCGGGATCGGCGCTGTTCGTCAGCAGCTACCTGCCGCTGCCGGACTCCCTGGTCCAGTTGTTTGGCGAGTTCGGATCACCGACCCTGCTGCAGTCGGTGATCGTCGAAACCGATGCTCGCTGGCACGCGCGCCTCGTCGCGGGCGAACTGAAGACGACGCGCATCCGGCTTGCCGGCGGCGACGCATCCGTTCTGGCCGCAATCGTGAAGGGAAACCCGGACGTCGCGATTTACGGCGGACCGGTCACCACGGCCGGCCGCATTGAGCTGCTGCCCTTCGTGCACGAGCAGGCGGTCTCGATCACCGCGCACCGCTTCGGCAACCCCGACCACGCGATGGCGTCCCTGCCCCTCTGACCCCGTCCCTCCAGTCCGATTCACACCTTTTTCAGGAAGTTCTGTGGCGGGCGGGAACAGAGTGACGGGCGTGTTCACGGGGAGCGTTACCCGTCGCATCGGCCACACACATTCCTGAAAATGGTGAGTGTCAGGAGTCGAGGGCCGCGGTGACGAAGGTCAGGGCCTGGGATCGCGGGATGCCGAGCTTCAGGATGCGGTCCGCGTACGCGCGGGCGGCGTCCTGCGCCTGCTTCTCGGCGGCGTCTCCCTGGGCGCTCACGAAGGAGCCATTGCGGCCGCGCGTCTCAATGAGCCCGTCGGCCTCGAGCTCGCGGTACGCACGCGCGACGGTGTTGGGCGCGAGCCCGAGATCCTCGGCGAGCTTTCGGACGGTCGGGATGCGCGTGCCCGCAGCGAGCGCGCCCGACTGCACCTCGTCCATGAACTGCACCCGCAGCTGCTCGTAGGGTGGGGTCGCCGAGCGAGAGTCGATCGAGATCATGACATCTCCTAATTCAGGACTTCTCGTGGCTGGAGTGACACGAGTCAACCAGTACCGATCATCCATCACTCCAGCCTCATCAACTCCTGAATGAGGCGAGCGCCGGCTTAGTCGTGGGTGCGATGAATCAGGCGTGACAGCACGATCGCGCTACGAGTGTGGTCGACGTTGGGCGCGATGCGGACCTTCTCGAGCGCGATCTCGAGCGAGGGGATGTCCCGCGAGCGCATGTGCACGATGGCGTCCGCGGATCCGGTGACCGTTCCGGCATCCACGACCTCCGGAACCCCGGAAAGGATGCGCTTGAGCTCCTCCGGCGCGACGGTTCCGCGGCAGAACAGCTCCACGTAGGCCTCCGTTGCCATGCCGTCTACGGCCGGGTCGACCTGGATTGTGAAACCGCGAATCACGCCGTCCGACACGAGGCGATCCACGCGACGTTTAACTGCGGAGGCGGACAGACCGATAACCTCGCCGATGTCGCCGTAGCCCGCGCGAGCGTTCTGGCGGAGCAGGTCGATGATGCCGTAGTCGAGACTGTCCATCCGCACACTCTATGGCGAAAAAGTGTGCAGTCCCAAGCAAAGACGGCGATTCCGTGCGTCTCACGCCGCCAAATTGACGATAGTGCGTGAAAAACTGGCCTCATGACGATGACCGAAGCTACGCCAGTCGCGCCACAGCGCCACGCAACCAAGCGCACTATTCTCATGTGCCGCCCTGACTACTTCACGGTGTCCTACCGGATCAACCCGTGGATGCACCCCGAAGACCCCACCGACACGAGCCTCGCCGTGAAGCAGTGGGAGGTCCTGTACAAGACGTACCTGGACCTCGGTTTCGATGTGCGGTTGATCGACCCGATCAAGGGCCTGCCCGACATGGTCTACGCCGCCAACGGCGGTTTCGTGCTGGACGGCATCGCGTACGGCGCGAGCTTCACCTACCCCGAGCGCCAGCCCGAGGGACCCGCCTACATGGACTGGTTTGGCGCCAACGGCTACGACGTCCGTGTTCCCCGCAACATCAACGAAGGCGAGGGCGACTTCCTGCTCGTCGGCGACGTGCTGCTCGCCGGACGGGGATTCCGTAGCGCCTCGAACAGCCATCAGGAACTCGGTGAGATCTTCGGCCGCGAGGTCGTGTCGCTGAACCTCATCAACCCGAGCTTCTACCACCTCGACACCGCGGTGGCCGTGCTCGACCCAGAGGGCGGACCGAATGGCACGCCCGCGAACATTGCGTACCTGCCGAGCGCCTTCGACGAGCCGAGCCTCGCCATCCTGCGCGAGCGTTACCCGGATGCCGTGATCGTCAACGAGGCGGACGCGGCCGTGCTCGGTCTCAACTCCTACAGCGACGGGTACAGCGTCGTCATCGCGTCACGGGCAAAGGACTTCGAGCGCCAGCTTCGCGAGCGCGGCTACAACCCGATCGGCGTCGACCTCTCCGAGCTCCTGCTCGGCGGCGGCGGCGTGAAGTGCTGCACCCTGGAACTGCGCCGATGACCAGCCCCAACCACAGCACCGCGGTCGCGTCGTCGAGTGGAGCGGGTTCCGGATTGTCGGTCTCCGGGCTCGGCGGCCATTTCTGGGCAGAGTCCGACACTCCGGAATCCGCGGGCCAGGGCAGCGCAGCTACCTATCTCGCCCTCGAGGAGGAGCACGCGGCGCACAACTATCACCCACTGGAGGTCGTGGTCAGCACCGGTGACGGCGCGTGGGTGACGGATGTCACCGGTCGGCGTTACCTGGACTGCCTGGCGGCATACTCGGCCGTCAACTTCGGGCACGGTCATCCGGTGCTCGTCGAGGCGGCGAAGGCGCAGCTCGACCGCATCACGCTGACGAGTCGTGCGTTCCACAACGACCAGCTCGGGCCGTTCGTGACCGCGCTCGCTGCGCTCGCTGGCAAGGACATGGTCCTGCCGATGAATACCGGCGCCGAGGCAGTCGAGTCGGGTATCAAGCTCGCCCGCGCGTGGGGCTACCGCGTGAAGGGCGTGCCGCAGAACCGGGCGAAGATCATCGTCGCCGACGGCAACTTTCACGGCCGCACCACGACCATCATCAGCTTTTCCAATGACCCGGATGCCCGGAACGACTTCGGCCCGTTCACTCCCGGTTTCGTCAGCGTGCCTTACGGCGATGCGGCCGCGCTCGAGGCGGCGATCGACGAGAACACGGTCGCCGTGCTGATCGAGCCCATCCAGGGCGAGGCAGGCATCATCGTCCCGCCAGCCGACTACCTGCCGGCGGTGCGCGAGCTGACCACGCGGTACAACGTGCTCTTCATCGCCGACGAGATACAGTCCGGCCTCGGTCGCACGGGCGCGACGTTCCAGTGCGACAACGTCGGAGTCGTCCCCGACCTGTACCTGCTGGGCAAGGCGCTGGGCGGCGGAATCGTTCCCGTCAGCGCCGTCGTCGGCAATGCCGACATCATCGGTGTGCTGCACGCGGGCGAGCACGGCTCGACCTTCGGCGGCAATCCCCTCGCTGCCGCGATCGGGCTGGCCGTGGTCGGCCTGCTCTCTACCGGCGAGTACCAGGAGCGCGCCCGTGTGCTCGGCGAACGCCTCCAGGCGCGTCTGGGCACCCTCATCGGTTCGGGCGTCCTCGCCGTTCGCAGCGCCGGACTGTGGGCGGGCATCGACATCGACCCGGCACTCGGGACCGGACGCCAGGTCTGCGAACTGCTCATGGAGCGCGGAGTCCTCGCCAAGGACACGCACGGAAGCACCATCCGGCTGGCGCCACCCATCGTGGTCGAGGCGGAGGAGCTGGACTGGGCCGTCGACCAGCTCGAGGCGGTTCTCGCCGACCTGCGCGGCTAACGGCTCCGGGTGGCGGACGCCTTCGCCGGTGCTGGCGCAGGCGCCCGTCACTCGGTCTACGCGCGGGCGAGGATTCCGGGAAGGTCGGCCGCGGCCGGGAGTTCACCGTAAAGGTGTGAGCGGTCGGGTCCGAGCCGGGATTCGATGAACGCATCCGATACCGCGGCCGGCGCGGTCCGAAGCAACAGCGATGCCTGCAGGCTGAGGGCGAGCTCGGCGACCAGTCTCCTCGCCTGCCGGGATGCTGCATCCGTCTCGGATGTCGCAACCGAGCGAACCAGTGCCCGCGTCGACGCCAGGTGGGAGTCGAAGATCGCGGATGCTCCCGCCGCAAGCCCGACCTCCGCGTCGAACGCCTCGAGACTCTCCGGTTCCCGGGCGAGCGCGCGGAGCACATCGAGCGCGATCACGTTTCCGGACCCCTCCCAGACGGCCATGACCGGCTGCTCCCGATACCGACGGGCGAGGGGGAACGCCTCCGTGTAGCCGTTGCCGCCCAGGCATTCGAGCGCTTCGTATGCGTGCTCGGGCCCGCGCTTGCAGATCCAGTACTTCGACACTGCCGTCGCGAGTCGTCGGAACGCGACCTCGGATGCGGATGCATCTGCGTCGTGGGCGCGGGCCAGTCGCATCGCGGTGGCCGTTGCCGCTTCCGACTCCAGGGCCAGGTCGGCGACCACGGCGGTCATGGCGGGCTGGTCGACGAGCAGCCGTCCGAACGCTTCCCGGTGCCGTACGTGCCAGACCGCTTCGGCCACAGACTGTCGCATGCCCGCGGTCGATCCGTAGACGCAGTCGAGCCGGGTGCGCGCGACCATCTCGATGATCGTTCGCACGCCGCGACCCTCCTCGCCGACGAGCATCCCGATCGTCCCGTCGAGCTCGATCTCGCTCGATGCGTTCGAGCGGTTGCCGAGCTTGTCCTTGAGTCGCTGGATGCGGAACACGTTGCGTGAGTCGTCGTCGAGCATCCGTGCGACGAGGAAACAGCTGAGGCCGGCCGGTGCCTGCGCGAGCACCAGGAACCCGTCGGACATTGGCGCGCTGCAGAACCACTTGTGTCCGGTGATCAGCCAGGTCCCGTCGCCGGCCGGCACCGCAGTGGTGGTGTTGGCGCGGACATCCGAGCCGCCCTGCTTCTCGGTCATCGCCATCCCGAACAGTGCGGAGGTCTTGTCCGGATGCAGCGCGCCGTCGTACTCGCGGCTGAGGAGGCGCGGCATCCACTTCTCGGCGAGCTCCGGCGTCGTGGCAAGCGCCGGAACGACGGAGTGCGTCATCGAGATGGGGCACGCGTGCCCCGGTTCGACCTGGGCCAAGAGCATGAACGTGGCCGCGCGCGCCACGTTGGCGCCGGGCTTCGGGTCCGCCCACGCGGACGTGTGCGCTCCGCCGGCGACCGCGGCGGCGATTATGCGCGAGTAGCTCCCGTCGTATTCGACCTCGTCGATCCGATTTCCCTGTGCGTCGTGCGTGCGCAGCTGGGGTTCAATCCGATTGGCTCGCTCCACGTCATGCTGGAACTCGGCCGTGCCGACGTGGAGGCCCACTGCGGTGAGTTCGTCGATCGCCCAGCCGGCGTCGTAACGACCGACCGCCCCGACGAGCGGGATGTTGGTCTCGAACTCGTTGATCTCCACCCGCCGCGGTGCCTGGTTGAAAACCTCGTGCGTGGTCGTCATCGAACCTCCTCGAACGACAACTAGCTTCTCACCCGAAAGTAAGCTTCAGGGATGGCGTCGCCCGTTCCCCGCTTTCGGATCCGAACGAGGATGTCCGCGCGCGACACCGACGAACCGCATCGCGTCTCGAGTCCGCTCGAGCTGCTATTTGATCTCACCTTTGTTGTCGCCGTCGCGCAGGTCGCCGATGAGCTCGGCAAGGAGCTCGAGGCCGGCCACCCGCTCCAGGGCATCGTCCCGTTCGTCATGGTGTTCTTCGCCATCTGGTGGGCGTGGCTGAATTTCACCTGGTTTGCGTCCGCCTACGACTCCGACGACGTCCCGTACCGGCTGCTCGTGCTGCTACAGATGGGCGGCGTGCTCGTGCTGGCCGCGGGCGTGCCGGCCGCGTTCGAGCACCAGGACTTCTTCGGAATCACGCTCGGCTACTGCATCATGCGGGTCGCAATGGTGATCCAGTGGATTCGCGCCGCGGTCGAGAACCCGGAAGGTCGTGCCACGGCAACCCGGTATGCGATCGCGGTCGGAGTCATCCAGTCGCTCTGGCTCCTTCGACTGCTGCTTCCGACGGACGCCGCCGACCAGTGGTGGAGCGTCTACCTGGCGTTCTTCGTGCTCGTGATTCTGGAGGGGTTCGGGCCGTACTGGGCGGAGCGCCCGGGAATGACGAGCTGGCATCCGCACCACATCGCCGAACGTTATGGCCTGTTCACGATCATCCTGCTCGGGGAGACGATCGCCGTGCTCGCGATCGGGAACAGCGAGGTGGTGCACGCGGGCGACCGGGTCGGCCCGCTCGTCGTGGTGGGCATCTCATCGCTCGTGCTGATCTTCGCGCTGTGGTGGCTGTATTTCCTTCAGCCATCGGGCGAGGGACTCGTCGAGCATCGCAGCGGCTCCTTCTTCTGGGGCTACGGGCACTACTTCGTGTTCGCCGGGCTGGCGTCGCTCGGCGCCGGGCTCGAAGTCGTCGTCACCTCCGCGGGTGGTCATTCACGAGTCCCGCCCGAGACGGCCGCGTGGTCGGTCGCCATCCCGATCGCGCTCTATCTGGCGTCCCTGCTCGTTGCGCACCTGCGGATTCTGCCCGGCATTCGCGTTCACCTCTGGATCGTGGTGCCGACCGTTCTCGTCGTGCTACTGCTGCCGCTGATCACGGAAGCCGTCGGACTCGTGGTGGTCTTCGCGCTGATCGCCCTGGTGGTTGCGGGTTCCGTGGCCGCGACGATGGCACTTGGGCGCAGAACGTTTGGGGCAACCCAATGAGATCAGCCGCCGAGCAGGATGCCGCGGATGTGCTCGCCGCCTACCGGGCACAGTTCCTGCGATCGGACGACGTCATCGCCTACCTCGACGGTAACTCGCTCGGGCGGCCACTCGCGGCATCCCGGGATCGCCTCTCCGCGTTTGCCGCCGAGCAGTGGGGTGCTCGCCTCATTCGAGGCTGGGACGAGGAGTGGATGGACCTGCCCCTGCGCATCGGGGACGAGATCGCCCGCGTTACGCTCGGGGCCGAGCCGGGCCAGACGACGATCGCGGACTCGACGACCGTGCTCATCTACAAGCTCGTGCGTGCGGCGGTGGCGGCTCGGCCCGGTCGGTCCGAGATCGTGATCGATCGCGACAACTTCCCGACCGATCGTTACATCGTCGAAGGCGTTGCGACGGAGCTCGGACTCCGGGTGGTCTGGATCGACGCGGCCGACGCGGTCACGGCCGACGCGGTGAGCGCCGTGCTCACCGACCAGACCGCGGTCGTGGTTGTCAGTCACGTCGCTTACCGGTCCGGGTATCTCTCCGACGCGGCGGCCATCACCACCGTCGTTCACGATGCGGGCGCGCTGCTAGTGCTCGACCTCTGTCACTCGGTCGGAGTCGTGCCCGTCGAGCTGGACGCGTGGGGCGTCGACCTCGCGGTGGGCTGCACCTACAAGTACCTGAACGGTGGACCGGGTGCCCCGGCGTTCGCCTACGTCCGCGCCGACCTTCAGGGCGAGTTCCGACAGCCGATCCAGGGCTGGATTGGAAGCGTGACGCCGTTCGAGATGGGGCAGGGGTACGCACCCGCGGCGGGCATCCGCGGTTTCCTGAGCGGCACGCCCCCGATCGTCGGGATGCTCGCCATGCAGGACATGGTTGCGCTCGTCGACCGGGTCGGGCTCGGCGCCGTGCGCGCCAAGTCGGTCGATCTCACGACCTATGCGATCGAGCTGGCCGATGAGTTGCTCCCGGATGCGATGCTGGCGACGCCCCGCGATCCGGAGCTTCGCGGCAGTCACGTGACGCTCGACCATCCGCGGTTCGCGGAGCTGATGCCTCGACTCTGGGGGCGAGGAGTGCTGCCCGACTTCCGCCGGCCATCCGGTATCCGGCTGGGACTCTCACCGCTCAGCACGACATTCGCGGAGCTCGAGCTCGGCGTTCGTGCCATCGCCGAGGAACTCGCGCGCTAACCCGTTTCGCCGAAAACCCGCCCGTGGACATCGTCTGGTGCATACCTTTTTCAGGAATGTGTGGGAACGGTGGGGTGGATATGGCAGTCGTGACCGCAGCAGTCGACACCCTTCTCACCGGTCACACAGCCTCCTGAATTGGGTGAAGGGAATAGCGTTGGACCGTGACCGTACTGACGCAGGAACTGCTCGATCGGATTCGTTCCCGGGCCGCCGGATATGACCGCGACAACGCCTTCTTCGCCGAGGATCTCGTGGAGCTGACGGCCGCCGGGTATCTCGCCCCGCGCCCGCTGCTCGAGACCGCGCAGGATCAGCGGTTACTGGCGGCGTACGCGCCCGCAACAGCGCTCGGTATCAACATGCACCTCGTCTGGACCGGGGTCGCTCGCGTCCTGTCCGAGCGCGGCGACTCGTCGCTCGACTGGGTGCTGAAGGATGCCGTGGCCGGCGAGTTGTTCGCCTTCGGCAACAGCGAGGCCGGCAACGACCTGGTGCTGTTCGACTCGATGACGAAAGCGGTTCCGGGGCCGGACGGCTCCTATTCCTTTACCGGTACGAAGATCTTCACCTCGCTCGCTCCCGCCTGGACGCGGCTCGGCATCTTCGGCCGCGACGACAGCGATCCGGAGAATCCGAAACTCGTGCACGGCTTTATCACGCGGGACACCCCCGGCTGGAAGTCGCTCGACGACTGGGACACACTCGGCATGCGCGCGACCCAGAGCCACACGACCGTGCTCGACGGTGTCGTCGTTCCCGCCGAGCGCAGCGCGCGCATCCTGCCGGTAGGCCCGAGTGGTGATCCGTTCATCTTCGGAATCTTCGCTAATTTCCTGCTGCTGGTCGCATCCGTCTATTCGGGAATCGCAGACCGCGCACTCGAGCTCGGCGTCGAGGCTGTCGGCCGGCGTACTTCACTGAAGAACGAGGGCAAGTCGTACTCGCAGGACCCGGACATGCGCTGGCGCATCGCGGACGCGGCGCTCGCGCTGGACGCCCTGGCGCCACAGATCGAGACGCTCGCTTCGGATGTCGACGGTCTGGTCAATCACGGACCGGCCTGGTTCCGCAAGCTCACGGGCGTGAAGCACCGGGCGACCGAAACCGCGCGCTACGTGGTCGACCAGTCCGCCCGGATCGCGGGCGGTGGGGGATACCGAAGCAACTCCGAACTGGCGCGTCTGCAGCGCGATGTTCTGGCCGGCATCTATCACCCGAGCGATACCGAGTCCGTACACAACACCGTCGCCACGAACCTGCTCGGTCCGCTCGACTAGACGCGCTCGCCGCGCATAATCGAGGAGATTGTTCCAACACGCCGCGGCGGGGGCTGCTCGCGACGGCCTGTCGCTCGGATCTCCTCGGTTTCGCACGGGGTCGTACGCTTGGACCGTGACTGGACCTCTCCTCTTCATCGGCGACAGCGTGACGGACTGCGGGCGCCGGGATGACGCTCCCGGGTTCCTCGGTGACGGCTACGTTCGGCTGATCGCCGACAAGCTCTCGGATCGGCGGGTTATCAACGCGGGCATCAGCGGCAATCGCGCGATCGACCTGCGCGACCGCTGGCACATCGACGTCGCCCTGCAGAAGCCCGAGATCCTGACCGTGTACGTCGGCATCAACGACACGTGGCGACGATACGACGAGAACGATCCGACGAGCGCGGCGATGTTCGAGGACAACTACCGTGCGTGCCTTGCCGATCTCGGTGGTGCGTCAACTCTGATCCTGATCGAGCCGTTCGTTCTTCCGGTGAACGAGGAGCAGGAGCACTGGCACGAGGACCTCGACGAGAAGCGTGCCGTTGTGGCTCGGCTCGCGGCCGAGTTCGGCGCGGGCTTCGTGCCCCTCCAGACCCTGCTCTCTGCTGCTGCCGAGGATCACGGGGCCACCGCGCTCGCGGCCGATGGAGTCCATCCGACCGACCTCGGTCACCGGATGATCGCGGACGCCTGGCTGGACGTTTCTAGGCTCTGACCCGCGGCACCAGCCGCTGCAGCTGCGTCACGTGCTCCGGCGTCAGCTCGGCGAGTTCCTTCACGCCGAGCAGCTTCATGGTGCGTTCGATCTGGTCGCGCAGGATGTAGATCATCCGGTCGACGCCCTCGCGCCCGCCGGCCATGAGGCCGTAAAGGTAGGCCCGTCCGACGAGCGTGAACTTGGCGCCCAGGGCGATCGACGCGACGATGTCGGCGCCGGACATGATGCCCGTATCGATGGCGATCTCGGTGTCCTTGCCAACTTCGCGCACCACGTCGGGCAGCAGGTGGAACGGGATCGGCGCGCGGTCCAGCTGGCGACCACCGTGGTTCGAGAGCACGATCCCGTCGACTCCCAGGTCGACGAGTTTCTTCGAATCGGCGATGTTCTGCACGCCCTTGATGACGATTTTGCCGGGGAACAGCTCGCGCACGATCTTCAGGTCGTCGAAGGAGATGGATGGGTCCATTGCCGAATTTAGCAATTCGCCGACCGTGCCGCCGGTGGACTTCAGCGAGGCGAATTCGAGCTTCGGTGTGGTCAGGAAATCCCACCACCACCACGGGCGGGGGATTGCATCGGCGATCGTCGACACCGTGAGCTGCGGTGGTATTGAGAACCCATTGCGCTTGTCACGCAGTCGTGCCCCGGCGACGGGGGTGTCGACCGTGAAGAAGAGGGTGTCGAACCCGGCCGCCGCCGCGCGCCGGGTGAGGTCGTAGGAGATCTCGCGATCTCGCATTACGTACAGCTGGAACCAGTTGCGCCCGTCCGGGTTCGCCTCCTTGACCTTCTCGATCGAGGTCGTCCCGAGCGTCGACAGCGTGAAGGGAATGCCGGCCGCTCCGGCCGCCCCCGCTCCGGCCGTCTCTCCCTCGGTCTGCATGAGGCGCGTGAACCCGGTCGGCGCGATGCCGAACGGCAGCGCGCTGGGTCCGCCGAAGATCTGGCAGGAGGTGTCCACCTTGTCCGGCAGGCCACGAAGAATGGATGGGCTGAACTCGATATCCAGGAACGCCTGCCGCGCGCGGTCGAGCGAGATCTCGTCCTCGGCCGAGCCATCCGTGTAGTCGAACGCGGCCGTGGGCGTGCGTCGCTTCGCGATCGTCCGAAGGTCGCCGATGGTCAGCGCCGAGTCCAGCCGGCGCTTCTTCGCGTTGAGCTCCGGCTTCTTGAAGACCATGAGTTCGAACAGGTCTCGAGGGTTCGGGACGCTTCTCTTCATTGCTCGGTTCCTTAATCGATGACGACGTGCGCGAGCGGTTCTCCGCGAAGCATCCGTGAGATCTGGTCGATGGCGAGGATGTCCATCCGGTCGTTCATGGACTGGACGTTGCCCCCGTTGTGCGGGGAAACGAGAGACCCGGGAAGCGACCAGAGCGGATGGCCGGCCGGGAGCGGCTCCGGGTCGAAGACATCGAGCGCGGCGCGCACCGCACCGGTACGAACCCGCTCCACGAGTGCCTCGGTATCGACGATCGGGCCGCGGGAGACGTTCACGACGAGTGCCCCGTGCGGAAGGAGGTCCAGGAACGCTCCGTCGACGAGGTGGGTGGTGTTGTCGTCGAGTGGAACCGCGAGCACCACGATGTCGGCGCCCGGCAGAAGCGCGGGGAGTTCGGATGTCGCATGGATTCCCGCGCGCGCGGTCCGAGCAACCCTGGTCAGCTCCACGCCGAAGCCCTCGATCCGTTTCTCGAACTCGCTCCCGATGCCGCCCACCCCGATCAGCAGGACGCGCTTGCCGAGGAGTCCGGGCCATGCCTTGCGGGCCCAGCTCTCGGCATCCTGGTCGCGGCCCACCTGCGGCCAGCCGCGCTGGCTCGCGAGGATGAGCGTCATCGCGATCTCGGCGGTCGGCGCCTCGTGGACGCCGACCGCGTTGCTGAAGCTCACTCCTGCCGGGATCACGTCGGCAACTCCGTCATAGCCGAGCGACTGGCTCTGCACGTGCTTCACGATGCCGCCGATGGACGCCAGGGACGAATAGGTGGTCACGTAGGACATGACCATCAGGTCGATGGGCCGATCCGGGACAGGGTCACCGGGATTCCAGACGATGAATTCGACGCCGGACTCGAAGTGGGGAGCTATTCGTTCGAGTGCCCCCTCGTTCGTCAGGGCAATGAGGAGTGTAATGATCCTTCTCCATCCACTCGGGCGAGGAGCCGCTCGCGCGACTCAACGATGTGTTCCCGGGTCAGCCGTTCGGCCAGCTCGGGGTTGCCGGCGGTGACCGCGTCGAGAATGCCCTGGTGCTGGTGCGAGACATCCGACGCGGTGCGCAGGTGACCGGCGGCCACCTGGCCGATGCAGAGTTCGATCTCCCCCATCAGCAGCGAGTGCATGCGGATCAGGCGCGGGCTCGCCTGCCCGGTGACCAGCGCTCGATGAAACGTGATGTCGAGAGCTGCGTAGGGCTGGTCGGTGGCGACACCGGCCTGCATAGCGCGGTGGGCGGCGAGTGCCTCGGCCGGGATGGTCCCACCGGAGGCGAGCCGCGCGAGTGCGGCTCCCTCGACGATCGCGCGATTCTCGAACAGGTCGACGATGTCGGCGCGGCTGAGCTCCGGGATGCGCGCGGCGGAATGCGACTCGCGCCGCAGCAGACCCTCCCCGACCAGGCGCTCGATGGCGGTCTTCGCCGTCGGTCGGGCAACCCCGAACCGGAGAGCGATCGCCGACTCGGTGAAGGTCGTGCCCGGCAGATCAGCCTGGGACAGGATGCGGCCGCGCAGTTCGTCATAGATCGCGTCGGGAAGCACTGCGTGCGTCGTCGAATTCGACACCGGGCCTCCGTCATCATCGAGCTGGGATTGTCTGACAACATAGCAGATTGTATGACAATCCGAAACTCCAGCCGCAAGAAGGGCCCTGGACGATCGTTGCCGTCGCATCAAGCGAGTACGCTTAAGAGAGCGCTCTCACGTTGGCGCATTTTCGAACGAGCACTGCCCCCCAGCAAGGACTGCAATGAAGCGACACTCTGTCAAAGCCGGCACGGCTGACGCGCCCGAACTCTGGGTCGGGGTGAACTTCTGGTCGCGCTCAGGAGGACCGCGGATGTGGGTCAACTACGACCCCGACATCGTGCGCGAGGAGCTCGCCACCATGCGCGACCACGGAATGACCGTGACGCGCTCCTTCCTGTACTGGCCGGACACCATGCCGACCCCCGACGCTCTCGACGAGACCGTGATGTCACACTGGGACGATTTCCTCGATGCACACACCGAGCTCGGGATGACGACCATCCCAACCTTTTTGGTGGGTCACATGTCGGGCGAGAACTGGGATCCGGTCTGGCGCGAGGGTCGCGACATCTTCGAGGACGTGTGGTTCGTCGCGCGCCAGGCGTTCTACATCCGGAGCGTCGTCGAGCGCATCGGAAGCCACGCAGCCATTCGCGCGTGGCTCCTCACCAACGAGATCCCGATCTACGCGCACTGGCAGACGCGCGGGGTCGGCACGCCCGCCGCCTCGGTCATCTCCTGGGCTCAGTTGCTGATCGACGCCGTTCGCGCGGGAGGTTCCTCACTGCCGGTCTCGATCGGCGATGGGGCCTGGGGCGTCGAGGTAACGGGTAGCGACAACGGCTTCCGAGTGCGCGACATCGTGGGTCTCGTCGACTTTCTCGGCCCACACGTCTATCGGATGGAGACCGACCAGATTCGGCAGCACCTGACGGCGGCCTTCATCTGCGAGTTGCTGGATTTCGGCGACCAGCCCGTCGTGCTCGAAGAATTCGGCCTGACCTCCGACTACACGAGCGAGGCCAACGCCGCCCACTACTACCGGCAGTTGCTGCACAACTCGCTGCTGGCCGGATCCACCGGCTGGCTGGCCTGGAACAACACCGACTACGACGCGGTCGAGACCCAGGCACCCTACGTGCACCACCCGTTCGAACTGCACTTCGGTCTCGTCGACCAGCATGGTCGGGCCAAGGCGCAGGCCGTCGAGATGAAGAACTTCGCGAAACTTCTCGAGCGCCTCGACGTGGTCCACACCCGTCGCCCGGATACCGACATCGCGATTCTCGTGTCGTCGTTCCTCGAGGCCCAGTACCCGTTCACCGATCCGCAGGACGCGACCATGGTCTTCGAGACCGTCCGCCAGGCTTACGTCGCGTCGCGAGAGGCAGACCTCGCCGTCGCCCTGACCCGGGAACTCGACGGGGTTCCCACGGAGGCGAAGCTGATCATCCTGCCCTCCGCGAAGCAGCTGCTCGCCACCTCGTGGACGCAGCTGCGCGATCTCGCCGATCAGGGCGCGACGGTTTACGCGTCGTACTACGTCGGGGAACACTCCAATCAGCGTGGGTCGTGGTGGCCCGACCTCGACGGGACGTTCGGCGTGACCAAGCAGTCCCGCTACGGACTGGTTGAGCCGATCGTCGAGGATGTGTTGCGCGCGCGCTTCGTCGCCGGGTTCGGCGACATTGTGGTCGGCGATGTCCTCGAGTTCGCGGTGGGGGGAAACGAGAACTCGCGCAGCTTCCTTCCCGTCGTGCCGACCGACGCCGAGGTGATCGCCGTCGATGAGCACGACCGACCGGTGCTGCTGCGCCGCCGAGTGGGCACGGGCAGTCTCGTGCTCAGCACCTACCCGCTCGAATACATGGCGTCGGTGACCCGCGAGGTGAATCCCGAGCCGACGCACCGGCTGTACGCGGCGCTCGCGAAAGAGGCTGGGATCGTTCCCGAGGTGCGGGTCGATGACCCGCTCGTTCTGGTGAGCGAACTGATCCGCGATGATGGCGCTCGGCTCATCTGGTTCGTCTCGCAGAGCGCGAACCCGCTGACCGTCACACCAGTGCTTACCGCAGGCGCGCTGTTCGACAGGGACACCGCAACCACAGATGTCGTCCTCGATCCGTTCGGCGTCGTCGTACTTGAATACCGCAATTAAGGAGAATCGTGAATTACCCCCAACTATCTGTCCAGCTGTACACCGTCCGTGAGGCCATCCAGGAGGATCTCGAAGGTACCCTCGCTCGAATCGCTGCGATCGGGTTCACCCAGGTCGAGCCATACAACTTCGACAAGGTCCCCGGCCTCGGCGCCGCGCTGAAGGCGGCATCGCTCACCGCGCCCACCACGCATGCCCACTTCGTCGGCATCTCGGACGACGAGCTCGCTACGCAGTTCGAAGCGGCCCGGGAGCTCGGAATCGGTCGGGTCATCGATCCTCACGTTCCCGCCGAACGCTGGCAGACCGCGGAGTCCGTCGCGGAGATCGCTGCACAGCTCAATGCCGCCGCCGAGATTGCGGCCAGGCACGGAGTGACCATCGGCTACCACAACCACGCGCACGAGCTCGAGTCGATCATCGACGGCCGAACGGCGCTCGAAGTCTTCGCGGACGCGCTGGCGCCGGAGGTGAAGCTCGAGGTCGACACGTACTGGGTGCTCGTCGGCGGACAGGATCCCGTCGCGCTCCTCGGCCGTCTCGGCGACCGAGTCGTAGCGTTGCATGTGAAGGACGGGGCAGGCACTCCGGAGACCAAGGACCAGACGGCCGTGGGTTCCGGGACCCTTCCCATCCGCGAGATCATCGAAGCCGCACCATCCGCGCTCCGGGTCATCGAGCTCGACGACTCCCGCGGTGACCGCTTCCAGGCGGTCGCTGACAGTTTCGCCTTCCTCACGAAGGAGAACCTGGCGTGAGCGGCAAGACGGGACCGGTCGGCGTCGGCTTCATCGGCGCGGGCGTGATCAGCACCCAGTACCTCGAGAACCTGACCACATTCCCCGACCTGGATGTGCGGTTCATCGCCGACATCGACCTCGAGCGCGCGAAGGCGCAGGCCGAGAAGTTCGGTGTTCCGGGATCCGGAACGGTCGAGGAGCTGCTGGCGGATGATGGCATCGAAATCGTCGTCAACCTCACCATCCCGAAAGCTCACGTCGAGGTCGCCCTACAGGCTCTCGCTGCCGGAAAGAACGTCTGGACGGAAAAGCCATTCGGGCTCGACCGTGCAAGCGGCCAGAAGCTGCTCGACGCGGCCCACGCCGCCGGGCTCCGGGTTGCTACGGCGCCGGACACGTTCCTGGGCGCGGGCCTGCAGTCGGCCCGTCGCCTGATCGAGTCGGGCAAAATCGGGGCTCCGCTGACGGCGCTGACGGCGCTCCAGAGCCCGGGTCCGGAGAGCTGGCACCCGAACCCGGACTTCCTGTTCCAGGAGGGCGCCGGCCCGCTGTTCGACATCGGACCGTACTATCTCACCGCGCTCGTGCAACTGTTCGGTCCGGTGGCTCGAGTGAGCGCCGTGAGCTCGAAATCCAAGGCGAGCCGCGTCATCGGCTCGGGCCCGCGCGCGGGCGAGAGCTTCGATGTGACGGTGCCGACGCACGTTGCGGCCCTCTACGAGTTCGAGTCGGGCCAGAGCGCCCAGAGCGTCTTCAGTTTCGACTCGAAGCTTCGCCGCATGCAGTTCGAGGTGGCCGGCGTCGACGGCACTCTGGTCGTGCCCGATCCGAACACCTTCGACGGCGACCTCACCGTCTGGGGAACGGACGATGAGCCCGAGGTTATCCACTCGGTCGGAGCGACGACGACCCGCGGTTCCGGAGTTCTCGAGCTGGCCCGCGCCATCCGCGCCGGTCGACCCGAGCGGGCATCCGGTGAGCAGGCTTTCCACATCCTCGACATCATGGTGTCGACGATCGAGGCGGCCGAGTCCGGCAAGCCGGTTCAGGTGGCGAGCACGACAACGCTCGCCCCACCGCTTCCCGAGGACTGGGACCCGCGCGAGAAGACGCTGTAGCCAGGTACTCGGCGACCACAGAGAAGGGCACACCATGAGCGAGAGCACGCATCCGGTCACACTGTTCACGGGCCAGTGGGCCGACCTTCCGTTCGAGGAGGTCGCGAAGCTCGCAGCGGACTGGGGCTACGACGGACTGGAGATCGCCGCCTCGGGCGATCACCTCGACCTCGAGCGGGCGGATGAGGACGACGAGTACCTGCAGTCCAGGCTCGAGATCCTCGACCGCAACGGGCTGAAGGTCTTCGCGATCTCCAATCACCTCACCGGCCAGGCGGTCTGCGACGATCCGATCGATTTCCGTCACCAGGCGATCGTTCGTCCGTCGACGTGGGGGGATGGCGACCCCGAGGGCGTGCGGCAGCGCGCTGCCGAAGACATGAAGCGCTCCGCTCGCGTCGCCCGGAAGCTCGGTGTGGATGTCGTCGTCGGCTTCACCGGGTCGAAGATCTGGCCGTACGTCGCGCAGTTCCCGCCGGTGCCCGCATCCGTTATCGATGCCGGGTACGAGGACTTCGCGACGCGCTGGAATCCGATCCTCGATGTCTTCGACGCGGAGGGCGTGCGATTCGCGCACGAGGTTCACCCGTCAGAGATCGCCTACGACTACTGGTCGAGCGTTCGGTCGCTCGAGGCGATCGACCACCGGGCGGCGTTCGGGTTCAACTGGGACCCGAGCCACATGATGTGGCAAAACATCGACCCGGTCGGCTTCATCGTCGACTTCAAGGACCGGATTTACCACGTCGACTGCAAGGACACCCGGATGCGTCCACACAACGGACGCGCCGGAGTGCTCGGCTCGCACCTGCCGTGGGGCGACCCGCGACGCGGCTGGGACTTCGTGTCGACCGGCCACGGCGACGTGCCCTGGGAGGATGCGTTCCGCGCGCTCGACGCGATCGGCTACGCCGGCCCGATCTCGATCGAGTGGGAGGACGCGGGCATGGATCGCCTGCACGGAGCTCCGCAGGCGCTCGCCTACATCCGCTCCCTGCTGTGGAACCGCCCAACGGCATCCTTCGACGCCGCGTTCTCGAACCAGTAGCGCTCAGCAACCCGAAGCCGACGACTAGTGCGGGGCGGGATGGCGAATGACGCTGTCCAGCTCAGTCCGGGTGAAGCGGCGCGTGCGCAGCAGGTCGTTGACCGGGCCGGTGACGATCGCTGCGACCACCGCGAGTCCGATCGCGAGCGTTCCAGCACTGGCTCCGGCGATCCACCCGATGAGAGCGCCAATGATCGCGCTCGCGGTCGACGCGCTCAGGGTGGCAACCGTGCGGCGCAGGTCCGCTCCGCGATCGAAGACGGCGCGACTCGAGGCGACGCCGTAGGAGAGGTCGCGTGCGTGGGCGGGCGTCGGATCATTGAGCCACTGAGCGCGCTGGACCCGTAGCTGGTGATACAGCTCTCGGTACTGGTCCGCGGTCATATCGGCGAGGAGCTCGACGATCGATCCGCTAATGGAGATCCGCACATCGTTCGCTGACCACGCGGCATGTTCGCCGGCGTCGGTGACCGCGCGCTCGTTCGCGCTCGCCTGCGAAGTGAACCGTGCCCACGATGCGCCGACCGCGGTCGCGATGACGCGTTCGTAGGAGCCCTGCCACCAGGCGCGAAGCAGCATCCGATCCGCCTCCGCCACGCGCGAGGAAGTCTCGCCCGTGGCGATGTGAACGTCGGAGCGAGACGGGGACCTGGTCACAACCTCGACCAGTTCGGACCACGCGGCGGCATCCGTGGCCGGGTCTCGCGCGCCGGGCACCGAGCCGACGACGGCTCGCGTTCCGTGTGCGGCCTGCTCGCGAGAGCGCGCCATGAGCGCGCCGCTGCGTGCCATCGCCACGTAGCCGACGCGATCGCGCAGTCGCGCGTCCGCCCAGGCATCCCACGCGGCCGCGAGGTCGGCGAAACCCCCGGACAGTTCGGAATCCGCGAAGCCCGCGGCTCGCTGCAGTTCGAGCGCGATCGCCCTGGGGACATCGGCAGCGGACGCGTTCCGAACCCCGCCTGCGTCCCGATTTGCCAGGTTTCTCGCCACCCGGTCCGGATCGATTCCGAGCAAGCTGGCGCAGGACCAGATCGCGGGCGCGAGCCGCTCACCGGAGGACAGGCTCATCTCGCGGAGATTCTCGCCGATTTCGGGTTTCGGACCCGCCAGGATGATTGGCAGTCGTTCATAGGCGTGTAATCCGAGGAGTTCACCCACCCCGTCGGGCCCGAGCGCGAGCAGCGATGCGCCGTCGAGCAGGTGGCTGTAAGGCACAACTATTTCGTCGAACAGGAGGGCGGCGGATCGCAGGACACCCGTTAATGTGCGGATCGTGTCCGGGGACAGCACCGGAATGTGAGCAGGAAGCGCGGGAGCGTCTGCGGATCCATCGTCGGCGAACGAGATTCGCTGGCTGAGACTGTCGAGCTCGGCGATGAGGGTTCGTGTCGCTCGAAACCCGGCTGCCGGGGTTCGAGTGCGACTCACGTTTGGATTCTAGGGCACTCGAACGCTGGCTCGGGCGGCACTCCCGCCACTACCGTTGGGGCATGACGACCGAGGTCACCGGCCAGCGAACCGTGCGCCGAGCGCTCGATCTGTCGCTGTCAATCCTCTTCGTCGTCGTCGGCCTCGTCGTTCTCATCCTGGAAGGAGTCTTGGACGTGCTCCTACTGTTCACGAGTGCAGACAGCCCCGGCGACGTCGAGGGCGCGACCGACCTCGCGTTCCAGCTTCTGACCGTCGGCGGTGTCGTCTGGCTCGTCGTTTCGATCGTCGCGATTATCCTGATGGTGCGGCGGCGAACGGCGTGGTGGGCGGGATCGATCGCCATCCTCGCGCCGATCGGATGCACCATCGGCGGATTCCTGGCGGTCACGTCCGTCGTGCAGTGACGACCTGCTTCGAAATGGCGCCGACCGATCCCAGAAACATCGCCGCAACACCGCGAGGCTAGGCTCTGGCTATGGGAGACCTGTTCGATGGATACGGCAGTGTCGCCACGCGCCGCGGCTCCAAGGCGGCGGCCGCCTTCGACGAGATGTTCGAGTCGAAGTCCGTCGCTCGCAAGGCCTACAAGGAGATCTACTCGGCTCTCGCGCAGATGACGCAGGAGGAGCTTCGCGGTCGAACGGATGCCCTCGGTGCGAGTTACCTGGCGCAGGGTGTCACCTTCGACTTCGCCGGCGAGGAGCGTCCGTTCCCACTGGACGCCGTTCCGCGTGTGATCGACCAGGCCGAGTGGAAGGGCGTCGAGGCCGGCATCGCCCAGCGAGTTCGTGCACTCGAGCGATTCCTGGCCGACATCTACGGTGCTCAGCTGGCGGTTCGGGATGGCGTCATCCCGGCAGCGCTGATCACATCGTCGAGCCACTTCCACCGCGAGGCCGCGGGCATCGTGGGCGCAAACGGCGTACGCATCCAGGTCAGCGGGATCGACCTCATCCGTGACGAGGCCGGCACGTGGCGGGTGCTCGAAGACAACGTTCGCGTGCCGAGCGGCGTGAGTTACGTCATCTCCAATCGCCGCGTGATGGCGCAGACGTTGCCCGAGCTGTTCGTCAGCATGAAGGTGCGGCCGGTCGGCGACTACCCGAACAAGCTGCTCCAGGCACTGCAGGCTTCAGCACCCGACGGTGTCGAGGATCCGACTGTCGTCGTCCTGACACCGGGCGTGTTCAACTCCGCGTACTACGAGCACACGCTGCTGGCGCGACTCATGGGCGTCGAACTGGTCGAGGGCCGCGACCTGTTCTGTTCCGGCGGTCGCGTCTGGATGCGGACGACGGCCGGCCCGACCCGGGTCGACGTCATCTACCGCCGCGTCGACGACGAGTTCCTCGACCCGTTGCAGTTCCGCGCGGATTCGATGCTGGGCTCTCCCGGATTACTACTGGCTGCTCGACTCGGGAACGTGACCATCGCGAACGCCGTCGGGAACGGCGTCGCCGACGACAAGCTCGTCTACACCTACCTGCCCGAACTCATCCGGTACTACCTGGCGGAGGATCCGATCCTTCCGAACGTGGACACCTGGCGGCTCGAGGATCCGGGTGCGCTCGCCGAAGTCCTCGATCGTCTCGACGAACTCGTGGTCAAGCCGGTGGACGGCTCCGGAGGCAAAGGGCTCGTCGTCGGCCCGGCCGCGTCGAAGAAGGAACTGGATGAGCTGCGCGCGCGGCTCATCGCCGACCCGCGCGGCTGGATCGCGCAACCCGTCGTGCAGCTGTCGACCATCCCGACCCTCGTCGATTCGGGAATGCGGCCGCGGCACGCAGACCTTCGTCCGTTCGCGGTCAACGATGGCAAGGACATCTGGGTGCTGCCGGGCGGACTGACCCGTGTGGCGCTTCCCGAGGGCGAGCTGGTCGTGAACAGTTCGCAGGGCGGCGGATCGAAAGACACCTGGGTGGTCGGCACCGATCCCCTCCAGACGTCGCGCCACAACATCCAGGGACTCGTCGCCGACCAGGCCGCCATCACCAGCTCGATCTCGATCATTCCGGGGGAGCACCTGCAGGATCATTCGCCCCTTGAGTCGCCGCGCAACGACCAGGAGCAGCAACAGCAGCAGGGTTCGTCTCGGATTGAGCCTGTCGAAGGGGCTGAGGCATGCTGAGTCGAATCGCCGAAAGCCTGTTCTGGATCGGACGCTACATCGAACGCAGCGACGGGACGGCGCGCATCCTCGACGTGCACCTGCAGCTGCTCCTCGAGGACCCGTGGATCGAGGAGGACCTCGCCTGCCGTTCCCTCCTCAGCGTCATGGGCGCGGAGATGCCGCCGGAGGACTCCCCACTCACTCGAGCGGATGTCCTCGGCATTCTCGCCGTCGACCGCACGCAGCCCGCCTCCATCGCGTACTCCCTGAACGCCGCCCGCGAGAACGCCCGTCGCGCCCGAGAGGTCATCTCGACGGAGCTGTGGGAGGTGCTCAACACGACGCGTGCGCGCATGCCGCGCAAGGTGTCGAGCGACAAGGTGCACGAGTTCTTCGGCTGGGTGCGCGAACGCTCAGCGCTCGCCGTGGGGATCATCGAGTCGGCGACGAGCCGGGATGAGGCCTGGCTGTTCTTCACTCTCGGTCGGAGCATCGAGCGCGCGGACATGACGGCACGTCTCCTCGCAACGCGGTCGCTCACCGAGGCGAGCGGTCCGTCCTGGACCACCATCCTGCGCAGCGTCGGCGCGTACGAGGCATACCTGCGCACCTACCGTGGCGTTCCGAGTGCCCGAAATGCCGCCGAGTTCCTGCTCCTCGACCGCCTGTTCCCCCGGAGTATCCTCTTCTCCGTGACTCGCGCGGAGCAGTGCATGCGCGACATCGAACCCCGCACCGACCGTGTCGGGGTCAGCGATCAGTCCCTTCGACTGCTCGGCCAGATCCGGAGCGAACTCGAGTTCCGTCCAATTGCCGAGATCCTCGAGGATCTCACCCGCCACATGGACAACGTGCAGCTGGCCACGAGTGCGGCCTCTGAGGCGATCCGGCAGCGCTACTTTCCCACCAACGCGGCGCCGAGCTGGGTTCGGGAGAATTCGTGAACCGTCTGCGCATCAAGCACATGACGGGCTTTCACTACAAGGGCGATGTCACGGCCTCGTACAACGAGGCTCGAATGCTGCCGGCGTCGACGGAGGGTCAGCTCGTTCTGTTCTCCAACCTCGACATCCTGCCAATCTCGAGCCTGCACTCCTACGTCGACTACTGGGGAACGCGGGTCTCGTCGTTCGAGATCCTGACCCCGCACAAGGAGCTGGCCCTCACCGCGACCTCACTCGTCGAGGTACGGCCGCGCGCGCACCCGGAGCACCGGCTCGGGTGGGACGAACTCGCGGACGCGGCCGCCGCGGCGACGGAGTACGTCGAGCAGCTGAAGCAGACGCGGCGCACCGAGCCGCCGCCGGAAGTCGCGAAGCTCGCCGCCGACATCCTGAAGACCTCGGACAACCCGTGTGACGCGGCGCTCGCGATCTGCACGATGATCGGCGAATCGGTCGAATACATGCAGGGCGTCACCGGTGTGCACACGACCGCGTCGGAGGCGTGGGCGGGCCGGCGCGGAGTCTGCCAGGACATCGCACACCTCGCGCTCGGTGCGCTCCGTTCCGCCGGAATTCCGGCACGGTACGTCTCCGGCTACCTGCATCCGAAACCGGATGCCTCCATCGGCGAGACCGTCGCCGGTGAGTCGCACGCGTGGGTCGAGTGGTTCTGCGGTTCGTGGCGGGGCTTCGATCCCACCAACCTCATCGACATCGGCGATCGTCACGTGACCGTCGGACACGGGCGCGACTACAACGACGTTGCTCCGCTCCGCGGGGTCTACGCCGGCCCCTACAGCTCATCCCTGTTCGTCACGGTAGAGATCACGCGCGAGGCGTAACCTCTCTCCGCCACCACGGAAGAGGATCAGGCCCTCTGGGCCTCTCGAGTGCGCAGGTCCTTACGCAGGATCTTGCCCGCCGTCGACTTCGGGATGACGTCGATGAACTCGACGCGGCGCACCTTCTCGTGCGGCGCGACCTTCGCGGTGACGAACTGCATGACCTCGTCGCCGGTCAGCTCCTGGTCGGGCTGCAAAACGACGAAGGCCTTCGGGATCTCCTGGCCGTCCTCATCCAGAACACCGATGACCGCAGCATCCGCGATCTTCGGATGCGTCAGCAGGAGCGACTCGAGGATGGCGGGCGCGACCTGGTAGCCCTTGTACTTGATGAGCTCCTTCAGGCGGTCGACGATGCGGTAGACGCCGTTCGAGTCGACCGTGGCGATGTCTCCGGTGTGGAGCCAGCCGTCGTCGGTGAGCGTCGCCTTCGTGGCCTCCTCGTTGTTCAGGTACCCCATCATGATGTTGGGTCCCTTGCACATGAGCTCCCCGGGCTCGCTGACGCCTGACTCCGGCTGCGGGATCTCGACACCGGTTTCCGGGTCGACGAGCTTCGACTCCAGGTTCGGGATGGCGAGCCCGATACTCGACAGCGAGATGTCGTCGCGGTCCAGCGGGATCGTGTGCGAGACCGGGCTCGTCTCGGTCATCCCGTAGCCCTGTCGCACGGTGGTGTTCAGACGCTTCGCGACGGCGCCGGCGAGGTTCTCGTCGAGGGCAGCGGCACCGGAGAAGATCGCCTTGACCGAGGACAGGTCGTACTGGTCGACGATCGGGTGCTTGGCCAGCGCGACCGCGATCGGCGGCGCGATGAACAGCCAGGTGCATTTCTGCTCCTGGATGATCCGAAGGAATTCGGGCAGGTCGAAGCGCGGCATCGTCACGAGGGTCGCGCGCGTCTTCAGCGCGAAGTTGAGCAGGACCGTGAGTCCGTAGATGTGGTAAAATGGCAGCACCGCGAGCACGACGTCACCGGTTTGTACGCCGATGTTGACCTCGCTCTGTGCGACGTTCGCGACCAGGTTGCGGTGCGTAAGCATGACGCCCTTCGGCCGTCCGGTCGTTCCCGACGAGTACGGGAGTACCGCGAGGTGCGTCGCCGGGTCGAAGCTGACCTCGGGCGCGGGGGCCTGCTCCAGAATGAGGTCTTTCAGGGACGGGTGGCCGTCGACCCCGTCCATAACGATGAGGTGGTCGTCGGCGATACCGACTTCGGCAGCCGCCGCCTTGGCGCCTGGAAGCAGGGCCGAGACGGTGAACAGCCAGGTGGCCCCGGCATCCCTCAACTGGTTGGCGATCTCTTCCGCCGTGTACAGCGAGTTGATGGTCGTGACGATCGCCCCGGACCTGAGGATGCCGTGGAAGACCGTCGCGAACGCGGGAGCGTTCGGGCAGAGGAGCCCGACCGTCGTCTCCGTGTTGACGCCGCGGGACGCCAGCGCACCGGCGACGGCGTCGATCTGGGCGATCAACTGGCCGTAAGTAGTCTCCGCCCCGCTGGTTCCGTCGATGAGTGCCGCGACATCCAGGGCCTCCGGGGCGACCGAACCGAACAGGAAGTCATAGATGCTGAGGTTCGGAATCTCGACATCCGGGAAGGTGCTTCGGGTCATGGCGGCTATCTCCTTTGACAGACGGGGTTGGTGCGGCTCGATAAGTGAAACCGTATCGCTTGCACCATTCCACTACCTGTACGGACAATATGCGAGCGGTTAGCCGCGCTGGATTGCGATCTCCGTGGTGGTGAGGTCTTCGACGAGTCGCTTACGCGTGCGCATCCGAGCTTCGCTGTTGTAACTGAAAGCCAACCCGAGGCGGGATTCGTGCGAACGATGGATGCGCAGGTGGTTCACCACGATCATCCACGCGAGGGCGACCCCCGCCGCCGCGAACCCGGATGCGGCACCGACGACGATCGCCCAGCGTGGGCCGGCGATGTTCGCGATCCAGCCGACCAGTGGCGCGCCGAGCGGTGTTGTTCCGGCGAAGATCGCCATGTACAGGGCCATGACCCGGCCGCGCATGGCGGGCTTGGTTGTGGTCTGCACGTAGGCGTTCGCGCTCGTCATCATGGTGAGTGCGCTGAGCCCGACGACGATGAGGACGACGGCGTAGGACCAGTAGGTGGGCATGAGCGCGGAAGTCAGCATGGATGCGCCGAAGCCGAGCGAGGCCAGGGCGATGACCACGACTCGCGGCTTTTCGCGTCGCGCGGCCATCAGCGCGCCGAAGACGGATCCGACCGCCATGACGGAGGACAGCAGGCCGTAGCCGTTGGCACCCTGGTGGAACGCGAGCGCCATGGTCGAGGTGAAGATGGGGAAGTTCACGCCGAACGTTCCGACCAGCGACATCATGACGAGCACGATCACGATGTCCGGTCGCGAGCCGACGTAGCGCCATCCCTCCCGGATCTGGCCGCGTTTTCTGGGCGGTCGGTTCTGCGCCCGAAGCTCGTGCACGTGGATCAGAGCCAGCGCCACGATGGTTGCCCCGAAGCTGGCGGCGTTGATGAGGAACACCCAGCCCGATCCGATCGCCGCGATCAGCACGCCGGCGATGGCTGGCCCGACCAGACGAGCGCCGTTGAAGGAGGCCGAGTTGAGCGCGACCGCGTTCGGGATTTGCTTCTCTTCGACGATCTCGGAGACGAACGTCTGGCGGACCGGCATGTCGATTGCGGAGACGGAGCCAAGGGCGAACGCGAAGGCGTAGACCTCCCAGAGAGTGGCGACGTTGGTGACGACGATCAGGCCGAGGCCGAGGCCGAGGATGCCCATCGACAGCTGGGTGATGAACAGCATCCGTCGCCGGTTGACTCGGTCGGCGATCAGTCCGGCGACCGGCATGAGGAGCAGGACCGGTCCGAACTGCAGTGCGAGCGTGATGCCGACGGCCGCTGCATCGTGGTTGGTCAGGTGGGTCAGGACGATCCAGTCCTGCGCTGTTCGTTGCATCCAGGTTCCGACGTTGGACACGAAGGAGCCGATGAAGAAGAGCCGGAAGTTGTAGATGCCCAGGCTGCGAAAGGTACGAATCACGTGTCGGCGATTTCCCGGAAGATCGTGGCCGACTGGTCGATGATGGAGCGCTGCTCAGGGCTGAGTTCGGCGAGTCGCTGAGTGAACCACGCGTCGCGCTTGCGCCTGGTCTCCTGGATGAAGGTGCGTCCCGTGGGAGACAGGTCGATGGATACTTTGCGACCGTCGTCTTCGGCGCCCACGCGGGTGACGAGGTTGGCGGTGACGAGGGCGTTGATCGTGCGGTTCATGCTGGGCGGCGTGACTCGTTCGTGCTCGCTCAGTGAGCTGAGGGTCTGGGCACCGTTGTTGGCGAGCGCGAACAGAACGGATCGCTGGCCCTCGGTGACGGTTTCGTCGCTCTGCATGGAGCGGATGCGGCGCGCGAGTCGCTGGATGATCAGTCGGATCTCCTGATCGTCGCCCCGCTCGCTGTCTGCCATATTACTTAGCATAGCAAATTAGCTTGGCTAACGATTCCCGCGGAACAGTTGCGGAGGAGTTTTGCGGAGTGTCGCAGCCCGATACCGGGCGACACGCGAGGTATCTCCTCCGCAACGGTTGACAATACGATGAGTGCCACGAGCAAGGAGGCTTCCCGTGGCCGCACTAACCACACCCCGGAGCGATCGCACCTTCGTCGACGCGAAGGGTGTCACCGTTCACTACTACACGTGGGCGGCGGCGGCACCCAAGGGTGTGCTGCAGCTGGCGCACGGGCTCGGCGAGTACGCGACCCGCTACGAGGGTCTCGCGCAGTCGCTGGTCGCGGCGGGATATTCGGTCTACGCCGACGACCACCGCGGACACGGGCGCACCGGCGTCGAGCAGCACCTCGGCAACATGAAGCACCTCGGCAAGCTCGGACCGGGCGGACTCCGCGCCACGATCGAAGAGGTTCGCCAGCTCACCACGATCATCCGCTCGGAGAATCCGGGCGTCCCGGTCGCCATCCTGGGGCACAGTTGGGGCTCGCTGATGGTGCAGGACATCCTGAATCACCACGCCGGCGACTACGACGCGGCGGTGCTGACCGGTACCGCCTACCGCAGGCCGGGCAGCATGAATGCCGGCCAGCTCAACGCGAAGCACGAACACCTGGGCACGACCGGCAACGAGTGGCTCAGCCGTGATCCCGCCGTCGCGCAGGCCTTCGCGGATGACCCGCTCACCTTCTACGCGGACACGCTGAAACTGTTCGGCCTCGCCGACGGCCTCCGCCTGTTCGGAGTGCCGACCAGGAACATAGAGAAGGACATCCCGCTCCTCATCGCGATCGGCGAGGAGGACTCGCTCGGCGGCGAGAGGAGCGTGCGCACGCTCGCCGAGAAGTACGTCCAGCGGTCGAGGCTTTCGGATGTCGAGGTCATCGTGTACGCGGGTGCGCGCCACGAGATCTTCAACGAGACGAACAAGGTCGAGGTGACCGCCGACCTGGTCGACTGGCTCGACACTCGGCTCGCAAAGTCCTGACGCGGCGGCGCGACCGCGGCGAGATTACGCTGGAGCCATGCACGGCGAGTTCAAAGTTCCTGGCGGCAAGCTGGTAGTCGTCGACCTGGAGGTCGTCGACGGGATCATTCGCGATTTCTCCCTGGCGGGCGACTTCTTCCTCGAGCCGGATAGCGCGCTCGCCGACATCAACGCGGCGGTGAACGGACTGCCCGCGGATTCGGATGCCAAGCGGATGACGGAGGTCATCCAGTCCGTTCTTCCCAAGGATGCGGTGCTGCTCGGATTCTCCGCCGAGTCCGTCGCCACGACCATCCGACGGGCGCTCGCGCAGGCGACGAGCTTCACCGATTACCAGTGGCAGATCATCCACACCGGGCCCGAACGACCCCAACTGCAAATGGCCCTCGACCAGGTACTGGCCGAGGAGGTTGGCGACGGCCATCGCGGCCCGACCCTGCGCATCTGGGAATGGGATCAGCCCGCGGTCGTCATCGGCAGCTTCCAGTCGGTGAAGAACGAGGTGGACCCCGAGAACGCGAAGAAGTACGGATTCGATGTCGTGCGCCGAATTAGTGGCGGCGGCGCGATGTTCATGGAGGCCGGCTCGGTCGTCACGTATTCGATCTACGCCCCCGCTGACCTGGTGCAGGGCATGAGCTTTGCCGACTCGTACGCGTTCCTCGACGAGTGGGTGATCGTCGCGCTGAAGTCCCTCGGCATCGACGCGTTCTACCAGCCGCTCAACGACATCACGAGCGCGAAGGGCAAGATCGGGGGCGCCGCCCAGAAACGTCTTGGCACGGGTGCCGTTCTCCACCACGTCACCATGAGCTACGACATGGACGGAGACAAGATGGTCGAGGTGCTCCGCATCGGCCGCGAGAAGATGAGCGACAAGGGCACTCGCAGCGCGAATAAGCGCGTTGACCCGCTGCGCAGCCAGACCGGACTCTCCCGCGCGGAGATCATCGACACCCTCATCGCCACGTTCAAGAAGCTGTACGGCGGAACGGATGGCGAGATCACGGCCGACGAGCGAGCGAAGGCCGAGCAGCTGGTCACGGAAAAGTTCGGCACCGACGACTGGCTCTACCGCGTGCCGTAGCTATCCCCGACCGCCGCCGGACTTCTCGCGCCTAGCGACTGAGCAGGTCCTGGTAGTCGGGATGCTCGGCCAGCCACTGGGCGACGAACGGGCACTCCGCGACAACCCGGTAATCGGTGTGGTCCCGCACCTGGTCGAGCGCCTCCTGAACGAGGCGACCTCCGAGACCGCGTTCGCGCCGTTGCGGGAGGATCTCGGTGTGGGTGAAGGTGATGGTGTCGTGGGTCAGCGTGTACGCGGTGAAACCGGCAAGCTCGCCGTCGAGCACGAGTTCGAAGCGATCGAGTTCCTGGTTCTGTACGACATCAGACACGAAAACAGCCTATGCCCAACACTTGCGGAGGAGACCTCCAGTGTGTCCAACGCAGTTGGCCGACGACACGCCCGAGGTCTCCTCCGCAACGGTTGGTCAGACGGACTCGCGTTCGATGAGCAGGGTCGGCATCAGGGTCAGACGGGCGATCTCTTCGCCGGCGATGAGCCGAACGAGCGAATCCGCGATCGCCGTGCCGAGGGTCGCGACCGGCTGCTCGATGGTCGTGAGGGCGGGGGTCGCGTTCTGCGCGAAGTGATCGTTGTCGACGGTCGTGATGGCGATGTCGTCCGGGATGCGGATTCCGCGTTCGCGGAGCACCTCCATCGCCCCGGTCGCTATCTGCGCCGATGCGGCGAACAGCCCGTCGATGCTCTGTCCCCGGGCGAGCAGGCGACGCATTGCATCCGCGCCCGCATCCTCCGACCAGTCCGCGTGCTCGACCAGCTCCGTGCCGACGCCGGCCAGGAGCGCGGCGCGCATCCATCCCTCGAACCGATCGATTGCCGAGGTCATGTTCTGCGGTCCGGTAATCGTCGCCAGGCTGCGTCGCCCATGCTGCAGCAGGTAGCGCGTCGCCTGCTCGGCCGCCCCGACGTTATCGATGTCGACCATGAAGGTGTGCGGGTCATCGGATCCGGGCGGGCGACCACTGAACACCGTTGGCAGCGAGCGTGCAATTTCCACGTACGTGACATCGTTCGTGTGGTGCGACAGCACGAGGGCGCCGTCGACGTTGCCGCTCAGCAGGTGCCGCCTGGTCTTCTCGGGCTCGCGCTCGGATGCGATGACCAGCGTCAGCGTGTATTCGGTCGTGCTGAGGAAACGGGCGACCGCAGAGATGATAGCGGCGTAGTACGGGTCGGCGAAGAACGAGGCGGTGTCCTCGGGGATGATCAGCGCGATGGTGCGCGAGCGGTGACTGGCCAGTGATCGCGCCGCGAGGTTCGGCACGTAACCGAGCTCGTCGATGGCCGCCTGAACGCGAGCGACGACGCGTGCCGGCACGAGCTCGGGCGAGTTGACGACGCGTGAGGCTGTCGAACGGGAGACACCCGCGTGGGTGGCGACCATCTGAAGTGTCGGAGTTGTGCCTGACATGGCGCGCTGGCGCTAGGAGGACTGCCGAACGATCAGGCTGGTCGGAAGGATGGTGACCTGCTGCACGGGTTCGCGGCGGATGAGCTTCACCAGCACCTCCGCCATCGTCGCGCCGAGTTCGACGGATGGCTGGTGCACGGTGGTGAGCGGAGGCGTGGCCGTCAGTCCGAAGTAGTTGTCGTCGAAGCCGACGACCGCGATGTCCTCCGGGACGGTCAGCCCGTGCTCCCGGATGGCGGTGTAGGCACCGACGGCCATCTGGTCGTTCGCCGCGACAACCGCGTCAATCGGGACCCCGCGCGAGAGCAGCTTGCGCATCGCGTCGGCGCCGGACTCAGGCGTGAAGTCGCCGTACTCGACGAGGTCCGTGTTCTCCATCCCGTACCGGCGAACCGCCTGGCGCCATCCCTCGAGCCGGTCGAGACCGGGAGGCATGTCCTGGGGTCCGGCGATCACGGCGATCGACTTGCGGCCGCGTTCGATGAGGTGGTCGATGGCTCCGCGCTCGCCGGCGATGTCGTCGACGCCGACGAAGTAGCTGCTGCCCTCGGTCTCGAGCTGCAGCGGCCGACCGGCGTACACAACCGGGAGGCTGTGCTCGAGGTGCGCGTACGAGTGGTCGCCGCTGTGGTGAGAGACGATGAGCGCGCCATCCACGTTGCCGCCCATGAGGTAGCGCCGCGTCTTGTCGGGCCGCGACTCGACCGCGATCATCATGTTGAGCGTGTACTCGGTGTTCGTGAGGTACATCGCGACACCCTGAACAATGGATGCGAAGAACGGGTCGCCGAAGACCATCGCGGTCGTCTCGGGGATGACCAGCGCAATGACCTGGGTGCGGCGGGATGCGAGTGAGCGGGCGGCGCGGTTCGGAACGTAGTTCAGTTCCTCGATGGCTGCCTGGACTGCGGACAGCACATCCGCGGTGACGCTGGTGGAGCCGTTGACGACGCGCGACACTGTGGACCGCGACACCCCGGCGCGCGCAGCGACCATCTCCAGGGTGGGCACGGTCGGGTCGGCGTCAATCTCAGACGTCATTACACACGCCCCTCATCAGGCCTCCATGGTAGTGGCGCACGGCTTTAGACAGCCGCCGTGCGGCTTCCCGAAACGGTGCTGCCGGACTGGGCCTTCGCGCGGGCAATGATGCGGGAGTATTGCAGCCCGCTGTCCTTGATGATGCGCTCCTGGGTGTCGTAGTCGACGCGCACGACGCCGAAGCGTTTGCCGTAGCCCCACGCCCACTCGAAGTTGTCGAGAAGGGACCAGACGAAGTAGCCGCGGACGTCCGCGCCCTCGTTGATCGCGTCGCCGACCGCGCCGATGTGCTGGACGATGTAGGACTCGCGCTCGGTGTCGTGTACCGCGCCATCGGGCGAGACGGTGTCTTCGTAGGCGGCACCGTTCTCGGTGACGTAGAGGGGCGGCAGGCTCGGGTATTCGTTGCCGAGGCGGACGAGTAGCGTCTGCAGTCCGGCCGGGTTGACCTCCCAGCCCATCGCTGTGCGGGGGAGGCCGCGGAGCGGGAAGGTGACGAACTCGCTACCGACGAGCGACGAGCTGGTCGGACGGCTGGTCGGCTTGAATTCGCGCTCGTCGACGATGGTGGTCGGATGTCCGCTTACCGCGTCATCGTGGTAGTGGTTCACACCCAGGAAGTCGATCGGTGCGTTGATGGTGGCGAGGTCGCCGCTCTGGATGACGTCCGCGAGTCCGTACTCCGCGACATCCTGCAGCAGGTCCGTCGGATAGGAGCCTTCGAGGATGGGGTTCAGGAACGCGCGGTTCCAGAGGGCGTCGACGCGGCGTGCGGCGTCGACGTCGACCGGGTCACTCGCGTTCGCCGGGATCGCGTTGGTCAGGTTGAGCGTGATGCCCAACTGGATCGGGCGACCCGCGGCCTCACTCTTTTCGCGCAGCGAGCGCACGGCGAGGCCGTGACCGAGGTGCTGGTGATGGAGCGCGGCCAGCGCGGCGGCCGGCTCCTGGCGTCCGGGAGCGTGGTCCCCGGCCGCGTAACCGATCAGCGAGGAGCAGAGCGGCTCGTTGAACGTCGTCCAGTGCGAGACCCGGTCGCCGAGCGCGTCGTACACGACGTTCGCGTAGTCGAGGTAGCGGTACGCCGTGTCACGGTTCGGCCATCCGCCCTTCTCCTCGACCGCCTGCGGCAGGTCCCAGTGGTAGAGCGTCAGCCAGGGCAGGATGCCGGCACCGAGCAGCTCGTCGACGAGCGACGAGTAGAAGTCGAGTGCTTTCTGGTTGACCGCCCCGTCGTCGGGCTTGATGCGCGCCCAGCTCGTGGAGAACCGGTAGGACTGCAGCCCGAGCTGTTTCATCAGGGCGACGTCGGCGGGCATGCGGTGGTAGTGGTCATCCGCCTGCTCGGGGGTGTCACCGTTCTGCACGGCCTCCGGGATCCGGGAGAAGTAGTCCCAGATGGAGTCGGTCTTGCCATCCTCGTGAGCCGCGCCCTCGATTTGGGCGGCCGCGGTCGCGGCCCCCCACAGGAAGCCGTCTGGCCAGGTGATGTGGTCGGGCGTGCTCACGAGATATCTGTCCGTTCGATTCGTCTTGGGCGGGGGGCTACTTGACGGCGCCGGCGCTGAGGCCCGCAACGAAGTTGCGCTGCAGCAGCAGGAAGCCGACGACGATCGGAACACTGACGACGAGGGATGCGGCCATGATCTGGTTCCAGAACACAGCGGTCTCCGAGGAGTACTCCGTGAGTCCGACCGAGAGCGTGCGGAGGTTCTGGAACTGTCCCACGATCGCCTCGGCGAACAGCAGCTCGCCCCACGCAGTAATAAAGGAGTAGACGATGACGGCGATCACACCGGGACGCGCCACGGGAAGAATCACCCGGAACAGCGTGGTGAGGGCCGACGCGCCATCCACCTTTGCGGCCTCGTCGAGGTCGCGCGGGATGTTGTCGAAGTATCCGGTCAGCATCCAGATCGCGAACGGGAGCGTGAAGGTCAGGTAGGTGACGATCAGGCCGCCGAGCGTTCCGACCAGAGGTATTCCGGTGGCCGTGTGGATGTTGATGAAGATGATGTACAGCGGCAGCAGGAACAGGATGCCGGGGAACATTTGCGTCGAGAGCACGGCCGTCGTGAACACCGAGCGACCACGGAACCGCCAGCGCGAGACGCCGTAGGCGGCGAAGGTCGCGATGACCACGCTGCAGAGGCTCGCGATGGTCGAGACGATGAAGCTGTTCGCGAAGTAGGTCGCGAGCGGCACCGTCGTCCAGATGTCGATGAAGGGCTGGATGGTGAAGGTGGTCGGCCACCAGGTGAACGCGCTCTGCACGTCCGCCAGCGGCTTCACGGACGACGTGATCATCACGTAGAGCGGGAAGATGACGAAGATCGACAGGATAACGATGACGATCACTCGGAACGTCTTGAATGCAGCAGTGTCACGCACGGGTGGACCTCCGGTTTACGAAGAGCAGGTAGGCAACGGAGACAACCAGCAGGAACAGCAGGAGCAGAGTCGACATCGAGGCGCCGAACCCGAAGTTCAGGTCGGTGAAAGAGTTGTTGTAGATGTGGAAGGAGATGAGGTCTCCGGCCGGTGGTCTGCCCTCGCCGAAGAGGATGGCCGGATCGTTGAAGTCGTTGAACGTCCAGAGGAACAGCACCAGGACGAGCACGCGGTTGACGCCGCCCAGTTCGGGGAGCGTGATCGCTCGCCACTGGCGGAACGGCTTCGCTCCGTCGAGGGCGGATGCCTCGTAGAGGTCTTCGTTGATGGTCTGAAGTCCGGCCATGAGCATCAGGAACGCGAACGGCCAGGTGTGCCAGATCGCGACGATCACGACAGCCCCGAACGCGTTCGGGCCGATGAGCCAGAACGGCTGGCTCGTCGGTGTCACGAGGTGCAGCGACAGCAGGAGCTGGTTGATCACACCTGTCTGCTGCTGGAACATGAACTTCCAGGTGACGATGCCGGCGTAGAGCGGAATCGCGTAAGGAATAAGGAACAGCGTGCGGAACAGCGCGCGACCGCGGAACGTCCGCTGCAGCGCGACGGCCGCCGCCATCCCGAAGCCCCACGAGAGTGCGACGACGATCAGCGTGAATCCCGCGGTGACCCCGAAGGACTGGAGCAGCGCGAGACCCTGCGCGTTGGTGGTGCTGAGCGCGATCTTGTAGTTGTCGACGCCGGCGAAGGGAGCCGACGACCAGTTCGCGATCGACGCACTAGTGAGTTTCAGGAAGCTGATCCAGATTCCCGTCACCATGGGCGTGAAGTGGATGAACAGCTCGAAGATCACTGCGGGAGCGATGAGAGCGTACGGCAGCCAGCGTTTGGTCTGGTGCCGTTCCCGGCCAGCACGCCGTTGTGCTTTACCGGGGGAAGAAGTTGTAGGGGGAGCCGTCGTGATCGCCATGAACTGAGGCGTGCCTTTCTAAGAGGAGGGCCGGGGGCGCTGGTACGCGCCCCCGGCCCAACCTAGGGGTGTTGAGTTACTGCGTTGCTTCGGTCTTGTCCTGAGCGGTCTGCAGTGCAGCCTTCACGTCCGAGGCACTGACGTGGCCACCGGTTGCGATCGTTGCGAACAGTCCGCTGACAGCTGCTCCGACGTTCTGCTCGAACGCACCCTCAGATGCGACCAGCGGGTACGGTGCGGCCTGCGTGTTGTAGACCTTCTGGAACACTGCCTCGAAGTCCTTGTCCGACGCGAAGTTCGGCTTGACACCCTTGACGACGGGGATCGTGCCGAACGGACGGCCGATTGCAGCCTGCGCGTACGAGCCGGTCATGAACTTGATGAACTCGTAGTCAGCCTTGAGGTTCTGCGAGTTCTTGAAGATGGACAGGTTGATGCCCTGGATACCGGAGTTGATCTGCTTGCCACCCTTGGGAGCAGGGATGTTCGAGACGCCGTAAGCGCTCGGGTCCATGCCATCCGCGGTGAGAGCGGTATTTCCGTTGTTCTGGTTGACGATCATCGCGACCTTGCCCTTGGCGAAGTCTGCCGATGCCTCGGTGCCGTTGCTGTACTCGGCGTCAGCGGTGCTGACAACCTTGTCCGTCTGCATCAGGTTGAGGTAACGCAGCACGCCGTTGACGTTTGCGTCGGTCGTGAAGGTGGGCTTGCCTGCGGAGTTGTACCACGAGCCACCGTTCTGCTCACCGGTGATGAACGCGAAGTGCACGTTCTCGGTGTAGCTGCCCGCCTCGAGGCCGAGTCCCTCAACACCGCCGGTGGTGAGCTTCTTGGCGTCGGCCTGCAGTTCTTCCCAGGTGGTGGGAGGTCCGCTGATGCCGGCCTTCTGGAAGAGCGACTTGTTGTAGAACAGGCCGTAGGAGAGGCCGATGTACGGAACCGACGTCGGAGCCTGTCCGTCGAGACCACCGGTCTTCAGGGCGGACGGGATGAACTTGCTCGTTCCACCGATGGCCGTTGCGGCCTTGCCCTCGAACGGAACGAACGCCTTGGTGGCCGCGAGGTACGGGGCCCAGGTGTTACCGATGTTCAGGACGTCGGGGCCCGAGCCGGACGAGACCGCGTTGTTGATGTTGTTCTGCAGGTCGCCCCAGCCGATGACCTCAAGGTTGACCTTGACACCGGTCTCCTTGGTGAAGTGGGCGAGGATCGGCTTGAGGATCTTGACGTCCTGTGCGGTCGATCCACCGGACTGGTTGCTTGCCCAGTACGTGATGGTCGAACCGGAAACGCCGTTCGAGCTGTTGCTGCCACCGCTGCTGCTGCAGCCGGTTGCAATTAGTGCAAGAGACGCTGCGCCGACAATCGCGGCCGACAGCTTGGTGCGTCGTGAAAACTTCACGGTCACTCCTTTGTGTGCGTGGATAGGGGAAATCTATGACAGCGCCCGTGCTTCGTGAGAGCGCTCTCACAAGATCGAGCTAACACTAAGTACGGTCACTTCGTTCTGTCAAGGATTTTCTGGGAGCGCTCCCAAATTGAGACCGAA